>NZ_CP032828.1:0-300000 GCF_003660165.1 Sphingomonas paeninsulae
ATGATCGACCCGCTGTTCGACCTGACCGGAAAGGTTGCGCTCGTCACGGGCGGAAGCCGGGGTCTCGGTCTCGAAATGGTCCGCGCCTTTGCCGCACATGGCGCGGACGTCGTCATTGCCAGTCGCAAGATCGAGAATTGCGAGGCGGCAGCGCAGGAGGTCCGTGCGCTGGGCCGTCGCGCCCTCGCGGTCGGCGCGCATGTCGGGAAATGGGACGAGATCGACCGGCTGATAGAGGCCGCCTATGCCGAATTCGGCCGCGTCGACATCCTCGTCAACAATGCCGGCATGGGTCCCCGTATGCCGAGCCACGACGTCACCGAGCAACTGTTCGACAGCGTAGTCAATCTCAACTTCAAGGGGCCATTCCGCCTCGCCAGCCAGATCGCCAAGCGCATGATGGATGGCGATGGTGGCACGATCATCAATGTTTCATCGACTGGCGGCGTGATGCCACTGCCCGAGATCGTGCCTTACGGTTCGTCGAAGGCGGCACTCAATGCCATGACCCTGTCGTTTGCGCATTGAATACGGTCCCAAGGTTCGCGTGAACACCTTATCGGCGGGCCGTTCCTGACCGACATCGCCAAAAGCTGGACCGATGAATCGCGTGAGAAGCAGAATAACGCCGTTGGTCGACCGGGCAGGCCCGAGGAGGTCGTTAGCTCGGCGCTGTTCCTCGCCAGTCCCGCTTCGAGCTATGTGACCGGAACCCTGCTGCGCGTCGATGGCGGGACATGGTAACATGACCGACCTTACCGGACAGCGGATCATCGTCACCGGAGGTGCCAGCGGTATGGGTGCAGCGTTGCTGGCACCGCTCGCCAAAGCCGGGGCGCGGGTCGTTTCGCTCGACCTGAACGAAGCCGCTGGCCGGTCCGAAGCCCAAGCGGCAGGCATAGCTGGTTTCGTGCGATGCGATGTCTCCGATAAAGCTTCGGTCGACGCGGCATTCGGCGAAGCGTCGGCGCTGCTCGGTGGATTGGATAGCCTTGTCCATGCCGCCGGGATCGCTCCCGCTTCCCCGCTGCCGAAATCACGCCTGACGCATGGGATCAGGTATTCGCTGTCAACGCGCGCGGGGACGATGCTGACAAATCAGGCGGCGTTCCGGTTGCTGTCGGCGAGCGGTGGCCGCATTATCAACTTCGCGTCCGGGGCTGGCGTGTCAGGCCTTCCCAACAAGGCGCATTATTCGGCGACCAAGGGTGCTGTCATCGCGTGGTCGCGGACGGCCGCCAAGGAGTGGGGCCAGCACAACGTAACGGTGAACATGATAGCCCCCGCGATTAGCACGCCGATGTATGCCAGGACACGATCCGAAATGTCCGATGAAAGGCTGGCAGCGCTCGACGCGCGTCTGGCTGCGGATATGCCGATCGATGGTCGTCTGGGCGAAGCCGACCGCGATCTGGTGCCGCTGATGTTGTTTCTCTGCACGGATGGCGCGCGCTTCATTACGGGGCAAATTTTCGCGGTCGATGGCGGGTTATTGATGGTCCGCTAAGGCCGGTGGCTGGTCAAACCCTATAGCAATGGAATTTGATCGGGCCGCGCACCCCCCACCAGGACCGACATCGCTTCGCACGCAACGGTATAAACCGCGTGCCGTCCGCGCCGCGATTGGCATGGTCTTTTACCCAACCGGCATAATGGCGCTCGACAAGGCCGCGCGGACGAGATCGGACACGGCGCGGCTGACGTTGGTTTTGCCGACCGCCAGTGCGCGTTCCTGTACTGCGGCTTCGATCTCGGCATCGACGGTTTCAGGATCGCTTTCGACCATTTCTTCGCGCAGGCGTTCGCGGAGCAGGCCACGACGACCGTCGCGGGCGGAAACGGGCATTAGCTGTTCAGTCAGCCAGTCGCGGATCGGGATGGCACCGCCGGGTTGCGGAATAAATGGCCCCGCCTCTCCGCGCGCGTCAGCGGCTTCTGAAATAAGGTTCAGAACAAGAAACGCATAACGGGGCCGCGCCGATTGCGCCGATAACCGATGCAGGATCGCGCCGATGGTCGCGGGGGTGTTGGGGTGAAGCAAGTCCATGCCGTGAACAGAGCACAAACAAGGACTCGTGTGAATCCTGTAAATTCAATGCGATGCGCTTTGTCACGAATGACACTTTACCAGCGCCAAATGGTAAAGTGTCATTCGTGACAATAACGAGTGGCAACCGATCCACTTTTAGAATGTTCAAGGTGAAATTCATTTCACTCGCCATTTTTGCGCAAAAGGGCAATTGATCCATCAGCGATGGCACGTCGCAGTGTTTGTCCGTTGCCAATCACTCAGTTGGAGCCAAAAATCTCGCTCTGACATACCGCGCCTTAGAGATCGGATCTGAACTCTCCGATGACATTCTCTGGAATATTCGGATGAACATCGTGAACGACAAGGCGACAGGCTTTTCAATCGACCGAACCTGGCAGTGTCATTGAAACCCATACCAAACTCTCGCGATTTGGCCCGAGGGCAAGGCTGTCGAGAGGCGGCGGCATAAATCGTGACTTGCCGCCCTGCCCTCCGCTTGTACGCTGACACTATGCCACGAATTCTGTGATTGAGGACGACCCTGCCACCGCAGAGGACATCAGGATCGAGCTGGTCGCACAAGGCCATGAAACAGTCTGGATCGCCGACGGTTTGGCCGCGTTGGAATGCGCGTCTGCTGAGCGGTTCGATGCGATCACCCTCGATCGAATGTTGCCCGGTCTCGACGGATTGAGCCTCGTGGCAAAATTACGCGAGTATAAAATCGATACGCCGGTGCTGATGATCAGCGCCTTAGCGATGTCGATGAACGCATTGCCGGTCTACGTGCGGGCGGCGATGATTATCTGGTTAAGCCTTTCTCTCCCGGCGAAATGGTTGCCCGGATAGAGGTTCTGATTCGCCGGAGCCATGCTTCGACAGATGATGCTCTAATCAACCTCGGCGCGCTCGAGATTGATCTTATCAAGCGTATTGTGAGGATAGAGCCAGTCCGTTCGGCTGTTGCATATCGAATTTCGGCTGCTCGAATTTCTCGCCCGAAATGCAGCCAGACGATGAGCCGCCGGATTATATTCGACAAGGTCTGGGGATATCATTTCGATCCTGGCGCCAATTTGATAAATGTTCATATTGCACGTCTGCGCAAGAAACTGGACCGGCCAGAGCGCCCGTCGCTCATCACGACTGTCAAAGGCGAAGGATATCGCCTCGATGCCTGCTGACCGGCTCCGCTTCAGCGATCTGCGGCGCACAAGCACGTTCGCCTGACCCTCAGGCTTAGCCTCGCCTTCGCTATCGGAATGATCGCTCTGCTCGGGCTGATATACGCCATGACGGTGCGCGAGCTCACGGCGCGAAACGACCTGATCCTTCGGGACAGGTTGCCCATTTACTGGGCGTGCCCCAGACACAGCTTTGGCGCAAATCGCGCTCAAGGTACAAAGCAATCAGGCGGGCCTCGACTATGTCGCGTTGCTTTCGCCGCTTGGCGAGCAACTCTCTGGTAATATTCGCGTTCAGAAACAACTTCTTCGCCATCGTCCCTTCGAAATAGAACGAAGCGCAGATCACGGCCCCCTGCGGCTCATTTCCGTCCAAACGTCCGACGAAACCATCATTATTGGCGCGATATTAGTCAAATCCGCGATCTTCAGCACCGGCTTCTGGAAATAGTCATCGCGACCGGGCTCGCCATGATGATTAGCGTCGCACTGGCGCCATTGCCCTGAGTGTGAGGCCTTTGCGAAGGGTGAGAGATTTTCAGGCCGCCAGCCGCGAAATTGCCTCGGGGCGGCTCGATATACGGATGCCCGTTTCAGGACGGCATGACGAGCTCGACCAATTTGCCATCATGGTAAACGTGATGGTCGAAGATGTCGCAAGGGTCATGGCGCAGGTCAAAGGCATTACCGATGCAGTAGCCCATGATTTGCGAACGCCCTTAACCCGACTGCGCGGCCATCTTCATCGAGCGCAGCTTCTTCCGGACAATACGCCCAGCTTTGCCAATCTTGCGGAAAAGGCGGTTGCCGACCTCGATCAGGTTCTTGACCGTTTCGCCGCGCTGTTAAGAATATCGAAATCGAAGCGAGCGCCCGACGTTCGGGCTTTGCAACAATAGATCTGGTTGACCTGCTTCAGAACGTATTTGAACTTTACGAACCTCTGGCAGAGGAGCGTGGCGTTGCCCTTGTCGTACACAGTTGTAGTCCGTCATCGATCGAGGCCGACGACAAGCTCTTGTTCGAGGCGGTCAGCAATCTCGTCGACAATGCGATAAAATTTGCGCGAGGATCGGCATCGATTGCCATCACGCGATTGTCGGGCATAGTCCAGATCGACATTGCAGACGATGGGCCGGGCATAGCGGTTGAGGAGCGTGATGCAGTCTTGCAGCGTTTCCACCGGGGCGCGCACGCGGCAGGTTTGCCAGGGTCAGGACTGGGCCTCAGCGTCGTTGCGGCAATCGTTCATTTACATGGGTTCGCGCTCAGCTTTGAAGACGGCAGCCCGGGGCTGATTGCCCGGATCACTATTCCGGTCTGACGCCCCAAAGGTTGCGCGGTGAATTTAATTTCACTCGCCACATCGCCCAAAAAGGTCGAACGGATTGTGGGTCGGTGACGCTCCCCCCCCCCCAAGCGATGCGCCACCGACACCGTTAAATGATCGGATGACCATGCTTCAGCTCGTCAAACTCGCGCTCAGCAAGCCCTACACGTTCATTGTTCTTGCGATCCTGATTCTCCTGTCGGGAACGATCGCATGGGTTCGCACACCGACCGACATTTTTCCCGACATCAAGATACCCGTCATCGCGGTGGTATGGACGTATCGCGGACTGCCTCCCGAAGACATGGCTGGGCGTGTGATCTATTATTATGAGCGTCAGCTTTCGACGACAGTCAACGATATCGACCATATTGAAAGCCAGTCTCTGAATGCGTCGGGTCGTCAAGATATTCTTCCAGCCCGGTGTCGATATCAGGACGGCATCGGCGCAGGTTACTGCGGCTTCGCAAACTGTCCTGAAGCAGATGCCACCGGCATCACCCCGCCCTCCATTCTGAATTACAACGCCTCGACCGTGCCGATCCTTCAGATCGCCCTGTCATCGAAAACGCTGTCCGAACAGAAAATCTACGATCTGGGGCAAAATTTTTCCGTCCGGGACTGGCAGCAGTGCAAGGTGCCGCTGTGCCGTCCCCCTATGGAGGGCGTGAGCGCCAGATCCAGATTGATCTCGATCCCGCTGCCTTACAAGCGCGCCACCTGTCGGCGAGCGATGTCGGTGCCGCCTTGGCTGCGCAGAACCAGATCGTTCCCGCCGGGACGACGAAGATCGGGCAATATGAGTATAATTTTCGTCTCAATAACAGTCCGGAAGCGGTTGACCGCCTGAACGACCTTCCGATCAAGACCGTTGATGGCAGCACGGTCTATATGCGCGATGTCGCCCATGTTCACGACGGCTCGCCACCACAACGCAACATTGTGCGCGTTGACGGAGGTCGGCGGTCCTGATGACCGTGCTGAAAAGCGGTGCGGCATCCACGATAGCGATTGTGGATGAGGTGAAGGCGCTACTGCCAAAGCTACGCGAAACGCTGCCCGCCGGTCTCAATGTTCAGTTGCTTTCCGATCAGTCGCTTTTCGTGAAAGCCGTATCGGGTGTAATCACCGAAGGCGTGATCGCGGCCACGCTGACATCGCTCATGATCCTTCTGTTCCTTGGGTCATGGCGATCGACGCTGATTATCGCGACGTCCATCCCGCTTGCCATTCTGGCGGCCGTCGCGGGCCTGTCGGCCGTTGGCGAAACGTTGAACATCATGACGCTTGGCGTCTGGCGCTTGCCGTTGGCATTCTTGTCGACGACGCGACCGTGACCATCGAAAATATCAACTGGCATCTCGAACAGGGCAAACCAGTCCGGCAAGCGATCCTCGACGGTGCCAATCAGATCGTGGACCGGCGCTGGTATCGCTATTGTGTATCTGCATTGCCTTTGTGCCGATGTTCTTCCTGCCCGGAATTGCCGGCTTCCTGTTTGCGCCAATGGCCAAGGCGGTTGTCTTCGCGATGATCGCGTCCTTCGTGCTGTCACGCACGATCGTACCCGCCATGGGCAATTATTTGCTCCGGGATCATGCAACCGAACATACCGGGCAGATCATGGCGAGCCACGACGCTCTGACCGGACGCCCAAAAAGTCGAAACCCATTTCGGATTTTTCAACATGAGTTTGAACAGCGGTTCGAGAGCGTCCGCGGCTATTATCTGTCGGTTCTGGCCTTCGCGCTCGCCCGTCGGCGCGTCTTCATCCCGCATTCATGGCCGTGGTTCTTATCTCGTTCGGCCTGGTGCCGTTGCTTGGGCGCAATTTTTTTCTGCAATCGACGCCGGTCAGATCAATCTGCATGTCAGGGCACCCGTGGGCACCCGGATCGAGGAAACAGCGGCGGAATTCGATCATATCGAGGATCGCATCCGACAGATCATTCCGGCAGATCAGATCGTTTCGATCGTCGATAACATCGGCATGCCGGTCAGCGGCAATCGCGCTTATTCCAACACCGGCGGCGTTGGTCCTCAAGACGGCGATGTTCTCATTACTCTGACCAAGGATCATGGTCCGACCGCTCGCTACGTTCAGGAACTGCGCAAAGTGCTTCCCGACAGTTTTCCAGGATCGATCTTCTCGTTCCTTCCCGCCGACATCGTCAGCCAGATTTTGAACTTTGGTGCGCCTGCGCCATCGATGTGCAAATCGGCGGACCCGATATCAAGGGTGGCGAGGCCTATGCGCATGAGCTCGTTGAAAAACTGTCTCATATTGCTGGCATTGCCGACGTCAGACTCCAGCAGCCAGCGATTATCCGGAACTTGCGTTCGACGTGGATCGCAATCAGGCCACCCGCCTGGGCATTACCGAAAATGATGTGACCAAGAGCCTGTCGGTCAATCTTGCCGGCAGCTTTCAGGTTGCGCCAGCATTCTGGCTCAACCCGAAGAATGGTGTCTCCTACCCTATTGTCGTTCAGACACCGCAATATCGGACCGACACGATGTCACAGATGCAAAATATTCCGATTACCGGCTCGAAGCCCGGCGACTTCCAGATTCTGGGTGCGCTCGGCACGATGCATAGAGAACCATCGCCGCAGTGATCTCGCATTATGCCGTTCAACCCTCCTATGATGTTTATGCAACAACGCAGGGCCGTGACCTTGGCGCTGTCGCCGCGGACATCGACCGGATCATAAAGGCGACCGAACATGATCGGCCAAAGGGTGCGACTGTCGTTCTGCGCGGTCAGGTCCAGACCATGAATGCGGCCTTCACCGGACTGATCCTTGGTCTGCTTGGCGCGATTGTCCTGATTTACCTTCTGATCGTCGTGAATTTTCAGTCGTGGGTCGAGCGGTCATCGTCTCGGCCCTGCCGCCCTTGCAGGATCGTATGGATGTTGTTCGCAACCCATACGCCTCTCAGTCCCCGCTTGACCGGCGCAATCATGTGTATGGGCGTGGCAACCGCCAACAGCGTTCTGGTCATCAGTTTTGCGCGTGAACGGCTTGAAGTGACGGGAAATGCTTTAACGGCCGCCATTGAAGCCGAGAGACGCGTTTTCGACCCGTCATCATGACGGCGCTGGCGATGATTATCGGCATGGCTCCAATGGCCCTCGGGCTTGGTGACGGGGCGAACAGAATGCGCCGCTGGGCCGCGCCGTCATCGGCGGGCTGATCTTCGCAACGATCGCAACGCTCGTCTTCGTACCCGTCCTCTTCAGCATCGCGCACCGGAAATATCGGCGCATCGATGCGCCATCACCACCCCAGACCACGCTCAGCGGAGAGCCAGTTTATGCAGAGTGAAACGCCCGCAACCGAACCGGCAGCGCCCAAGGGGTTGAAGCGCGCCGGAATTATCGCTGCCCTCATCGCTGTTGGCGTCGTTGCAGCAGGCACGATCAGCCGCGCCCATGAAACAAATGCCGCAGAAACATGGTCCGACGCGCGGTCGATTCCTACAGTTCAGCTGGTTGCGGTAAAAGCGTCCGCAGCGACTGATGCGCTAGCACTCCCCGGCACTATGCAGGCGTGGAATGCCGCAAAGCTGTATGCCCGGGTAAACGGCTATCTCAACGCCTGGTATCGCGACATTGGGGCGATCGTTCCAGCAGGCACGCCTCTTGCAAGATCGACACGCCCGAGCTCGACCAGCAGATTGCGCAGGCACGCGCCGAAGTGGTGAGCGCACGTGCCAATGCCGGTTTGGCCCGAAGCACTGCGGCACGGTGGAACGACCTGCTTACCACCAATTCGGTTTCGAAGCAGGAAGCCGAAGAAAAGAACGGCGATCTGGCCAGCAAGAATGCGTCGGTACAGGCCGCTCTTGCAAATCTCGATCGACTGCTCGCATCCAAGACATTTGCCACGATCCGCGCACCTTTCTCTGGAGTAGTGACCACAAGGAATGCCGACATCGGCGATCTGGTAGGGCCTGGCGTCAGCAATCAGCAGCCGATATTTGCGGTTGCCGACATCCAAAAGATCCGCGTCTATGTCAGTGTGCCTCAGGCTTATTCAGCCGAGATGACCCGGGTCTCGAAGCAACGCTCACATTGCCCGATTTTCCGGGGCGAAGCTTCGATGCGCATATCATTGGAAACTCCGGGGCGATTAACGGCCAGACGGGAACGTTTGAGGTTCAGTTGCTAGCCGACAACCCCGGTGGCGCTCTGAAGCCAGGGGGATATGCTGAAGTAAAGTTCTCGGTCCCCGGACGCGCTGGCACCGTGCAAATTCCATCCAGCGCGCTGATATTTCGCGCGGCTGGAACACAGGTGGCGATGATTGCCCCGGCGAGCGCGTCCAAATGCGAAACATCGTAATCGGACACGATCTTGGCGGGACGGTCGAAGTGACGGCGGGGCTGCCCGGCAATGCCAAAATTATCGACAATCCACCCGACTCGCTGGCTCAGGGCGAACGCGTGCGGATCGGAAAAACGACCCATGGGTAACCTGCGATCAGCATTATCGCGCTGACTGCCACGGCGGCACTAGCCGGTTGCTCGTTTGCGCCAGCTTACCGTCCGCCCGTTACGCCTGTACCTGCGTCGTACAAGGAAGCGGGGGCATGGCTGCCCGCAGTCCCGGCTGATTTATCACCACATGAGGATTGGTGGACGCGCTACGGCGACAACACGCTGAACGGTCTTGAGAAAGACATTGATACCCATAACCCGACCCTTGATGAAGCACTCGCTCGTTACGATGAGGCCGCTGCCTATCTCACGCAGTCCCGATCAAACCTCTTTCCCCATGTCGGGTTTGACGCGGACCTGAGCCGCAATCGTCAGTCCGATGATCGGCCGCTGCGCGGCTCCAATCAGCCGGACATTTATTCGGCTGATACGGTCAGTGGGTTGCGAGTTATGAACTCGACCTCTGGGGCCGCGTGCGGAACAGCGTTGCTGCGGAAAAGCAGAAGCCGAGGCGAGCAACGATGATATGGCCGCAGTCAGGCTCAGTCTCGAAGCCGAACTCGCAGCGAGTTATGTGGCGTTGCGTGGCTATGATGACCAACTCGCGCTTTTGTCTGCCACAGCGGATGCCTATGCACAGGCAGATGCGATTACTGGCCGACGGTTTCGCGGTGGCATTGCTTCGGGAATCGATACGGGCAGATCGGGCGCTCAACTGGCCGAGGCTCAAGCACACTCTCCGATGTTAGGGCCGCCAGAGCCCTTGTCGAGCACGCAATCGCCAGTCTGGTGGGCCAGCCCGCCTCAAGCTTTTCGATCAAGTCCGCGCATACCGAACTTGCAATACCGATCATTCCGACCGGGCTGCCGTCAACGTTACTCCAGCGCCGACCCGACGTTGCGGCGGCTGAGCGCCGTATGTTCGCGGCCAATGCGGGCATCGGGGTGGCGAAGGCTGCATTTTTCCCAGCAATTTCACTCGGTGGTCAAGCCGGGTTTCAAAATACCGGCTTACCGGGCCTGTTCAGCGCGCCGAATATTCTGTGGTCGATCGGGCCGAGTACGGTTCTGAACCTTTTCGACGGAGGACGACGGCGCGGGCAACTGGCCGTTGCGCGCGCAAATTGGCGCAAACCACCGCAGCCTATAGAGCGCAGGTTCTGCACGCTTTCAGGGATGTTGAGGACAACTTATCCCAGCTCCGGTTTCTGGGCGACGAGGCCCAATCCGAACAACACGCCGAACGGCTTGCTTCGCAGGCCGAAACACTGTCCCTCAATCGATATGTTAAAGGTGCAATCAGTTATCTGGACGTCGTAACGGCTCAGACTACCGCCCTGCGCATTCGCCGCGCCAATATCGACCTGAAAACCCGG
This sequence comes from Sphingomonas paeninsulae, assembly GCF_003660165.1. Lineage (NCBI taxonomy): Bacteria > Pseudomonadati > Pseudomonadota > Alphaproteobacteria > Sphingomonadales > Sphingomonadaceae > Sphingomonas > Sphingomonas paeninsulae. Next base: position 10,366 of record NZ_CP032828.1, read on the forward strand.
AGGCTACAATCCAGTGTTGGGCTGGTAAAAGCGCTCGGCGGGGCTGGCAAGCCACCGCGAGCCCCTCAACTGAAGGCCAGCTAAAGCCGGATGCCATCCTCGGATGAAAAATCAAAGCCTTAGGCGCGGACTTGGTTATAAATTCGAGTAACGACAAGGTGCCGGACGTCAGAACATTTTCTCTATTCATTCTTTATGCAAGACTGAATTACGGTCTCTAAATGATTGTAAACTGGTCTCGGTAAGAGGACTCGCACCTCCGGTGCTGTCCCCTATGGTCGGTGGTCATAGTTCGAAGTCTGTCAGGCGCACCACCGTTCTCTGACGATAATACAACAAGTTCTGTTACTTACCGCGCTAAGCTCGATTGAATCTGAAAAGACGAACCGGATTTTTCAAGCTTTCTGGTATCATTATAATATCGTAAACGGACCTGCGTGAAGCGCCCGACTTCGCTCCAGAAGGCTTCGATTCCCGCGATAAAGTCCGTCAGATAGGCCGGCCGCGAATATGATCTGCCCCGTCCGAGTGGCCCAGAGACTATGATAATCTGGACCACGAAAGGGACGACGAATGCGGATCAAGAAGCACAAGCCGGAGAAGGTTATCGGCAAGCTGCGAGAAGTTGAGATTGTGCTGGCGGGTGCAACGACTGCTGAGCCGTGCCGGCAGATCGCGGTTAGCGAGCAGGCTTTACCACTCGCGCAAGGGATATGGTGGTGCAGCGGACAATGGGAAAACCCTTCCGCATCATCCGCCGCCAGACCTTGCGGACTCCGTAGACCGCGAAGTTTTCGACGAACACGCGGGCAAAACACCGCTACAGATCAATTGTCCCACTTGCCGGGATACGACCATCCGCTGATGATCCTCTACTGAATCCAGCGAAGCGATATACCGAACGCCAAATGTGGCGAGCGTGTAGAATGCGCGAATGACCGCTTCTGTGGGAGCCATATCTCCCCGTTCCTTAACAAGCCTCCCAAATGGAAGCCCGGCTCGTATGACCAGAGCATCGTAATAGGATTTCGCGAGATCGGGAATTCGATTGCTTCCTGTATCAATAATTGATGCATCGCAATTGACTGAGGTTCCAGATGGGCGTCCAGCGCATTCCGGGCCAAATTTTCAACGCGCTGCTCGAAGTGAGTTCCTCCAGATGAGTCAATTGTCTCGGTGCGGACCTGGTCGATCTTTCTTGCAACGATGAAACGAAACAGACCTTCCTTGTTGCCGAACTGGCGATAAATCGTCGATCGACCTATCCCCGTCGTCGCACTAACTTGTCTATGCAGGCACCTTGAAATCCGCTGTCCAGAAATTCGGACAGCGCAACCGTGCAAAGATTATCGAAGCTGCTCACTGAGGCGCATCCGGACATCTTCATTGGAACGACGGCGATCGGCGATGGAGTTTTTGCTGGTTCGATGGTGGAAATCGCGGCATCAACGCCACGATAGCCGTGCAGAAAACGGCGGATGCCAGCCGCGCCTGAGTTGTTCGTTCGCGCGCAGGAGGTTCTGGACGTCGTCCTTAGTGATCGGTTTCCGCGTCTTGCACTCTCCGATCGCGACCTGGACCCGATGGTCCCGGCCTCGATTGACGAGAAACACGAAGTCCGTCTCACATTTTTGGATCTCGGCCCCGTTGGGTTGACCTGCCCCCGCCGAGTGGACCGTGTTGATTGTTAGTGGATTATGGTCGCCGCCGCCATATCCGGGCGGAGGTGGAGCGAAGCGGAACCGGAGGCCGGATAAGGCGGTGAGGCCGTTTCCGGGGCCGGTGGTCGGTAGCCAAGGCTGCGGTGCGGGCGGACGGTGTTGTAATGCCGCGCCAGGCTTCGATAAGCACCTTCGCCTCGGCGAGGCTGTAGAAGATCTCGCCATTGAGCAGTTCGTCGCGCAGCGACCCGTTGAAGCTCTCATTATAGCCATTCTCCCATGGTGATCCCGGTGCGATGTAGAGCGTCTTCACGCCGATCTGGCCGAGCCATTTCTGCACCGCGTTGGCGATAAACTCGGCGCCATTATCCGAGCGTATGTGCGCCGGTGGCCCCCGTGTGACGAACAGGTCGGCCAACGCTGCCAGCACGTCTTCATGTTTGAGCTGCCGTGCCACGACCAGCGCCAAGCATTCTCGACTGGCCTCGTCGATGATGGTCAGGATGCGGAACTTGCGACCATCATGCGTGCGGCCTTCGACAAAGTCGTACGCCCATACATGCCCCGGATATTCCGGGCGCAGTCGGATGCACGAGCCGTCGTTCAACCACAGCCGACCACGTTTCGGTTGCTTCTGCGGCACCCTGAGCCCTTCACGCCGCCAGATCCGCTCGACCCGTTTATGGTTCACCGTCCAGCCCGCATGGCACAGCAATGCCGTCACCCGGCGATAGCCGTAGCGACCATATTGCTTTGCCAACGCGATGATGTCTTCGGACAGCGCCTGTTCGTCATCCGCCCCACGCGGCACCTTGCGCTGCGTCGATCGATGCTGACCCAGCACCCGGCAGATCCGTCGCTCGGACACCGGAAGCTCTCGTCGCACATGATCGATGCAGCGCCGTCGTCGCGCAGGGCTCAGAAGTTTCCCCGGGCTGCCTCCTGCAAGATCAACTTGTCCAGCGTCAGGTCCGAGATCGCCCGGCGCAGCCGCAGATTCTCTTTCTCCAGATCCTTCATCCGCCGCGCCTGGTCGGTTTTCAGCCCACCATATTCCTTGCGCCAGCGGTAGTACGTCTGCTCGCTGACAGCGATCCGCCGGCACGCGTCGGCCGTCGATGCCCCTGTGCCAGCACGATCTCAACTTCACGCAGCTTGCCGATGATCTCTTCCGGCTTGTGCTTCTTGAATGGCATCCGTCGTCCCTTTCGTGGTCCAGACTATCATAGTCTCTGGGCCACTCAGCGGGGGGCAGATCAGGGTTCGAGCAACATTGCGGTCGTCATCGCAAACGAGGTCGGCTCGTGCAGATGGTGGAGTTGCAACAGGGTCAGCACGACAGGGATCGCGCCCTCCTGATTATCGTTCCGACCGAACAGTCCCGATCGCCGATAGGCCCAGTCCCGATCGCGCAACTGCGGCCCTACATGAAATAGGTTCGCGCAATATTCGCATTCGGCGTTCGTTCGGATATCGTCGAGCGATCGCCAGAACTCGAGCCGGCAACTTGGGCAATCGAGCTTGAGGCCGGGCCTGAATACTTCCTTGCGTAGCAGGTGCGCCAGCACCGCATCATTGGTAAGGCGCACGCCGGCGGGCGCGGCTCTATGTACAAGCTCCATAGTCGCTGAGGGGATGGTCACTTCCTACAGCGCGGATGGCCTGCTTTGCGGCACTCGTCGTGAAGCTTCTGTCCGGCTGATAACGTTCGATCAGATCACGCACGCCGCCGATCCGAAAGACGCGACACGCATCGACGCTACCCATCTGGCGCACGAGCCGGTTGCAGACGAGGCCGGCCGGACTTGGGGCCGCCGAGATCCCGACGCTCTTGAAAATCTCTTCGAACAGCTTTCGCGTCTCGATCGCCTGTATGGTGAGGTCGTGCGCCGATCCGCCGACGACAATCCCGAACGATCCTGGTTCGGCCCGCGCCTTGTTCCAGTGCACGATGCCGTTGCGACCATAGAATTCGTTCAGGTGCGGCAGGAACGGCGGATGCAGCGTGAAACGCTCGTTGCCGAGCAGACCGATCCCCGGATCGACAGAAACGACATATTGCTGGCCTGAAAGACCCCCGTCGTCCTTCAGCGGCGAATTCGGGATCATGAAAGCGATCGTCGGCGGCTCTCGAACATGGCCGAGATCTATCGACGGCAGATTTCGGAGCTTCACGAGCGCCTCTTTGATGATGAAGACAAGGGTGAGGCTGTCGAAGTGCTCCGCAAGTTGATCGACGAGGTGGTGTTAATCCCCGAAGGCAACGAACTGACGATCGCGCTGCGCGGCGACCTCGCGGCGATACTCACATTTGCGTCAAACAAAAAAGGCCCAGTCCCCTTTCGGAGTCCGAGCTTATGGGCGATTTGTTATCGCCGGTATCGTTGGTTGCGGGAGTAGGATTTGAACCTACGACCTTCAGGTTATGAGCCTGACGAGCTACCGGGCTGCTCCATCCCGCGTCAACCGACGTGAAGTATGGTGCAATAACATGTGAATGGGTTCTTGAACAACGTGCACATATGATGCGCCAGCTACAAAGCCTGGCGACGTCCTACTCTTCCAACGCTTGAGCGGTAGTACCATCGGCGCTGTTCGGTTTCACGGCCGAGTTCGAGATGGATCGGGTGGGTCACGAACGCTATGGCCACCAAGCTATGAAGCAGGCGCATTATACGTGTTGTGTTGTTCTTAAAATCGATGCCGTGCATTTAAGATGTTAGTCTTGACCAATTATAGGCGTTTCGATTGATTATCCATGCCGCAATGGAGCTCAACAGAGCTGTCATTGATGGCGGGACTCTCAAGCGCGAAAAGAGCAATTAGGACCAGTTAGCTCCATGCGTTACCGCACTTCCACATCTGGCCTATCAACGTGGTGGTCTTCCACGGCTCGATGAAATCTTATCTCGAGGGAGGCTTCCCGCTTAGATGCTTTCAGCGGTTATCCCGTCCATACATAGCTACCCTGCTGCACCGTTGGCACGATGACAGGTCCACCAGAGGTATGTTCAACCCGGTCCTCTCGTACTAGGGTCAACTCCTCTCAAATTTCGACGCCCACGGCAGATAGGGACCAAACTGTCTCGCGACGTTCTGAACCCAGCTCACGTACCACTTTAATTGGCGAACAGCCAAACCCTTGGGACCTGCTCCAGCCCCAGGATGTGATGAGCCGACATCGAGGTGCCAAACAACCCCGTCGATATGAGCTCTTGGGGGTTATCAGCCTGTTATCCCCGGCGTACCTTTTATCCGTTGAGCGATGGCCCTTCCACGAGGGACCACCGGATCACTATGACCGACTTTCGTCTCTGCTCGACTTGTCAGTCTCGCAGTCAGGCTGGCTTATGCCATTGCACTCTAACAGACGGTTTCCAACCGTCCTGAGCCAACCATCGCGCGCCTCCGTTACTCTTTAGGAGGCGACCGCCCCAGTCAAACTACCCGCCACAGAGGGTCCCAGCACCGGATAACGGTGCGTGGTTAGACATCAGAAAACAACAGGGTGGTATTTCACATTGTGGCTCCACATCGGCTGGCGCCAATGCTTCAAAGCCTCCCACCTATTCTACACAGTTCTTTCCTAATGCCACTCTGAAGCTGCAGTAAAGGTGCACGGGGTCTTTCCGTCTAACCGCGGGTAGCCCGCATCTTCACGGGCAATTCAATTTCGCTGAGCAGGTGTTGGAGACAGTGGGGAAGTCGTTACGCCATTCGTGCAGGTCGGAACTTACCCGACAAGGAATTTCGCTACCTTAGGACCGTTATAGTTACGGCCGCCGTTTACCTGGGCTTCATTTCGCAGCTTGCACCACTCCACTTAACCTTCAGGCACCGGGCAGGCGTCAGGCCCTATACGTCGTCTTGAAGCCGACTTAGCAGAGCCCTGTGTTTTTGCTAAACAGTCGCTACCCCCTGGCCTGTGCCCCCCATGAGAGCTTGCGCTTACATGGGGCCTCCTTCTTCCGAAGGTACGGAGGCAATTTGCCGAGTTCCTTCAACACCCTTCTCTCAAGCGCCTTGGTATACTCTACCATCCCACCTGTGTCGGTTTCGGGTACGGTCTATATGGAGGGGCTATTTCCTGGAACCACTTCGAAGCTCACTCAATCCGATAAGAGTGAACAACACACGTGATCCGTCACACACCTCCAGGTTCTGGAATATTAACCAGATTCCCATCGACTACCCCTTCGGGCTCGTCTTAGGGCCGACTCACCCTGCGCGGATTAGCCTTGCGCAGGAACCCTTGGGATTTCGGCGACAGGGCATCTCACCCTGTTTATCGCTACTCATGTCTGCATTCGCACTTCCGATACCTCCACGACCCATTACCAGATCGCTTCAACGGCTTACGGAACGCTCCGCTACCGCGTGATCAAAGATCACACCCTAAGCTTCGGTGGACGTCTTGAGCCCCGTTACATCTTCGCCGCAAGATCTCTTGATTAGACCAGTGAGCTGTTACGCTTTCTTTAAAGGATGGCTGCTTCTAAGCCAACCTCCTGGTTGTTTTGGAAATCTCACATGCTTTCCCACTTAGACGTCACTTGGGGACCTTAGCTGTAGGTCAGGGCTGTTTCCCTCTCGACTATGGACCTTAGCACCCACAGTCTGTCTCCCGGATAGTACTCGATGGTATTCGGAGTTTGGTTAGGTTTGGTAGAACTCGCGTCCCCCTAGCCCATCCAGTGCTCTACCCCCATCGGTATTCGTCCGAGGCACTACCTCAATAGTTTTCGCGGAGAACCAGCTATTTCCCGGCTTGATTGGCCTTTCACCCCTAAACACAACTCATCCGGTAACTTTTCAACGTTAATCGGTTCGGACCTCCAGTGCATGTTACTGCACCTTCATCCTGGTCATGCCTAGATCGCCGGGTTTCGGGTCTAATGCATCAAACTCAGTCGCCCTATTCAGACTCGCTTTCGCTGCGCCTACACCTAACGGCTTAAGCTTGCTTGATACATTAAGTCACAGACCCATTATACAAGAGGTACGCTGTCACCCCATAAAGAGGCTCCAACTGATTGTAGGTATTCCGTTTCAGGTACTGTTTCACTCCCCTAATCGGGGTGCTTTTCACCTTTCCCTCACGGTACTAGTTCACTATCGGTCATGCACGAGTATTTAGGCTTGGAGGGTGGTCCCCCCATGTTCAGACAGGATTACACGTGTCCCGCCCTACTCGAATCCTGTTGTTTCATTTTCGCATACGGGACTGTCACCCGCTATGGTCAGACTTTCCAAACTGTTCTGCTAATTAAACAACAGGCATTGGCCTGGTCCGCGTTCGCTCGCCACTACTAACGGAATCTCGGTTGATGTCTTTTCCTCCAGGTACTGAGATGTTTCAGTTCCCGGGTTCGCTTCACCAAAGCTATTTTATTCACTTCGGTGATACCTTTTAATCAATTAAAACTGCACTGAGTAAACTCAGAACAGAATTAATTGATGAAGGTGGGTTTCCCCATTCGGAAATCTGTGGGTCAAAGGTTGCTCACACCTCACCACAGCTTATCGCAGCGTGCCACGTCCTTCATCGCCTGTGCATGCCAAGGCATCCACGAAATACCCTTACCTCACGCTTGAGAGTCCGCACCACCAACGACAGCGCTGGTGACATTTGCTCCTAAGAACAAATGACCACTCGGCCACGCTGCCGCGACGATACGGATAAAAAATCTCAGCCTTTAATTTAGTAACAACAAATCATTCAATTGCTTGAACCATATGCTGCCACGGCATCGATTTTAAGAACCCATTCACAATGTCAAAGCGGGGGCAAATCCCCCAAATTCACAGCTACCCTCGGGCAGCTGTGAAACTGATGTCTTCATCTCTGGAAAAATTAGGTACTCACATCATCGGTGATCCGACGACTTGAGCAAATGGTGGAGCCTAACGGGATCGAACCGTTGACCTGAAGCTTGCAAAGCTACCGCTCTCCCAACTGAGCTAAGGCCCCGACCAATTGTGCCTGACAGACATGCATGGTGGGCCGAGTAGGAGTTGAACCTACGACCTCACGCTTATCAGGCGTGCGCTCTAACCACCTGAGCTACCGGCCCCATACCTGCCCCACTGACCCAATGGGCCGCGAGGCGGTGTGAGCCAGCTCAGGCTGACACTCAAAGCTGGTCAAGATCGCCACCAAATAAACGGTGAATGACCCTGGCCAGCGCCAAGTGTTTTCCAGGATGAAGGGACATGAGGACAGCGGCAAATGTTCTTTGGACAGGAGGAAGCTCTTCTGAAACGCAAACCGAAATCTGGGGTTCAGCGCTTTCCGCCGTAATCCTTAGAAAGGAGGTGATCCAGCCGCAGGTTCCCCTACGGCTACCTTGTTACGACTTCACCCCAGTCGCTGATCCCACCGTGGTCAGCTTCCTCTCATTGCTGAGTTAGAGCACTGCCTTCGGGTGAAACCAACTCCCATGGTGTGACGGGCGGTGTGTACAAGGCCTGGGAACGTATTCACCGCGGCATGCTGATCCGCGATTACTAGCGATTCCGCCTTCATGCTCTCGAGTTGCAGAGAACAATCCGAACTGAGACGACTTTTGGAGATTAGCTCACCCTTGCGAGTTTGCAACCCACTGTAGTCGCCATTGTAGCACGTGTGTAGCCCAGCGCGTAAGGGCCATGAGGACTTGACGTCATCCCCACCTTCCTCCGGCTTATCACCGGCGGTTCCTTTAGAGTCCCCAACTAAATGATGGTAACTAAAGGCGAGGGTTGCGCTCGTTGCGGGACTTAACCCAACATCTCACGACACGAGCTGACGACAGCCATGCAGCACCTGTGTGTAGGTCCCCGAAGGGAAGAAATCCATCTCTGGAAGTCGTCCTACCATGTCAAACGCTGGTAAGGTTCTGCGCGTTGCTTCGAATTAAACCACATGCTCCACCGCTTGTGCAGGCCCCCGTCAATTCCTTTGAGTTTTAATCTTGCGACCGTACTCCCCAGGCGGATAACTTAATGCGTTAGCTGCGCCACTGAGCCTCTATGAGGCCCAACAGCTAGTTATCATCGTTTACGGCGTGGACTACCAGGGTATCTAATCCTGTTTGCTCCCCACGCTTTCGTACCTCAGCGTCAACAATCGTCCAGTAAGCCGCCTTCGCCACTGGTGTTCTTCCGAATATCTACGAATTTCACCTCTACACTCGGAATTCCACTTACCTCTCCGATGTTCTAGCGATCTAGTTTCAAAGGCAGTTCCGGAGTTGAGCTCCGGGCTTTCACCTCTGACTTGAACCACCGCCTACGTACGCTTTACGCCCAGTAATTCCGAATAACGCTAGCCCCCTCCGTATTACCGCGGCTGCTGGCACGGAGTTAGCCGGGGCTTATTCTCCCGGTACAGTCATTATCTTCCCGGGTAAAAGAGCTTTACAACCCTAAGGCCTTCATCACTCACGCGGCATTGCTGGATCAGGCTTTCGCCCATTGTCCAATATTCCCCACTGCTGCCTCCCGTAGGAGTCTGGGCCGTGTCTCAGTCCCAGTGTGGCTGATCATCCTCTCAGACCAGCTAAAGATCGTCGCCTTGGTAGGCCTTTACCCCACCAACTAGCTAATCTTACGCGGGCTCATCCTTGGGCGATAAATCTTTGGACTTACGTCATTATCCGGTATTAGCAGTAATTTCTCACTGTTATTCCGAACCCAAGGGTAGATTCCCACGCGTTACGCACCCGTGCGCCACTAGACTGCAACCGAAGTCACAATCTCGTTCGACTTGCATGTGTTAGGCATGCCGCCAGCGTTCATTCTGAGCCAGGATCAAACTCTCAAGTTTGATGTCCAATCTCACTCCCGGGTGGAATTCCCCAGAGCAAGACGTCCATTTCAAGGATCGCTCTGCACAAATCATTTTTACGTATGGAATACATATAAAGGACTTGTGAGTAACGACTAATTTAACCAAGCAACCGACGCCTTAAAACCGTCGGACCTGGAGCCGCTGCCCACATGTCCCTTCATCTTTACCAACAATGAGAAAGAGCGCAAAATGCCGACGCCAAATCCACCCCCGTTTTACCGGGAGGACCGGGCGCCTGCTGATCTCGCTAACCGAACCAGTGAACTAACCGCTCACCGTCTCGATGCCCCTCCTCTAGAAGCCACCCGCAAAGCCGTCAACCCCTCTTTACAATCGTCAACTGCTACAACGGTCGGCAGAATGACTTTTCGCTTGCAAATCATGCCGTTATCGCACGAAATCGCTGTGACATTCACTGTGAAATACCGCTGCAACGCACCGTGAGACACGTTCAGGTCTGCCACCAACCTAAGGATCGGCACGTCCTCACAAACGCACGAATTCAACCAAGCCTCTCTTTTTGCTAAATACTTTCAATCTGCGCATCGGATTCGAATCCGATGCGGCCATTCATCGATTCGTTATCGACGACATTTGCGCGCTGTTTGCAGCCCACGGAGAAAACCGCGCCGCGCGATGCCCGCGTCGATTGCGGCATTCTTACGACGTTCGGCGGCACTGGCCCCGCTAACTTCGCGAACGATTCCGCGAAAAGGTATGAGCGAGTTCACAACCGCAGCGCCTCCGACTTGTGCCATGTTGCGTTTGTTTTCCGCCGGAGAGGTCGAGAAGTCTGGCCCGATGACTTTCGACAGGGCTGCTATCGCCGAAGAAATCTGCCCGCAACTTCCCGTGCCCGCCGTGTTGTAAGGGTTTTTGCTCACCTCGATCAGCAACGGCGGGATGTTGGTTTTCTCGATGCCGACGTCACGCGCTGGCTGAGTGACGATTTCGCCGGCGGACTGAGCCATGACGACACTTGCAGGCATGATGATGGCCATCGAAATCGAGATCATAAATTTTGCGCAGCGGCGGCGTGGAATGGTGAGCAGCGGTTTCATATCGGTTGATTCCTTATAACATAATCAGAAAATCGCACTCTCAGCATGAGAGTGATCAAATCACAAGCTGTTGCCAATAGCGAATTTATGAACGTCTTCGGCTTGTGAAGCGATGACATCAAAGCAGCCTTAGTATGAGTTCGCCCTGATCGTGAGGCGATGCAAAGTGGATCAAGCGCAGTCCCCGGCTAGCGTTGGCTTCGACATAATATCCGCCTCACGTTCAACCAACTCCCGGACACTGAGACAAATTGCGAAACACCTCTGTGGCCACAAAGATCGACACGTGGTCCAGATAGAGCGCAAAATTCCAGATAATGGACGCGGACACATTATCGTCAGCGGGCGACGGAAACCGAGCTATGGGGGCGTCTCGAATAAAGCGATTCCCGCAAGCACCATGATGTTGCGTTACGCCGATGCTTACCAAAAATGACGACGGCACATGGCCGTGCTCGATGATCACTGCTCTATCGCGCCAGCGAGCTGAATTGCCATTACCCACCGCTCCACATGAAGCGGTGGGGTAGACGCAAGTTAGTTTGGCGTCGTCGTCACCGTAGTTGTGGTTTTTTCAGACACGGCGGGTGCCGTCGTAGTGCGTTTTACCACGCGATGCACCGGTGCCCGCTTGACCGTCCGTGTCGGCGTCGCAACCCGCTTTACCGTTTCGGTGGACACAGTGGTGGTGGGCGGTGCAGGCGCAATCACGACTGGGGGTGCTGCGCGGGCGGCTGCGGCATCTGCCGCAGCAGACGCGGCCGACTGTTGAGCGGCATCAGCGCGCGCGTTCGCCGCAGCCGCGTCCTGTTGAGCGACGGCCGCCTTTGCTTCAGTGTTGGCGCGTTGTGCGCGCTCGGCATTGGTGCGATTTTTCTGCGCTTCGCCAATGGCAAGGTCCGCTGTGGTCGAAGCATGGTTTGCAGCCGCAATGGCTTCTTCCTTATGGCCGCTCGCCAGGTTCTCTCGTGCGGTGCGGAGTGCCGCCTGTGCCTCAGCTTGTAGGCGGGGAACTTCTCCATTCGCTCCAAGCTTGTTCGCAGCATCGATCTTACCGGTTGCCTCGGCAATGGCGGCGCGCGCGCGATCCGCTTTACCTTCGGCATAAGCCGGGCTGGCCAAAAGGAGCAGCACTGAAATTCCGGCACTCCGCGCGAGAAAGTTCGATCGTTTCATTATTCCGTCTCCAACACGTTCGGTGGGCGCTCAACCACCGACGTCGAAACGAAGTTCCCTCCACGCTGAATATTGAGGAGGCAGATCACGGCATTAGAGTCGGTCGTAAGCGAGGAAAGGCGTCGCCGGTCGCGCGGATATTCTCGGATTCAAATAGCACGCGGCGCAGGTGAAACTGGACACCAACACATCGCCTGACAGGCGATCAGATCATAGCCATGCCACCGTTTACATGGATGGTTTGTCCGGTCACATAACCGGCGTCCTTGCTCGCCAGATAAACGACGGCTGCGGCGACATCGGCACCCTCCCCTAGTTTGCCCGCGGGAATACGCGTCGTCAGCGCCGCCTTCTGCGCGTCTGGCAAAGCGTCTGTCATCGCCGAGGTTATGAAACCCGGTGCTACACAATTGACCGTGATGTTTCGACTGGCCAGTTCCTGCGCCAATGCCTTTGACATGGCAGTCAGGCCGCCCTTCGAGGCCGCGTAATTGGCCTGCCCCGGATTACCGGTTGTACCGACAACGCTGGTGATCGAGACGATCCGTCCGAACCGCGCTTTCATCATCGGCTTCGACGCTGCCCGGATCAGGCGGAATGCGGCCTCGAGATTGACACGGATAACCGTGTCCCATTCCTCGTCCTTCATCCGCATGACGAGGTTGTCGCGCGTAACGCCCGCGTTGTTCACCAATATGTCTAACTTCCCGCCCAATGCCTCGACAGCGCTGGGGATCAGCCCATCAACCTGCGCCGCGTCGGACAGGTCGCAAGGCACGATGACCGATCCCGGAATGGTCGCGGCAACCGACTTCAACGCGTCCTCGCGCGTGCCCGACAGCGCAACCGTCGCGCCGCAGTCCGCCAATGCCTTTGCAACAGCAGAACCAATCCCCCGGAAGCGCCGGTTACGAGCGCCGTCATACCTGTCAGGTCGAACATCATTTTCTCCAAAAGTTCAGAATGCGGGCGCGTCAAAGCGTTGCCAGCAAACTTTCGATATCGTTCATCGTTACAATGCTGGTTGCCTTCATGTCGGGCGAAATGCGACGCACCATCGGACCGAGGACCTTACCGCCAAACTCGACGACTTCGGTAACGCCCGCATCCCACATCGCCTCGACACTTTCGCGCCACCGCACTGTTCCAGTAACCTGTTGCACCAGAAGGTCGCGGATCACGTTTGGATCGGAAACCTGGGCGGCAGTAACATTGGCGAACACCGGAACCAGCGGCGACTGAATACGGGCGGCTGCGAGCGCAGTCGCCATAACATCGGCAGCAGGCGCCATCAGCGCGCAGTGAAACGGCGCCGACACCGGCAAAGTCATGGCACGCTTGGCACCCTTGGTTTTGGCGATTTGGATGGCGCGATCGATCGCATCTGTGTGCCCCGAAACCACAACTTGTCCGCCGCCATTGTCATTGGCCGCCTCGCAAACTTCACCCTGAGCAGCTTCCTCAGCAACAGCCTTCGCAGTCTCGAAGTCCAGCCCGAGCAGCACCGCCATGGCCCCCTCACCCACCGGCACCGCCGCCTGCATTGCCTGTCCGCGCGTCTTCAACAGCCGAGCCGTGGTCGCAAGGTCCATTGCGTCCGCCGCACACAACGCCGTATATTCGCCCAACGAGTGACCAGCGACGAACGAAGCCTTGTCCGCCAGCTTGATATTGCCCTCACGCTCCAGCACTCGCAGCGTCGCAATCGCATTTGCCATAATAGCGGGCTGAGCATTCTCGGTTAGGGTCAGATCGCGCTCGAAACCCTCTGTCATCAGACGGTAAAGGTGCTGGTCCAGCGCGTCATCGACTTCCTGAAACACCGCCCGCGCAATCGGACTGGCGTCTGCTAAAGCCTTGCCCATGCCAATCGACTGGCTCCCTTGCCCTGGAAATATAAACGCCTTCATCACCAAACTCCTCTTTGCGGCTCGTTAGGCAGGCCACGCCGCCTTGCCAAGTCTGGTCATTTCAGCCATAGGGCCGCCTCTACGAAAGCCGGAGGGTCGAGATGCATGGTGCGCTCGGCAGCGATCGGTAGGAAAAGGACGATAAAGCATGGCTCTTTACGAGCATGTGTTTCTCGCGCGTCAGGATCTGGCTCAAGCCCAGGTCGATACGCTGGCAGAAACAGCTACCAAAATCATCGAAGACAACGGCGGCAAGGTCATCAAGACTGAGACGTGGGGTCTGCGTTCGTTGGCTTACCGGATCGCGAAGAACCGCAAGGCGCATTACGTCATGCTCGAATTCGACGCACCGACCAACGTGCCGATCGAACTCGAACGCCAGACCCAGATCAACGAAGACGTGCTGCGTTACATGACGCTGCGTGTCGACGAACATGAAGCTGGTCCTTCGGCCATGATGCGTCGTTCCGAGCGTTCGGAACGCAGCGATCGTGGTGACCGGGGCGACCGCCCCCGTCGTGACCGTGATGACCGTCCTCGCGACGATCGTCCCCGTGAAGACCGGCCGCGTCGCGACGACGCTGAAGCCGCTTAAGGATATTTGATATGGCCCGCCCATTTTTCCGCCGCCGCAAAAGCTGCCCGTTCTCTGCCAAGGACGCCCCACGGATAGACTATAAGGATGTCCGGTTGCTTCAGGGCTTCGTGTCCGAGCGTGGCAAGATTGTGCCTTCGCGTATCACCGCCGTCAGTGCCCCAAAGCAGCGCGAACTCGCCCAGGCGATCAAGCGTGCGCGGCACATCGGTCTCCTTCCCTATATCGTTAAGTAAGGGCGCATTCGATGGAAGTGATCCTGCTCGAGCGCGTTGAGAAGCTTGGTTCGATCGGTGACGTTGTCACTGTGAAGAACGGTTTTGCGCGCAATTTCCTCCTCCCGAACAAGAAGGCGCTGCGTTCGAACGCTGCTAACCTGAAACTGTTCGAAGCAAACAAGGCGCGGATCGTCGCCGACAACGACACGCGTCGCGGTGAAGCCGAAAAAGCTGCCGAGACCGTCAATGGTGCGTCGGTTACGTTGATCCGTCAGGCATCGAACACCGGCCAGCTTTATGGTTCGGTTGCGGTGCGTGACATCGTCGAAGCTCTTGAAGCCGAAAGCCACAAGGTCAGCAAGAACCAGGTTATCCTGGACAAGCCGATTAAGGCGATTGGCGTCTATGAAGTCCGCGTTCAACTGCATCCCGAAGTCGCGGTGACTGTTAAGGTCAACGTGGCACGCAGCCCCGAAGAAGCCGAGCTCCAGGCTCAGGGCGTCGATGTCATGGCATCGATGTTCGAGAAGGACGAAGCTGGCTTCACCGAAGATTACGATCCCAATGCCGAACCCGGCGAGATCGCTTCGGATGCTGCAAACGAAGAACCAGCGGCCGAAGCCTGATCGCTTTGATCGTTTTGACAAAAGGCCCGGTGGAGCGATCCGCCGGGCCTTTTTGTTTGTGTGGGTTAGTAACCCATGAGTTTCAGGACTTCGCTACGGCTGCGCGAGTCATCCAGAAAGCAACCGAGCAACCGACTCGTCGTCATCGACACGCCCGGAGTGCGAACACCGCGCCCGGTCATGCATCCATGCGTCGCCTCGATCACGACCGCGACACCCTGTGGCTGCAAATTATCCCAGATCGACTGCGCGACCTGCGCTGTCAGCCGTTCCTGAACCTGAAGGCGGCGGGCATATCCGTTCAAAACACGCGCCAGCTTTGAAATTCCGACGACGCGATCCTGCGGCATATAGGCGATCGACGCCTTACCGACGATCGGTGCCATGTGATGCTCACAATGCGACTGGAACGGGATGTCTTTCAACAACACCAGTTCGTTATATCCACCGACTTCCTCGAATGTACGCGACAGGTGATAGCCGGGGTCTTCCCGATAGCCTTCACAATATTCTTTCCATGCCCGCGCCACACGCTTCGGCGTATCCAGCAAGCCTTCGCGGTCAGGATCATCGCCCGACCAGGCAATCAACGTTCGGACGGCATCTTCCACATGCTTGGGAACTGGCAGCTTTTCCTTACGCAACTGCCCATCGGAAGCAGTGTTCTCTATCGGCATTCGTTTAATCCCCGTCCGCTTGTTTTGTCATAGTCGATACTCTGCCAGCATTTTGCCAGTTTAATCAGCACATCGCCAATAAGTTTTCCGTGGTCAACATAGCGCAATATTTGGTGCAATTCGTCCATTGACGCTGCTGCCAGTCAGTCGCAGGAACAATTCTGATACGCGATAAACGCGACATCGGCCGATTGGGCGGCTGAACAAGGGGAGCAACTATGCGAAAGATCAGCACGCTGGGTACGTCATTTTTGGCGCTGCTCATTGCGACTCCCGTACTGGCGCAAGCGAAGCCAGCGACGAATGATCCGGCCTCTGGGTCCGACGATATTATCGTGACAGCGACAAAGCGCGAAGCCACCCTGCAGGATGTGCCGATTTCGGTATCTGTCACTGCTCAGGAAACGGTCGAAAAAGCACAGATTCGCGACTTGATAGATCTGCAGTCGGTCGTGCCGTCGCTAAAAGTCGAACAATTAAATGCGACCGGTCAGACGAACTTCATCATCCGCGGCTTTGGCAATGGCAACGGCAATGACGGCATCGAAAGCTCGGTCGGTGTGTTCATCGACGGGGTATATCGGTCGCGATCGGCTGCTGGACTGGACGACTTGCCCGAAATCGAGCGCATCGAAATCTTACGCGGCCCGCAATCGACCCTGTTCGGAAAAAACGTTTCTGCCGGTGCGATCAGCATCGTCACCCGAAAGCCGCAGTTCGAGTTCGGCGGGAAGGCAGAGGTCAGTATTGGGAATTACGGCCTGATGCAGACTCGTGCGACGTTCACAGGACCGCTGACTGACACGATCGCGATCCGCCTTTCGGGGAGCGTCAACGAAAGGGACGGGTTTTTCCACAATCTCACGACCGGGCGCGACGTTGCCGACCGTAACCGACGGTCGGTTCGTGCCGACGTCTTGTGGCAACCCTCATCCGACTTTTCCGTGCGGGTCATCGCGGACTACAACCTTATTAAGGAACTCTGCTGCGGTGTAACCTCGATTCAGAATGGTCCTGCAACGCAACTGATCGGCGCGCCGCCACCTTTCGGTCTTGGCAAACCGATCTCCGACACCAGTAACGTCTTCGCTCGCAACGTCGTGTTCAATACCGACCCATGAACCGTGTGCGGGGCAAAGGCATTTCGGCGCAGATGGACTGGGGCGTCGGTTTTGCGAAACTGACCTCGATCACCGCATACCGAAATCAGGTCAGCCAGTCGCGGCAGGATATCGATTTCACCGGCGCGGATTTGATAAACAATACGACCGCAAACCGCATCAGGACTTTCACACAGGAATTGAGGCTTGCGTCCGATAACGATGGACCGCTGAGTTGGCTTGTCGGCGGCTTCTACCAGGACGAACGAACCGAGACCGGTCGGGACATTCGGTACGGCAAAGACGTTCGTGCGTTTGCCGAAGGCGCATCGGGATCGACCGCAGCGCTCGTCGCCGCAGTCCCCAGTCTGGCGCCGCTCGTCGGAGGCGTAAGCAACATTCGCGCACTGGAAATCTTGCAAAACCTCGTCACGCCATCAATCGGCGTCGGAACAACGTATTTCCAGCCCGGCCAAGGTATTTCTGATCGCTATTTCCTGAAACAAACGTCTTACTCCTTGTTCGGACAAGCTGATTATAAGATCACCGATCGACTGACGGTCACTGGCGGCCTAGCGTATCTGAATGACCGCAAGGCGGTCACGTCTAACGTCGTACTCCAGGACCCCTTTTCTTCTCTGAATCTACAGAATATTCCTCAGTTCCCGTTTCTTGGTTTGCCGGGCAACCTGTACGGCCCCCTTGGCACACTGCAGTTCTTTTACGGCAGCGCGGCTAATCACGGTCCCGTGAACATCCCGAATGCCAACGAATCAGGGATCGTGAAGGGTCACAAACTTACCTACACCGCGCGGGCCGCATACGACTTTGGCCCGGTAAATGCCTATGTGAGCTATGCGACCGGCTGGAAGGCCAGCGCCGTCAATCTTTCCTCCGACAGCCGCCCGCCCGACGTCAACGGTGTCGGACGATCGGCCGATCCGGAGAATGTCGAGGTCTACGAAGCCGGTTTGAAGGCCGCTTTCCGGGGTGGCTTTTTCAACCTCGCGGTTTTCAAACAGACCATAAACGGATTCCAGCTCAACACTTTTCTTGGCCTCGGCTACAGTCTGGTCAACGCAGGTAAGGAATCGGTCAAAGGGTTCGAGATCGACTCTGCTTATCGACCCTTTAAATGGCTGGCGTTAACGGGATCGGCGACTTACCTCGAAGGAAAATACGACTCCTTCAAGCGCGCGCCCTGCGTCAATTTCGATGCGATCCATTGCCCGCTGGACCCACTGACCGGTCAACGACCCATATTTCAGGATATTTCAGGCCGCCGGCCCGCGGATATTCCAAAGTGGAGCATTTCAACGTCGGCAACGGCCACTCAACCAGTCGGTCGCGGACTCAGCGCCTATCTGCGTGGCGAGTTCAACTATGTTAGCAACACGCAATTGTCGGATACGACACCGCCGAACCTATCGACTTGGGGCATCAGCAATTTCAACGCCAGCGTCGGGCTGGTCAGCGCCCCTGCGAAACTTGAAATCATGGTTTGGGTGCGCAACCTGACCAACGATAATTACCTCGTCGCGGTATTCCCGACGGTCGCTCAGGACGGCAGCTATAGCGGCTACCCCAATCCCCCCCGAACCTATGGTATGACGATAAGAAAGACATTCTAGACAGTCGTCACCGCGCCTGTGTCCGATCGGTACAGGCCGGTCCCCAAACTTAAGCTTAGTCACCATAATGAACGGCGCGCCACGCTGCGGTTCCGAACAGGATGAGCGTCAGAGCCGCAACGCCGCATGTTGCCGCAGCAGCGGTCGTCGTTCCGCCCCATTCCAGGGCAACGAACAGTGCGGCGAGCAACGTCGCACCGGAAACGAGGCGCAATCGAAATGCCAGCCATGCGCGGCCAGTTGCCAGGAGTGCTGGCTCAAAACTGACCCCTGCCGCATCGAGCGCCGCCGCTGTACCAAGTAGCAGCACAAGCGGATACGCTGCGGCATATTGCCCGCCGCCCAGAACCGAAAGCAGCAGTTTACCCAACAACAGCATGATCGCAATCATGACCGAGGCGGTCAGTCCGGCCATTATCGAAGCTTTACGGAACAACAATGCAAGCTGCTGAGCGGTCTGTGTCGCTCGCGCTCGCATCAGTTCGGTGAAGGTCGCTCGCGAGAGCATTTCGGATATATTCGCCAGCGCCTGCCCAAGCTGGTGCGCGATCCGGTAACCACCTGCCGCTGCTGCGCCAACCGAAGCGCCAACCAGCAACACCGCAATCTGTTTACCCACCAGCCCGAATGTCGAGGTGGCATTCACAATCCCGGCGAAACGCCAAAGGCCGGGGTGCTCGCCCGGAACCGCCCGCAAACCATCAAGCCTCCACCAGCGCGCATGGAGCGGGATCAAACGCAGCGCGAGTATCCAGTGTGTTATCGCGGTTGCCATTTCGGCAATTGCCCAAGCCGCCAGAAGTCCCCGGACCGAAGCACCGAGGCTGACGACGACCACGGCGCCGATCAGCCGCACGACGGGCGTAACTGTTTCGGCAAAGGCGGCAATCCCGAACCGGTCGAACAGGCGCAATATACCGGTTGGAGCCGACCGTTCGGAGATCAGCAACAATATGCAGAATATCAGCGCGTCGTGTTTGACGGAATCTGACCAGCCGAAAAATGGACCGAGTACTTGCACACCGACGACAGCCAACACGGTGCCGATAAAAACGCCGCTGAGGTCGAGCACCATGCAGAAGGCGACAAGACGTCCAAGCTTTTCGCTCCGCCCCTCGTCGATGCGGTCCATTCCGAACCGCAACAGGATCTGCCATGTTTCAAAGCTAACGAGTGCGGCAATCGTCTGTCCCGCCCCCAAAATGATAACGAACTCACCAAAGCCGGTCTTGCCAAGCGCCCGTGTCGCCATCCCAAGATAGATCAGGCTGAGAACCGCGCCGACGATCTTCCCCAACAACATCCAGCTCGTATTTTGAGCGATGCTGCGCCACGTACGGTGCGGCACCGGTACGCCTTCGTCTAAGAGTGGTGGATCGGCCGCCAGCTTCACGAAATTTTACGCCAAAGACTTTTCACTGCCTTGCGAGCAACGATCGGCGCGCGACCGGCATCGACCAGCCATTTGCCCATCGATCGATCGATATGTTTGGCGTCGAACAATGTAACATTCCCACACGCGGACAAAGTGTGCATTCCATCGACATAAGGCCCGAATGCTTCGCCTCCGACTATCGAGGGGCCAATCTCCGCTTCGAACGTGTCTGGGCTGAGCCGACTGATCCTCAGCGCGCGTACAGCACCTCCGTAGGTCTGGCTGCAATCCTGAAGTGGTACGACAAGCGCACCGTCTAGAACGACAGGTGTCCCTCCCGGTCGTGCGCCGTTGGCAGTTTCGCGCAAGGGGTTCATGCTATGCGCATACCACGGCCCTGTAATATTCTTCGAATAGGCTGCATTCAATACGCTCATCTTGGAATACAGGTCGGTTGCGGGTGCGTAAAATAGCCACCACAGCCCCTCAAAGAATACCGGCGTTGCATCGACCGCAGAGCCCTCTCCTGCGGACTCACCCAGCGCAATATCGCAGACCGGCGTCCAGACATCGGGAAAGCGTTTCGCCCGATAAAGCGTCAGCGCTCCTGATTTATGCGCCTCGGGCAGCATATAGGTTTCGCCCGCCGCTTCGAAAACGAACGGGTATGATAAGTGCCACGCCGTCCGCAAGCATGGTCGATGGTCGATCACCCTAAAAGTCTCATCGAGCGTCAGGACGTCGATGCCACCGTGACGGGATCGATAATCGTAAGTTTCGACAAACACGTACAGCCTGCCATCGCGCCACATGCCGAACGGGTCGGCGAGATACGTGAAAGGGCGACCAGCAGGCAGCCAGACGGGCGCGATACCCGCCAACCCGCCAGTCACTACGACGGACATCGGCACGGGCAGCACGCCAACGCGCCAGATATCGGTCTTGGGAAGCACGGGCAGGATCAATCTAACACAATTCAAAAACGTCTGAGTGACGCCGTTACCCTGCGCACAACGTATCGAACATCCCGAGATAATCGCGAGCGCAGTTTTCTATACCAAACGGAGAAACCGCTGCGGCCATTTGCACGGGGCAGACCGGAGTGGCCGCAAAAACCCGCGCCATCGCATCGGCCAATGCCGCCGGATCATCGATCGGAGCCGATGCACCAAAACCCGTGCGATCAACCAGTTCTTCGACTGCCGGAGTACAACGGGTCGCCACAACTGGCCGGCCAGCGGCAATCGCCTCGATCAGGACCGCCGGAT
Source organism: Sphingomonas paeninsulae (assembly GCF_003660165.1). Lineage (NCBI taxonomy): Bacteria > Pseudomonadati > Pseudomonadota > Alphaproteobacteria > Sphingomonadales > Sphingomonadaceae > Sphingomonas > Sphingomonas paeninsulae. The sequence goes on from NZ_CP032828.1 coordinate 31,495, forward strand.
ACCCTTCGTAACGCGACGAAAGCAGGAACATTCCCGCCTTATCGAGCCACGGTCGGATGCACGCGACATAACCCGGTAATTCGACCCGGTCGGCAACACCCAGTTGTTCGGCCTGACGTTGTAACGTTTCCCGAAGTGGCCCTTCCCCCAAAATTACCAGCCGAGCATTGGGGTCATCGAGCAGCGCAAACGCAGAAATCGCGGTTTCGAATCCCTTTACCGCAACCAGTCGTCCAGCCGCCACGATCGTTCGGTTTGCAGGGTCCAGTGGCAGCGAAGCCAGTGGCGCACGTTCGAGCGCCGGTGTCCTGATCCGCCGCGTGATCCGATTACGCAATATCGCATCGGCCTGCGCGGTCATCGCATCTTCGAGTGATATCGTTGCGTCCGCGCCCCGCAACTGCCAGCGCATCCAACGATTATAAATCTGCTGGTGAAAGCGTCCCCGGTCGTAGCGAATTAGGGGCGTACTCAGTTGAACCGCGATACGTGGCCGGGTTGCGCCGTGAAGCCGCGCGAGTGCAGGAACGACCTGCCAATGGAAATTTCCGGGAATGAATACCAGATCGACGGTATCGCGCGAAAAAACCTTAGCGGCCGCACGTCCGAGTTTTCGCCTCGAGCCGAAGCCGCGTTCGATGACCGGGTCCAGAGCGATAAGTTTGACCCGCGGGGACACCAGTGATCGTAACGGGCCGCTTTCGGTTCCGCATACGATCGTAACCGTCCGTCCGGTCTCTGCCCATTCATTGGCAAGGCGGACGGCAATCCGTTCGGTTCCTCCAAGCGAGAAATCGTGAAGGACAATACCAATCGCGGAGGCTCGGGAAACATCCGGATCGACCGGGACGACCGACAATGGAGGTCGCGACTGCCCGACAAACCCACTGATATAAGGTTGAGCTTCGGCAAGGCCGAGGTCTTGCTTAAGACCATGCTGCGCCTTCATCGGTTACGCACCTTATGGTCGGTCGTAGCCAGTTTTCGGTAATCAGTTGCCGCAGATTCGGCCGCGCGCGCTCCGCAACAAAACTTCATGAAACCGATCCGTAGCCACACCTGTGATCAATAGACGGTGGCAGTCGGCGAATTCCGCAGCGAACCCAGTGAATAAATCTCCGCTAAAATGAGACAGCAATGCCGACACGAAAAGTCAGCGGCTGAAGCGGCGTCGTCTGATCGCGCAATGCGAAGGTGAACGGGTTACCGAAAGAAAACCGATTTGCCCGTGCATTCGTCAGATTCTCGATACTGAGCGACACGTCCATCTTCCCGACCCGCCATCCACCGGTCATATCAATCACGCCATATTGACCCTGACTGACATCGAGGAGGTTCCCGGAACCGAGCACCGAACGCCCGACATATCGACCGGTAGCGGCAATTCGATATTCGCTCTGTGACCCGCCAGACCAGCGATAACCGATCTCTATATTGGCCGCGAACGGCGGGGTGTCGGGCAGTCTCCGGTTCACGGGAGCTGACGATTGGGCGACGGTCCCATCCACTCGATTATATGTGTAAAGGAAGGCAACACCCGTGTGCAGACCCACCACGGGAACCCAATCCACCTTACCTTCAAACGCATAGATTTCGGCATTCCCGATGTTAGCAGTGTAGGGTTGCCCCCGCCGATTGATCAGGTCCGCCTGAATATCGTTCCAGCGTGCGTAGGAAACCGCCGTTGAAACCGCGACCCCTGTTTCTGATCGCCGCTCGATCCGCAGTCCCATCTCGCCCATCCTGATCGAATCCGATGTAAAGTCCGCAACACGACCGATACCGCGAGCAACTGCGATTCCGCCTGTCCGAAACCCTGACTGATACCGACCGTAAAGCGCGACTCTTGGCGCGAGTAACCACGACGCAGCGAGCGTTGGGTCGAACCTGAGCGTGGATCGACCGTGAACAAAATTACTCTGTGGGGCGTCGATGGAAGGCTCGCCGTCGGTGCGCGCCCGGGTAGCGCGGCCGCCAACTGTGAAAGACAGATTCGGCGTTATCGGCAGCGTGGCTTCCGCGAAGGCTGATATAGTCTTCGTGACGTTGGTCACGCCGATAATGTCAGCGGGTGCATCAATCATACCCATTGCGCGACTTTCTTCATTCCTGTCATAAACCATTGTGAATCCAGTCAACCATGAAGCTCCGTTTGCCAACGATCGTGAGAGGCGCGCTTCTTGGGAGATTAACAGGTCGTTCCGGCCATCGTCATAGATCGCCCGACCGATCGTGCCCGGTGAACCGGTGGCATCGTACACATCGGTTGAATGGATTTGGACAGCCCCGGTAGCCGAAGTGAACTGCAAACCACTGTCCCAGCGTTTGCTTAAAACGACGCGTCCAAGTGTGATCGCGTTGGAAAAGGGCTGCGGCACGGTCGCAAACTGGTTAAGTGGCCCCGCGAAACGATCGGCATATTGCGCGCCATCCGCACTTATCGTCTGCCTCAGCCCGCCTGTCGTAACTTCCCAGCCATTGGAAAGGTCGGCTCTGACTTCGACCCGGCCGCCGGTGATATTAGCACCGTTAAGATTTTCACGTCCCGGCCCCCGGCCATCGATGTAACCACCAGTACGCTGGCGATAACCGACCACGCGAACGCCAAGCCGATCATCGATCATTGGCACATTTATCATACCGCTGAGATCGTACCCGATTGTACCGCTGACTGTCGTGGACACGCCGGCAGTAGCTGCGCCTTCTGTCTGGCCGAGCACGACCGGATTGGGCGTAATTCGGATGATTCCGCCGATTGATCCAGCGCCATAAAGGGTGCCCTGCGGCCCCTCCATCACTTCGACGCTACGCACGTCATGCAAGCGAAGGCCCGGACCCGGCCCGGAATAGCCAAGTTGGACATCGCCGAAATATGTGCTCGCGGTGGACTGGGTCGCGCCATTGAAGCTGCTGTCGGCAATACCTCTGATAAAGGTCTTGTTCCGCCCGTCACCCAGCTCTGTATTCTGCAAGATCGGATTAAGCCGAGCGATCTCATCAAGGTTTGGCACGCTTACCGCGCTGCCACGCTGGGCCAAATTGCTTACCGTCACGATTGTCCCTGGAAACCTGAGCAGGGGAATAGACTGTTTGCTCGCCGTGACGAGGATATCGCCAATATCTTCATGAAACGTCGAGCGCCGGGCTTGTGTAACGCGCGGTGTTTCCGACCGCGGATTTGCAACTATGCGATAACTTGTACCATCTATAGCGACCGCCCGATATCCGGTTCCGGCAACCAATCGCCTGAGCGCAATGCCGATCGGCATAATGCCCTGGATCGCCCGAACGGAAACACTCCGAAGGTTTGGCTCCGTACTGACAATATCGCAGCCGCATTGCTGGGCCAATATGGGGATCGCAACGGCAAGCGTGGTCGGCTGGATTGAAACTGCAATGGCTGTGCTTCGCGCCATCGCAGGGTCCGGCAAAAGTCCTGCAATCGCGATAGCAACATTAGCGCGCAGCAGTGCCTTTCGGCGACAAAATCCACCGCGAGCCATGTTTCTGCCAGTCCGCCCCTATCAGGCCAGCAATATGCGGGATGTCCCGCGCCGCATCGCCTGTCAGCCGAACCATGCCGGTAAAGGATCGCCCGGACAAGTCGCCAGTCAGCGTCAGATCGACACGATAGCGCCGCTTCACAGCATCTCCGACGACCGACAGTGGAACATTGGCATATGACAGCGCCCCGTGTCGCCAGCCGCCGACCGTCTCTACCGCGATTTGCGAGACGGCGACCGTCATATTGTCCTCAGCCACCGTTATGGCGCTTCCGGGGGTGAGCCTGACCGACTGTTTGCCCGGTTCAAACACGACAGCGCCCTCTGCAACCTGTACATCAAGGCGTGGCCCCGCGCGGCTTACGTTGAATATTGTCCCCGCGTCCTCGATCGTACGCTCACCCGATTGCAGGGTAAACGGCTCGCCAGCATCATGGCGGACATGGAATGTCGCTTCGCCCTGTTCCAACGTGGCGACGCGCAGATTGTGGTGGTCCAGCGTCAGGCGGGTCGCTCCGTTCACTTCTATCCGCGTGCCATCGCTCAGCGCCACGTCGCGCTGCTCCCCCGGCTGGGTCACGATCGTATATCGACCGTCGGCTGGCATTACGGCAAATCCGATGATCGTCGCCGCGATCGCTGCCGCCACACCAGTACCGATCATCCGCCAGCGCGGCTTCGCATCATCATTGGCGGCCACAGGACGCTCTGCAACCACGGGAATATTATCCTGGAGCGCGATCGCATCATAGGCACTTGCATGAAGCGGGCTGGCTTCCAGCCACGATATGAATTCATGCCAACCCGCATTATCCATGTCGTGACGACGCAGGTGCCAGTCGATTGCCTGATCGACAATATCGCCCTTCTCGACGTTCACGATATAATATCCTTCATAACCCCTAGACGATGTGAACCTGCGCTTTCCTCACCAAAGGCAGAGCCAGCATCGTGAACCTGCCGATAAGCCCGTTGCAACAGCTTCTCCACACCGCTCACACTGATCCCCAGCGCCTCGGCAATCGTCTTTTGCGACTGCCCCTCTACTCTGAACATTCTGAACGCTGCGCTCATGCGTTCGGGCATAGCATTCAGGATCTCGGCGATATGGCTCAATCGTTCGCGCGCCAACAAGGCACGCTCGGCATCGGGCAACTCTTCTGCAACCGGCTGAACCTCCAGCCAGGCCCGGTCCCGCGCCGTCCCGCTCGTCGCCGATGTCCGCCTATCGGATGCCAAATTCGCCGCCATCCGGTATAGATAAGCCGCATTATGAGCGATGGGCACGGGCGGAAGGTCGATCAGCTTGAGCCATAATTCCTGCGCAGCGTCTTCCGCATCTTCCCGATTGCCAAGCCGAGCGACAAGCAGGCGCATCAGCATCGGGCGCTCCTGCAGGAATGTCGCCATCAGCTCTGTCTGTGCCATTAATCCTCCGCCCACAAACAGCCTAGCGGACCTCACCGTTGCCCGACAACCCGCAACGGTTTGGAAAATATCACGACCTGAAGCACGAGACGTGCGCCGGGTTCCTATCCCATGGTCTGTACTTGTGCGTCCCGTCTATGCCACCAAGTGGCGGAGCGGAAAGAAGAGAACATCATGAGCATGAGCGAACCTAAAGACGGAAAATCTCCATCGTCGATGATCGACGAGAGAATCGCGGAACTGGGCGACTGGCGCGGCGAGATGCTCTCCCGGCTCCGCGCGTTGATCAAGCAGGCCGTGCCGGAGGTGATCGAGGAGTGGAAATGGAGAGGTGTTCCCGTGTGGTATCACGACGGCATGATCTGCACGGGCGAAACCTACAAAGCTGCCGTAAAGATGACCTTTGCCAAAGGGGCCGCGCTTGACGATCCGTCAGGCCTTTTCAACGCCAGCCTCGATGGCAACACCCGACGCGCCATCGACTTCCACGAGGGAGCAAAATTCGATGAGGAAGCATTGAAGGCGCTTGTTCGCGCAGCCGTGACACTGAATGCATCGCGCGGACGCGGCTGATCGTGCTAAATGGGAAGAACAAATCTCTCTAAATACGCACGGTCCGCCGATTCAGTGCTGAATGCGTTCGTGACGTCGTTTACGCCATCGTAAATCTTCTGCCTCTACAGAACTGATCGCCTGTATCCGTGCAATCGGAATAAGATCACCATAAGGGAATATCGTAACAACGAACAGGCAGACACGGTTTTCAATATTTTGAATAGGGCATAAATCCAATTTAACAGCGTAAGCGGTCAGCATTGAAATCGCCGTCTGCCAACAGACTCTGCGCAATCGCCTATTTCGAGACGGCGCAACCGCCTATTATCAAAAGAACGCAACAGCGAGGGCACATGGGTCATTTTTATTCGCTGCGTCTGGCAGCAGCTTTAGTGCTTCCCGTGAGTTGCTGGATTCCAAGCGCTATGGCCCAAAGCGGGGAGACTGATGCAGTTCAGCCGAACGTCATTATATCCACGAACATTGGCGTGGTCAGCGACTATAGGTTTAGGGGACTCAGCTATTCCAATCGCGATCCGGCATTGCAGGGTGGTATCGACGCTGCGTTTAAATCCGGCTGGTTTGTCGGTACATGGGCATCCACGATCGCGAAAAACAGCGGCTCCCACACGGAAATCGACCTTTATGGCGGCTATGCGAGCGAGAAGAACGGAGTAAATTATTCTGCGACCTTCTATGGCTATGTGTATCCGGGCGGCAGCGGCGTGAATTATTTCGAGCTGCAAGGAAAAGTCGGCAAGACCATTGGCCCGGCACATCTGGAGCTTCAACTGGATTACACCCCTGACCAGTGGAATAGCACCAGGGACAATTTATATATCGGGGCACAGACGTCGGTCGGCATTCCGGGCACGCCGCTGACGGCCAAGCTGCGCGGCGGGCGCGAGAACGGGAGTTATAACGATAAATGGGACTGGGAAGCCGGGCTAAGCTATTCGCGTCGATGGCTTACCGTTTCGGCGTCTTACGTCGATACGAACTATCACGGCGCTGACGAAGCCGGGCGGTTAGGATCTGCGGGTTTTGTCGGTTCCGTCATAGCCAGTTTCTAGAAGGGGGGACGCGATGTTGCGCACATTCTTATCGGTCGACATGGTCGGTTCGACTTTGTTCAAGGCGCGCTACAATGGCGAGGGGAGTCACGGATGGCTGGAGACGTTCCGCACCTTCTTCACCAACTTTCCGTTGATGTTCGCAGGACAAATCGGATTCGAGTTCCTCGACAATGAGGATTCAACGCCCGCCTTCGATGTGTGGAAGGTAATGGGCGACGAGGTCATCTTCGTGATCGAGCCGGGAACAGCGGAAGAACTGACCTCTGTGCTGTGTGCTTTGCTTCGCACGATGAAGCTGTTTGAGCAGCGCCACTTTCAGGAACTGCCGTTGCGGCTGAAGGGAACAGCGTGGATTGCCGATTTCAACGGCCATAATATCGAGCTGGATATCCCTGAGCTTTCAGCAAGTGAATCGGCGCGGCATGTGGATTACATCGGGCCGGATATCGATCTGGGCTTCCGCCTCTCCAAATATGCTCGCCCTGCCAGCCTGACTCTATCGTTCGACGTGGTCGACATACTGCTCGGTGCGACCAATGCGGACAGCATCGCGCTTTATCTGGTGGGTCGTGAACCCCTGAAGGGTGTGATGTTTGAACGCCCTTATCCCATCATCTGGATGCGACAGGCCGATGAGGAGTTCGACTTTCTGCCGTGGGAGATCGAGCAATGCGGGATGATGGCAGCGGCGATCGCGGCTCAGCCGACCCCGCGTGCGGCGCTACAGGGTGCCATTACAGATATGCGGCACTATCTCCGCAAGATGCACGGCATCATCCGTCCGGCGTTCAGGATTGAGGGTCACGGTTAGAGTCAAGCTGAGGCGTTGCCCCGTCATAGCGGATGACGAGTATCGCGATGTCGTCCGATTGATCCACTTCCCCGACAAAGTCGCTCACGCTGGATGCCAGCCCTTCGGCAATCATCCGCGCCGACGATCTCGCACTGGCTGATCCCAGCGCCGTTTCGATTCTCCCCGTGGTGAAAAGCTCGTCACGCGCGTCGGTCGCCTCCGATACGCCATCGGTGAACAATATCAGAGCATCGCCGGGATCGAGCTGAAACCGGGCCGTGCCAAAAACAATATCCTCGAACACCCCCAATGCCATGCCCGGCAACTTAACCAGCCGCTCAACCGCGCCGTTCGCTCGACGAACGAAGGGCGCTTCATGACCACCGTCGCTATAATCCACCATACCCGTCCGCAAATTCAAAATGCCGCTGAACGCAGTCACGAACATTTCGGCGGCATTGTCGCGGGCCAGTTCCGAATTTACCCGCGCCATGATCTCCGCCGTCGAATGGGCCGACAATGCGTTCGCCTTGAACAGGGTCGTGGTCATGGCCATAAAAAGTGCGGCAGGAACGCCCTTTCCCGAGACATCGCCGATCACGAAGAACAAATGGTGCTCGTCAATCAGCACATAGTCATAGAGATCACCCCCCACTTGCTTGGCGGGTTCAAGCAGAGCGAAAATGTCAATGTCGCTGCGTTCGGGAAAAGGCGGAAAGACACGCGGGACCATCCCGATCTGGATATCGCGGGCGGCGGACAGTTCGCCCTCCACACGTTCGCGCGCCGCAGTCGATGCCTCAACTTCGATGAGATAGCGCTGGAGCCGCGCGATCATTCCCGACATTGCTTCGGCCAGACTGCCGACCTCATCGCTGCGCGCGCTGCTGATCGCCCGAATGGCCGACATTTCCTCATCGTCGGTCTGAAAACTGCGTAATTCCATGTTGCGGGTAAAGGCTGTCAACCGGACCAGCGGTTCGACTATGCGAGAGACGAGCAGCCAACCAACGATCATGGCAAAGATAAACATTCCCAGTCCGACCAGGATCGAAGTTTTCAAGGCTTGCTCAAGACGCTGGCCGACCATCGTAAGGTCGACGTCGGCGCCGATCACAAACATGCGTCCATCGCCAGTGCGGACCGGAACATAGATTGAGCGAAAACGGCCAAAGGAATCGCCATATTGGTCGAAACGAACGCGGCCATCTTCAAAGCTGCGGTAAAGTTCGCGTGGCGCTGTGTCGTACAGCGTGAAAAAACGCGTCGGTCGCCCTTCCCGCATTTCGCGCGGCGTGGCGCTGGTCGCCACGGTGCGAATTCGATTGTCGAAGCGCATATAGGTATAGGTGTACATGAGCCCTGAAGCGTCCGCGAAGCGAGAGAGCCGTTTTTGAAGCGCGTCGAACTCCGCCGGGGAGATCGAGTTCGGCCCGGTGATCCGCTGATGATAGTCGGCCGGCACGATTTCGCGAACCGCATTGACTGCGGTGCGCAGCCGCCCGTCGATGCCAGCGATGATCTCTGCACGGTCGATATTATAAAGGACGACGGAATAGGAAATTGCCGCAACGATGTTCAGCGTAAACAGCAACAGGAGTAGTTGAAACTTCAACCCGAAACGGCGGCGTCGCTCCAATCCTGTTTCATTCGTATTGTCCATCGCGCGTTTGTGCTCCATCGAAACTCTGCCAGCACTGAGACGGGCTTCTGACTATTAAGTCCATTAGGAATTTACCGGGAAATGCATCGGGTTTGATATTTGTGCAGCGGCGATCGAGCCAATAGGGACGATCGAGGGGGAGAATGTATGAATATCCTGTTGAACAGACTGTTCCACGTCGAACCCGGAGAATGGACAAAGCTCCTTCAATTTGGGCTTTTTGGGCTGATGCTCCAGATTGGGCTGGGCCTCGGATTCAGTGCGGGCGACGCGGCCTTTCTGACCCATGTCGGCGCGGACAAATTGGCTGTGGTGTTCCTGCTGACGCCTGTGGTGATGGTCGCCTACACACTGATCTTTGCTTATCTGCTCGTCCGCTACTCGATCAATCACGTCATCGACATCACCCTCGCCATGCTGATCGGTGGGGGCATCCTGTTCTGGTTGCTGCTTGGCGCAAAGCTGCCCCTCTTTTGGCAGACCACGGTCTATTACGGTCTCAAACTCTATCTAGGGATGTGGTATATCGCACTATATTCCCTGTTCTGGAATTTCACGGACACCTATTTCAATATCCAGGACGGAAAGCGGCTGTTCCCCCTGTTTGCCGCCTGTTGCGCGCTGGGGACCACCCTTGGCGCCTTGATCGTCAGCCAGTTTGCAGGCGTGATTCCCTTGCGCGGTTTCATGCTGATCTGGGCGGCAATCGCGATGGCGACCGTGCCGGTTGCGCGATCGCTCCGCCGACGCTGGCAGAGCATTGCAGACAGCGATACCGATCTTGACGACCAGATCGGCGATGTCCGCCTCCAACTCACGCAGGTAATAGATGCGTTCAAGACATCATCCTACACGCTAAGACTCGCGATCGGCCTGTTCGTCATGCTGCTGCTGACCAATTTGGCTGAATTCCAGTATTCGGCAGTGCTTCAGGTCGGTCGGAGCGAGGCCGAACTCGCGACATTGCTCGGTAAACTCTACGCCGCATCGCATATCTTCAATGTTTTTATCTGTCTGTTTGTGTTCAACCGTCTGGTGGGGCGAATTGGTGTACGCAATGTGTCGCTCATTTTGCCCCTCACCTACTTCACGGTCTTTGGATATTTCTTTCTGGCGGGGGGCGCAGGCGCAGCGCTGGCCGCCTTTTTTGCCTATCATGGTGTCCTCACATCAATCGAGTACAACAACCAGAATCTGCTGTTCAACGCCGTTCCTTCGGCGGTCAAAAGACCGCTGCGGACGATCCTCGAAGGGTTTTGCGAGCCGCTGGCGAGTTTGGTCGCAGGCGGTTTCCTGGTGTTTGCCGCGACACGGACAGATATGCGCGAACTGTCCGGCATCGGCGTGATCCTTTGCCTGCTTCTGATCGCTATCGTCATTGCGATTCGGCACCAATATCCCGTGGCGATGGCAGCGAATATGCGTCGTGGCTGGCTGAATTTCAGCGATCGGCGCGCACTGGTCACAGCCGCAGACGCAGAGGAATTACCCGCAAACTGCGAACAGTCCATCGCCGAACTTCTGGATCAACTGACGCACCGCGATGCGACACTTCGCAAGACAGCACTCACCGCGCTTCATGCAACAGTGATGCCCGGCGATATTGCAATCGTGCCCCGGTTGATTGCGGCGACGGGCGATCTTGAACGGCACGAAAGAGAGTCGATCATCACCCTGTTGGGCATCATTGGAGACGTGGCCGCAATTCCCGATATCCTGATACTTGCCTCCACACTCAGCCCGCGTGAGCGCCGTCAAACCGCCTCAATGCTCATTTCCATGGGCGAAACGGCTATTCCCGGACTGACCAGCTTTCTGGCTGATTATGCCCTGCCCGTCCGAGCGCGCTCGATTGCCGCGCGCGCACTGGTCTCGCTGTCTCAAGCGCAGTTTGCTTCTCAGTTCGAGCGGCTTGTGCGTGATGAGCTGCACGGGGCGCATCGGCTAATAAACACGGCAGCACAGTTTGATTCTCAACGTGCCCGCTCTCCTGCAATTGGACTGCTTGCGCGTTTGCACAGGGAACGCATTGACGGTTCGGTCGATTTCGCGCTGGAACTGCTCGCTCTGGGCGGCACGCTTCCGGATTTCGATTTGTTGATCGTATCCCTGCATTCGGCCAACACCAAAGTCCGGGGCAACGCGATCGAGGCGATCGAGAATGGCGTAAACCATGCGATCTTTCGGCTATTGGCACCCTTGATTAACAGGCGCAGCGAAGTGTCGAGGATTGAGCATAACGAGGAGGATTTTATCGACCTTGTGACGAATGCCCTGACATCCGGCAATGATTGGGAAACAGCACTGGCGGCACAGGCACTGGCCGATTGTCTTCCGCATCGCGCTCTCGCTGGTCATCTACGCGCGGTCTTGAAGCCCGATGTCACACCGATGGTCCGGGAATTGGTGGCGACTCTGCTAAAACTTGACGCCATCACCGCGCCCACGATCGTCGATCGGGTCAACGCTCTGCGGACGATACCGGGCTTTGCATATGCCTCAATGGATGCGCTGGTCGCCTTGGCAGGACGACTCCAAATCACAGATCAGGCCCAAATGCCGGGTATGCGCTTTGAAGTGGGCGACACGACTTTCGGGCTGGATAATCGGGATGTTCGAGAGGTTGCCACACGCTATGCCGATCTCGCGCTGACGATGCTCAAGGCGCAGGATAATCGCAGCTATGCGGGGTGAAGGCGTTGCGATCCAGTCGCTCCTCATGCGGACTTTCGTTCCGGCCGTCACCGTCATGGCCATCATCATGGCGATGCTCGTTTATGGTCGGGTCTACGCGATCATCCTTGACGGGTTCGATCGCAAGCTGGTCATCACCAGCACGCTCACCGGCGCGCTCATCGACCCGGTAGACCATGAAAATCTGGCAGCGATCGCGCGGAGGGGTGTTCAAGATACCGCTGTCGGGCGGTCGGCGGAATATCTGCGCAATGTGCAGCCGATGCGGAAGATCCGCAACCAGTTGCAACTCACCTACCTATACACTCAGGTCTTTGGACGCACGCAGGACATCGCCTACATTCTCGACAGTAATATCGACAAAGAACATTCGTCGCTGGGTTCAGAAGACAACCTGCCTAAAGGCACGCTGGGGGATCTGCGCGCAGCAATAACGGCGGGACGGGTCCATGTCTCGCCGATCGAATATCAGCAACAATGGGGGCTGCTGAAAACCGCGACTGCACCAATGCGAACGAGTCAGGGTCAGATCGCCGCCATGGCGGGCGCGGACGTGAATATTTCGGTGATCCGGGTGGCGACACAGAACGCACTGTTCGCCAGCGCTTTGATCGGCATCATATCGCTCGTCATCTGCACACTGGTCGTGCTCGTCATTGTTTCACGCGTTGCGCGGCCCATCGAACGCCTGAAACTTGAGGCGTTACGGATCGCAACTGGTGACCATGCGCGTCCCGACCATCTTACAGGCCCGCGTGAGGTAACGAAATTGCGCGACGCGCTGTTCGGGATATCCCTTAAAATGAGGTCAAAACTGCTGGCCGCACAGGAAGCCAGTGCGCGTCATGAACAGAAAAATGCGCGGCAATTGCTGGAAGATGCGCTTGTCAGCGACGGCACATCGCCCGTTACATTGGTCGATAATGACGCCTTGCTCGTAATCTGGCTGGGCAGCACGGAGGAGCGGCTCGATCAAATGCTGCATCGACGCGCGATGATCGCACTGGCCCGGCGGATCGAACAGACGCCAACACTGTCCGTTGCATGGGAAATGCTGGCCGACGGAGCGCATGGCGGGATATTGGTTTTAGACCGGCAGGCACTTTCTCTACATCTGAAGGGGGAAGCGATCGTTTCCATCCATGTCGGTGGCGAAGACGGAACGGACGTGCCGATGCGGCCGGGGCAGAAAATCACGCTTACGGGCAACGAAGATTTGTGCCTGACAGACGGAGCAATTCCCCTGAAGTGGCGGCCGGGCGCATGAACGGGGTGGACCTGGCGACGACGATAGCCGCGCTGCGTGCAATCAGCCCCTTTTCCCTGCTCGGTGCGGGCGAAATACTGCTGATTGCGGAACAGGCACGGCAGCGGAAATTCGCGGCGGGGCATATGCTGATCCCCGCGGGCAGTGTCGCCGCGACCCTGTTCGTGGCGATCGACGGCGTTGCGGAAACGACCATTGGGCCAGTGGGGGCCGTTTTCGACGTGCCCGGCTTGCTATTCGGACTGGGCGCCCGTGCGGATGTCCGTGCCGGAGCAGGCGGCCTTACAGCGCTTGTCATCGCCAAGCCGCATGTCTTCACCATCGCCCGCGAATGCCCCGAATTCATCGTTGGCTTGCTCGATGCTCCGTCAGGCGATCGGGAATGAACATCCGCCTTACCATTCTGTCGCTAAGTATTCCGCTCTTTCTTCTGCTGGTCGGCTTGAACGGCGCGCTGTTGTTCGATCAGGAAACAACGGAGATGAAGCAGGCGCTGGGCGATCAGGCCGTCGCCGCAGCGGTCACGGTGTCAGCGTTTGCAGCTACCGCCCCGGACCCCGTCCGCTACCTGACGCAACCGGCACGGCGCGCGTCCGTGCAGAAAGCGACTATGGAAGTTACGGAGTTAAAGGCGCTGTATCTCGTGCGGTCCCGCACTATCGTGGCGCACCTGATCCCCGCCTCCGCGACCATCGACGCCGCCCGCCTTCATGCCCCCGCAGCGCCGGTTGCACTTCCCATCGAAACGAACTCCGCGGGGCGACGGGTCGTTGCGGCGTTGGCACCGGTTTCCCCCGACATGTTCATCGTCAGCGAGGTGGATGCCGAGCCACTCTATGCACGCATCGCTGCGCTAAAACGATTACTCCTTCTGCTCCTGATCTCCGCAGGGGTAATCGGCGGCGGCCTCGCCCTGCTGGTCGCGCGGCGGGTGACGCGCGAACTGGCGCTTAATCGAGCCATGATTGCCGCGATAGCGCGGGACGCTGCGCCCCCGCCCGCCCCGGTGTTGATGATCCGGGAAACACGCGACCTGGCGGCTGCGGTGGGCCTGATGGGTGCCAGCCTTGCGGCCGGACTTGAACGGGACCGGCGCGCAATGATCGAACTGGATCTGCTGCGTGACGAAACCGCCAGCGTGGCCGCTTATCACCAGGCAGCGTTCGCGCCAGTGTCATGGCATAGCGCGGGCGTTACGGTGGAGGTTCGGATGTTGGGCGATGCGCCGGCTGGCTGTTTCTTTGCTCTTTGCAAAGGTCATGACGGGAAACATGGTGCACTTGTAATGGGCGAATGCACCGCGAGCACACCCGCGACGGCGCTGGCGCAAGCACTGGCGGCACGGCGCTTTTTTGAGGGGCATACGGGCGCAGGAAACACTGTGAAATGTGTCGCGATAGCGCGCGACGCCTTCGAACTGGCGCGTATCGTCTGGGTTGACTGGACCGACAGCGAGACGGTGACAGCAACGAGGACATTGGCCCTGCTCGACGACAAGAGCACCCAACGCGCCGCCGCCTATGTCCATCAGATGGGAATGCTCGATCCGGATGCATTGATGGGCGATCTAACCGCGCTGCTGCCCGTTTGTGGCGTACTGGCGGTTCTCGGTCGCCAGCGGCCCGTCAACTGATGCTGCTGAGCGCCGCTTCGACATCCGCTTCTATCTGAAAAATGGTGGAAAAACCGCTGATATCGAACACCTCCTGCACGGATTCGGACAGCCCTGACAGCACCAGCCTGTGACCGCTGGACTTCGCCGTCTTCGCGCCCTTCAGCAGCACTCGAAGCCCGGCCGAACTTACATAGGCAACTTCGGCGAGATCGATAATCGTGGCAGCATTGGCCTGCACTCGCGCAGGCAGCACGGCTTCCAATGTGATGGCAGTGTTGCTGTCCAGTCGACCCACCGGAGAAATGACGAGCGCGTTGCCCCGGATATCTTCGCTGATGTGCATGGGATTCCTTTGAAGGCTGGACGAACTGCGAGAAGAAGTATCGCGGAGATTGAGATATTTTTCCACTCGATTAAGCTGCTGTGGCGAATTCCCGCAGATATCCTTGAAGGGCGGGCGATATGGTAGCTGATTTTTCCCGAACCCTTTCCGGCGACACGACGGCATTCGTTGCCTTGCTCGAAGCGATCGAAGTTTACCTGAAGGAGCATGACGTCCCGGACTTACCGAGGGGGCGACTGATGATCGCTTTCGACGAAGTGATCAGCAACATCCGAAACCACGGCGGCGCACAAGGGCACACGCCAAGAATAGACGTGCGGATTGCCATCGGCGATCGGTCGGTCGAGGTGGAAATCCGTGACGATGGCATCGCGTTCGATCCGGTCGATCTGAAAACACCCGACACCAGTCTTTCAATCGAAGAGCGCGAAATCGGCGGGCTCGGTATTCATCTGGTCCATGCGTTGATGGATGAGGTTCGGTATGAGCGGCAAGACGGTGTTAACCTGCTACGATTAAGTTTGGGCTTTCGCTTGCCTTGACCTTTGTCGAGGAAATGGATCATCGGGCGGACAAAGGGATCGACATGTTTTCGATGGCGTCAGCAGTTTTCGCGCACGACGATACAGATGCCGAAATCATCGAGATCGCCTTTCTCGATGATGCCTGCGGACTTGGCATCCGCGCGACTGCCGCAATTTCCGGGGGCAGCGAAATTCACACGTTTGTCGGATCGATATCTTCGGAGGTCAGTCAGCACAGCCTGCAAGTGAGTGATCGTCGGCATATCGCTGAGACACAATATATTGGCTATCTCACTCACGGCTGCGTGCCGAACAGCCGACTGGACATGACGCGCTTTGCACTGATCGCGATCAGCGACATTGCGCCCGGTGATGTCCTCACCATCGACTATTCAGCGACCGAAGACCGGCTTTACCGCCAGTTCCCCTGTCACTGCGGAGCGACAGGGTGCCGCCGTTGGGTTACGGGACGCGCAGAAACTCCCGATACGGCCGCCATGACGTATCTCAACACACTGATATCCCAAACGGCATGACCGCCTTTTGGTGGGAACGCCACGACCTGCGCTATTCGGAACGGCGACTATTCTTCGCCGGTCATGATGTCGCAACGCTGGCGGACAGAGCGGACGGCCCCCTGTTCCTGTACAGCGCGGCAAGGGTTTGTGAAAACTTGGAACGGCTTGAGAGTGCGCTCGCCAGCACCGGCTGTCCGCATCGCATCTACTATGCGATGAAGGCCAATCGCTTTGAACCGTTGCTGGAAATGCTGGCATCGAACGGTGGATGCGGTATCGATGTCTGTTCACCGGGAGAACTGGACCATGCGCTGGCGTGCGGTTTTGCGGCACGCGATATCAGCTTTACGGGGACCGGCGTTTCAAACCGCGATCTCGACCGGATTTTGGTACATTCCGAACTCACGATCAATTGCGATTCAATCGGCATGATTCGCCGAATTGGTGAGCGTTCGCCAGGACGTGCGGTCGGCGTGCGTGTCAATCCCGGACTCGGCATCGGCTATGGCGACAGTGAGCGGTTAATCTATGCCGGGGCGCGGACAACCAAATTTGGGATCTATCGCGAGCAATGGCGCGAAGCTCTGGCTATGGCCCAAGTTCATGGATTGACGGTCACCAGCCTGCATTTCCACGTCGGCTGCGGCTATCTGTCACAGCAATTGGGCCGGTGGGAAGAAGCGCTCATAGCATCGCTTTCTTTTCTGGATGACCTTCCCGACGTGCAGACAGTCAATATCGGTGGTGGACTGGGGCTGCCCCACTGCGCTTCCGACACCCCTCTCGACCTCCCTCGCTGGTCCGCCATTCTTCGACGGCATTTTCAGAACAGGAACGTAACTGTCGCGGTTGAGCCGGGCGATTATCTGGTGAAGGATGCCGGGCTTTTGCTGCTGACCGTTACCGATGTCGAGCAAAAGCGGGATACGCTGTTCGTTAGCGTCGATGGTGGTTTCAATCTTCACCCCGAACCTGTTTATTACGACCTCCCCTGCGAACCCGTTGCCTGCCTGCCGCGCGACACCGATCCGGCAGCCTGGCAAGCCGTAACGATTGCCGGCAACATCAATGAGGCCCTCGATCTTTGGGCCCAAGACCACCCGATGCCGACATTGCAGGAAGAGGACCATATCGCGCTCCTCAATGCTGGCGGCTATGGCGCGGCGATGAGTTCAAACCACTGCATGCGCGGCAATTTTGTGCAGAAGCTTCTGCCTCATACTTCTAATTCATAAATCTTCGCCGATGCCTGTTGAGACGTTACCCTGACTGCCACTCTCCACGCTGCATTTCGCGAATACCGATAAGCAAAATACAACGCCGCATTAACCCGATCCTAACGCCGTAAACATAGCATGAATCATGGCTACTCAGGGCAATCGGATGAATTCTTCTACGGCGTGTGCGAACGCATCTTCGGCTACCCTCGGCATTCAGCACAATGCGCCTGCGAATCTTGATACCAATGAGCCGATGCAGTCCAGAGACAGTCATCGTAAAGGGGGATCAAACCTAAAACTGCGTGACCTCTGGCCTGCCGTCGCGCTTTTTTTCGTCGGCATGATGGCGCTCCTCATCGCCACGCTCTCCCCATCTGGAAAAGATGGTCAATATGCCGTGGTCGCGCCCCCCTGGTATGGGCTCGGCGACACCGTCACGCTGATACAAAAGGCTGATGGCGGCATAGTCGACATGGGAGGTCCTGCGAACATTATCATCGCCCATTCGGAAAACCCGGATTTTGTTCGCGCGCTCTATAGCGCGGGCGCGTGGCTCGTCGTCGATCCGATGAAGCTGCGGGGCTGCGTCGGCTTCCGGTCGGAAGCTCAATGATGTCCGAACTCGACAAACTCCGCGCCCAATTTGGTCGATTTCTAGTCATTCTCTTTTGGTTGCACGTCCCGCTCCTGGCGCTCGTGGCGACTATGGTGGGGCGTTCGCCGGTGGAAGCCGCACTGGCCGGTACCTTGCTTGCGGGTGCCTATCACCTCACATGGCGGCGCAACGGTACCGCACCTGCCACTCGCTATCTGTCCGCCGTCGCGCTGATGGGGGAGCCGGCGCTGCTGGTCTATCTGCTGTCGGGCAATGCCTGGCAGATGGATATGCACATGTATTTCTTCGCCACACTAGCGCTGACAATCGCGTGGTGCGACCGGAGAGCCGTTCTGGTGGCTGCCGCTGCGGTCGCGATCCACCATCTGTTGCTAGAATTGATCCTGCCCTATGCCGTGTTCCCCGGTGGCGGCGATTTGGAACGCGCCGTCCTCCATGCCGCTATCATTGCATTCCAGACGGCAGTGCTTGTCTGGTTGAGCAACATGCTGGTCGCCAGCTTCAACCGGATCGGCGTGATGAGCGCAGAGATCATGGCCAAGAACGTGGCGCTGGAAGAACGAACGCGCGAAGCTGAGGCGGCGAACCAGGCCAAGAGCATGTTCCTTGCCAATATGAGCCATGAAATCCGGACGCCGATGAACGCCATTCTCGGTTTCTGCCACCTCGCCCTCCACACCGAACTGACGCAGAAACAGCGGGATTATATCTCCAAAATCAGCGGTGCCGGCGCTTCATTATTGCGCCTTATCAACGATATTCTGGATTTCTCGAAGAACGAGGCTGGTAAGTTGTCACTCGAGCGACGGTCATTCGACCTGAAGTCCTCGCTCGACACGCAGTTGCGACTGGCGGCGATGGATGCGGATGCAAAGAGTGTCACGCTGCGATCGGTGATAAACGAGGCTGTCCCGCCAACTCTTATTGGGGACGATCTCCGCTTCAACCAGGTTGTGCTCAACCTTGTCAGTAATGCCATCAAGTTCACAGAAAACGGCGCAGTCACTCTCTCAGTGGATGTGGTGGAACGGCAGGACGATGATGTCACGCTGAAGATATCCGTCCGCGACACGGGTATGGGCATGACGGACGAACAGCAGGCCTATCTGTTCAATTCCTTCGCTCAGGCGGACAGTTCGACCACAAGGCGGTTCGGAGGCACGGGCCTCGGCCTTGCGATCAGCAAGCAGATCGTCGAGCAGATGGGCGGCAATATCTCGGTCGAAAGCTATCCGGGACTTGGCAGCACCTTCACCTTCACCGTGGTGATGGAGGTCGGTGAAAGCGAAGGCATGCCAACGGGCGAACCCTCGCAGGATATCCTGAACCTGCGCGTGCTCGTTGCGGATGATAATCCCGCATCGCGCGAAATTTTACGCGAAATCTTCGCGTCATGGTCGATGTCCGTCGACCTTGTCGCATCTGGCGCGGAGGCGATTGGCGCGCTTGAAACGGCCACGTTAGCGGGAGCGCCGTATGACCTTTTCCTGCTGGACTGGAAAATGCCGGGTCTCGACGGAATCGAAACCATCGAAGCTATGCGGGCGGATACGCAATTGACCAAATTACCCGTTGTGCTGCTCGTGACAGCCTATGGTCATGATGAATTCAGGGCCGAAGCGGAACGGGCCGATGTCGCCGCCTTCCTGACGAAACCCGTAGAGCCCCGAACCTTGCTCGAAACGATTACAAGTTTGTTCACAACCGACGATGCCCGAAACGCCAAGGCCGTTGCAGCCGTTGAGGCGATCCCTATGGTCTCGCCCGAACTGCGTGGTCTGCGTGTACTCGTTGCCGAAGACAATGACATCAACCGAGAAATCGCGATCGCGTTGCTGACCGATGCCGGCCTGGAAGTGGATATCGCTGAAAATGGCCGCATAGCCTGCGAGCGTGTCGCGAATACGCGCGTGCCATATGCTGCGATCCTGATGGATGTGCAGATGCCAGAGATGGACGGGATCGAGGCCACTATCCGCATCCGCAACGACTGGTCGCCCGAAACCCTTCCGATCATCGCCATGACCGCCCATGCCTATGAAACAGAGCGTCAGCGCTGCTTCACCGCTGGCATGAACGACCATATCGCCAAGCCGGTCGATCCAGCCTTTCTGGTTCGTACACTTGATCGCTGGCTCAAGCCGCGCGGAGCATCGGTCGAGGACCAGGCCGATACCCCGGTCTCTGTCTTGACGTTGTTATCGCTCGACGAATTACCCGACAGTCTGCCCCCCTTCGACATCGAAGCCGCCCTAAGACGCGTCAACGGCAAGCGCCCCTTGTTACGCAAACTGATCGCCGGTTTTGGCGAACAGTTTGCCGACGTCGTGCCG
Organism: Sphingomonas paeninsulae; assembly: GCF_003660165.1. NCBI lineage: Bacteria > Pseudomonadati > Pseudomonadota > Alphaproteobacteria > Sphingomonadales > Sphingomonadaceae > Sphingomonas > Sphingomonas paeninsulae. The sequence continues at coordinate 51,643 of NZ_CP032828.1, forward strand.
ACGCTGCGCAGTCAGATCGGCAATGCATCCCTGAGCGACGCCCGTCGCCTCGCTCATACACTTAAGGGTGTCGCGGCTTCACTGGAGGTTGCTGCCGTTGCGAAGGCCGCGGCAGAGGTCGAGGCAAGTTTGGCGGAAGGTGATCTGAACGGGATAGACGAACGGCTTATCCAACTGGAGGTTGTTTTAGCACCGGCACTTGCCGCGACCGCCCGCCTTGCGCGCCCGACTCCTTCGATTGCATCATCGCCTGAAGCCATCTTCGACCCTTCAGGCGCGGCGTTGGCGGCGGAGGAATTGCGAACGCTGCTTAAGCGCCGGAGCCTCGGTGCACGCGCAGGTTTTGACAAATTTGCGCAGGCGTCGGACGTGGCAGCGGACGCATGCCGAATGCAGACGATCAAGGATGCACTCGACCGGCTGGATTATGATCGTGCGCTGCTGCTTCTGGATGAAGCCGTTGCCGATGGCGCGTCCGCACATCCAATGGAAGCTGTCTCATGATCAAACGCGCAGTGATACTGATCGTCGATGACGAGATATCGAATATCGAGATCATGAATGCGACGCTCGAAGACGCTTATGAGGTCTGCTTCGCCACGTCCGGCGAAGAGGCAATTGCGGTCGCGCGCACGGTGCTACCCGATCTCATCCTGCTCGATGTGATGATGCCCGAAATCGACGGATATGAGGTTTGCCGGACGCTTAAGGAGGATCGGCTGTTGGCGGACGTGCCGATCATCTTCACGACCGGTCTTGACGATCAAGAGGCCGAAGCGCGCGGCCTCTCACTTGGCGCGATCGACTATGTTACCAAGCCAATCCAGCCCGTCACCCTGCGTGCGCGTGTCCGCAACCATATCGAGTTGAAGCGATTGCGGGACCAGCTCGCCGAGATGGCAGTGACCGATGCGTTGACGGGGCTAAGCAATCGCCGCCGTCTGGAACAAACGCTCGACGTCGAAACGGCCAGACTGGCGCACACGGGCGACTGGCTTTCAGTAATTATGCTCGACATTGATTTTTTCAAGCTGTTCAATGACACCTACGGCCACCCAGCCGGGGATCGCTGCATCGCCATGATCGCAGCAGCCCTCAACCGTGCCGTGTGCCGCGCCACGGGACTGACCGCCCGATATGGCGGCGAGGAATTTGCATGCGTACTGCCCGGAACCGACGCCGATGCCGCGATGATGGTGGCTAAGGATATCCACGCTCAAATCCAGTCTTTGCGCATACCCCATCAGGGGTCCACCGTGAGTTCATGCGTAACGGTAAGTCTCGGCGTTGCGACCGCACGTTGCCTACCCGGGATGGCGGCCGATCTCTGGATCGCCCATGCTGACCGCCAACTTTATTTGAGTAAGTCTGGCGGACGGAACAGGATTGTTGGCCAGAATTTCAGCATTGGCACGTCCGCGAGCGATCCAGGCGCTTCGATATATCCCCTCAATAGCACTGAAATGATACAGCGCGCCGGGTGAGATAAGCTCCCAAATCAGCACGATTGCGGAAACAGTGGATTCAGACCTTCCGAATCCGGGCTAGCTCGCTGTTCATGATCGAACAGAATTTTCGCGTCCCGCTGATTTCCGTCGGATCCGCCAATTACGACAATAACCAACACGCCGAGGACAAAAATGTCCCCATCCAGAATCTCTGGAACTCGATCGAGACCGCTGCGGCGATCATGACGATGAAGATTTAGGGCAAGCATGCGACGCCCGCTGCGCCAGCGGATGGGTGACTGACAGATTAGGGCTTTCGGGGGTTAACCGTGAGTGGATGGGCGCGCCTGGATCCGGGACGACAGGTTGGCGCGTCGCGGGCGCTGAAACCGCGGCAGGGGTCATATACCTCTGAGTGATGAGCCAAAGCGCCTGGACTCAGCTAACTTTCATCAAAACCACTCGGCGGATACGCGCCCTTTCACGACATTAAAGCACCAAATTGTCGTTCCGAAAACGTGGAACTATTCTCTAAATGAAACTAGCACAATGAAGTTCTGAGGGAGGATAGCTGTTGGCAAAAATTACATATTTTGTGTTTTAACTGGTTGATCATCAAAATCGCGTACTCTCTATTTTCTACAACATACGGACGAAGTTGATTATAACCTTATTACAAAACATTATAGATATATAACTTTTAGAAATAGTTCATTTCTAACTATAATTTTGATAAGATTCATTAATACGGATAATAAAAGTTCGAAATGACACTTTCCATACTTGATTTTAGCTGGTTGAATTTTCGTCCGCTTGGATTTTTGGAGAATATTATGCGTAAGCTTACTTCGCCCTTCGTATCTTTCTGGATCAGCGTTGCTGGTACCGCGCTCTGGGTCGTACCAGCCGCTCAAGCCGCAACAACAACGACGACATTCCCAGTCACCGCGACCGTCCTGAAGGCTTGTTTCGTCAGCGCCACCGCGCTCTCGTTCGGCAACTACGATCCAACGGCGACTGTTCCTCTTGACAGCACAGCCACGCTTACGGTGCTCTGCACTGTTGGCACATCCTTCACGGTTGGTCTGAACGCTGGCACCGTCAGCGGCGGAACCGTCACCACGCGACGCATGACGAGCGGCGCGAATACGCTTGGCTATGGGCTGTTTCAGGATACTGGACGTGCAACGAACTGGGGGAGTACGCCTGGCACAGACACGCCGGCCGCGATTACGGCACCCATTGCGGCATCGTCGCTGACCGTCTTCGGGCGTGTTGTCGCTGGTCAGAATGTGCCCACCAATACCTATACCGACACAATCACGGTAACCGTGAACTATTAAGGCTGGCACAAATGCGCGCACAAAAAAGCATCTGCGCTGCCGCCGTTGCAGCGCTGTTGATGCCAGCGACCGTGCAGGCGGCATCGCTTAAAGTGTATCCCGTCCGCGTCGTCCTGACTGCGAACGAGCCGGTCCAGACGATGAAGATCCAAAACGGCGAAGCCGCGCCTGTCCGCGTCCAACTTCGCGTCTTTTCCTGGCATCAGGAAAACGGGAAGGACCTGTTCGAAGAAACGCGTGATGTCCTCGCCAACCCCGGCTTGTTTGAAATAGCTGCCGGAGGTGAACAAATCGCTCGCTTTGGGTTACGGACCAATCTTGGCGCTGCCGAAAAAAGCTATCGGGTTTTTCTGGAGGAAATACCGGATTCACGCCCGAGCGAACCCGGCAAGGTGCGCACCTTGTTGCGGATAAGCATCCCGATCTTTGCAAGTGTGCCCAATGCGGCTGGTCGCTTGAACTGGCGCACTTGGGCGTCGGGACCTGGCACACAGACATTTTCGGTCGTTAATCAGGGCACGGCTCACGTTCAGATCAATCGACTTGCAATCATGCGCGCGGATGGCATGAAACTGGGAGCCAGCGATCTGTCGGCCTATCTGTTGCCCGGTGCATCGCAGAAAATAACAGTCAAGATCGATGCTCCGGTCCATCCCGGTGAGCTGGTGAAGTTAAACGCGGTAACCGATCAGGGGACCCTGACCGACGTTCTCACCAACGAGGCGGGTCCGCATGAAGCCGACCACCTGTAACGGCATCATGGCCGCACTCTGCCTTTTCGCCAACCCGGCCACGGGAAGGGCGCAGTCGGTGACACCTGCTTCGTTAGAACGGTCGCAGCATTCGGATGATGCCGAACTGATCTTCCTGGCGGTCACGGTTAATGGTGTTCCCAAAGACGGCCAATATCTATTGGCACGACGCCATGGCGAATTCCTCGCCCGACCGCCAGATCTCGCACGGTGGGGCATTCGGGCCCATCCGACGGCAACAACAGCGATTGAAAATGATAATTTTGTCGATCTGGCCACAATTCCCGGCATCACTCTGCAATTCGACGCGGGCCGCGAGCTCATCGCAATGACGGTTTCCGACGAACTTTTAGACTTACACAAAATCTCTGCATCGACTGCGCGCATGAACCCAACCGAAAGCGCTCTCGCCGCGTTTCTAAATTACGATCTGTCAGTCCAATATGCCGATAAAGCTCAAGCCTCGGTTTTTCTGGAAGCCGGCGTATCGGGTAATTGGGGCTTGCTCGCTACGACAATGGCGGTCGGCCAGCAGGCGGGGTCCGGCGGCGTTACGCGGCTTGACACCTACTTTCTGCGTGACGATCCGGACGCGCTTATTCGCTTGGTCGTCGGCGACACGGTCAGCGATTCAAACGAATGGACACGCCAGATTCGCTTTGGCGGCGTCCGGTTGGGCACTGAGTTTGGCCTTCAACCAAACCTCATCACCTTTCCCACGCCCGCCTTCGCTGGGCGTACCGCGATCCCATCGAATGTCGAGCTTCTGGTCAATAATGCCCAGCGCTTTCAAACGGACGTTGCCGAGGGGCCATTTTCGATCAGCCAGGTGCCGCTCGTCAGTGGTGCGGGAGAAGTGACGCTCGTCGTCCGCGATGCGCTTGGTGTCGAGCGTCGGGTAACATCATCCTATTATGTCAGCTCGCGCCTTTTAAGTCCCGGCCGGAGCGCCTGGTCGTTCGAAGCCGGCGGCGAGCGTGTGGATTATGGCATCAAGGACTTCAGCTATCGAAACCCTTTCATGTCAGGCTCATATCGCAGCGGAATCACCGACTGGCTAACTCTCGAAAGCCGGGCTGAACTGAGTGGCGACGTCCAGATGGCGGGCGCTGGAGCCAACATCGTCTGGTCGCCAATCGGAGAGTTCGGGATCGCTGCCGCGGCTTCACGCGGCAGCAATGGCGACGGGACGCTCTATCGGGTTTTCTTCAATCGCATCACACCCCGATGGAATATCGCAGTCAGTTATCAGCACGCCTCGCGCACGTTCGACCAACTCGGAATTTATAGCGATGCGGAACGTATCACCCACCAACTCCAGGCATCCGCGGGTACTTCGCTTGGACGATGGGGCAATTTCGGTGTCGTTTACACCGATCTCGAATATGCCGACCGCACTCGCACCCGGCTCACCTCAGCCAATTACAGCATCGGGATCGGCGATCGGGGCTATCTGAGCCTGTTCGCGCTACGCAGCGCCGTCACTGGGGATCGGATCGACACGACGTTGGGCGCAGGTTTTACCATTCCGTTCGGATCGCGGAGCAGCGGATATATACAGGCCGATAGCCACAATGCGCTTGCTGAAATTCACAAGACGCCACCCACCGACGGCGGCTGGGGTTATCGCTTCACGGCCAGCACAGGCGAAAGCGATCGTCAGCAGGCCGAACTCGACTGGCGTGGCAATCAGGGTGAAGTCAGCGTGGAAGCCGCGCGGATCGACGGAAGCTCAGGGGTCAGGATGCTTGCCAGCGGCGGCTTACTCGCGACCGGCGATCGCGTTTACGCCACTCGCCGGGTCGAGGATGCGGTGGGTGTCGTCGATGTACCAGACTTGCCAGATGTTCGTATTTATCAGGAAAACCGCCTTGTTGCACGCACCGACGGCCAAGGCCGGGCGATCATCCCCGATCTACGGGCCTATGAAAACAACCGTCTCGCAATTGCGCCGGGGGACGTGCCAATCGACGCCCAAATGCCCGACGATACGCTCATGATCGTGCCGCGCTATCGCGGAGCAGCGAAAGCACATTTTGCGATCGAGCAGGATCACGCTGTGACGATTGTGCTACAGACGTCCGATGGCGCTTTAGTCGATGCGGGTATTGTTGTACGGCTTGGAACCGGCGAAACCACATTCACGGGCTATGGTGGAGAGATATTCGTTCGAAAGGCGCGCATCGGCATGTCCATCGAGTTTGACACCCAACAAGGACCATGCCGAATAGTTCTTGGGGCACTCCCAACAGGAGACGTGTTGCCACGCATTGGGCCCTTGCGATGTGGCGCTGCGGCGAGCACACCATGAACATTCGGCGATTGAGCTTGGTGATGGGGGTATTGTTCGCTTGGGTGGCGATCGCACCCACCCCAGCTCAGGCGAATTGCGCGGCGTTATCGCTCTGCAGTTGCACCGTCAGCACCACCGGCATCAGCTTCGGTTCCTATGACCCGGTGTCTTCGGCAAATACCGATTCCACTGGCAGCGTGCGTGTTGTTTGTACGTTGCTCGTCGCTCTCGCCGGATCGTATAGGATCGACCTCAGTACCGGCTCGTCCGGCAGCTATGCACAGCGAACACTTACCAACGGCCCGTCAATTTTGAACTACAATCTTTACACCGATGTGGCATACGGTCAGATCGTGGGAAACGGCTCCGGCGGATCCTCAAGCATAACCAGTAATTTCCTGGCATTGCTCTTCCTCGATCAGAGCACGACCATCTATGGGCGTATCCCCGGCAGCCAGAATGTGTCCGCTGGCAGCTATAGTGACACGATCACTGTCACTGTCACCTACTAGACCGTCCCGCAAAGAACAGCAGAAGGATTTCGAGAGCACCATTGAAAATGCCACCGCATGACTGTGTCTTGCCTCCGTCCAACTGCTTAAGAGAAAACCACCAAGATACTGATATCACTCCCTTTCATGGTTTCGAGACGGACTCTAAGAGCGCTCACACGGCTAATCGTTAATCTAATCATAAGATACAGTCGCTAAATCACCCGATCGGTCAGCCTTGTATTGGATGAGTAGTGAAAAGCGCAGACAAAATTAGCGGAGGCGTTTCGACTGCTAACGAGGTTGTCTTACAGGCGTCCACAATCATTCTGTCGATCATCATTTTGCTCGCGCTTACAATCACCGGTTACGTCTATGGCACCAATCCATTTACAAAATTGATATTCTGGGCGGAAACCACCGCATTTACAATTTTGATTTTTGCGATCGTGCGCGGGCTTCGTATCACGCTTCGCGAAATGCACTCTCGGAACCGAATGGCGGCAGGTGCAGTTGAGGCGCGACGGCATGTCGAGCAACTCTTTCACATGAGTGACATGCTGCAGAGTGCGCTTGGTTACCCCGACGCAAATGCAGTGCTGCGTGCGACCGCCAACGAACTCATGGCGGGATTTGGCGGCGCACTTTACATTTTTAACAACTCGGGCGACCGACTCGACTTATCGACCACATGGGACTGGCCTGATGAAACCCGGCCATCTGCTACCATTACTCCTACACAATGCTGGGCCCTTAAACGCGGCAAATCACACCTGAACGAGGGGGAGCCGGGTGCACTGTGCTGTGAACATCACACTACCGGATTCATGGTACTGGAAATCCCAATGATGGCACGGGGCGAAGTTTACGGGCTGCTTAGCATACAGGCACAGGGACTGAACGCCCGCGACCAACTGTCTACCGTTGCGCCCATCGCAAACGCTATCGCGGAGGGCATGTCGCTTGCCCTCTCAAATATCGCGCTTCGCGAAAAACTGCGCACGCAGGCGCTGCGTGACCCTCTCACCGGGCTCTACAACCGTCGCTACATGGAAGACGTTTTGGAGCGCTACGCAAATCTCGCGGAACGAAATGGAAGTCCGCTCTCAGTCATCATGATCGATCTTGACCATTTCAAACGATTAAATGACGAACATGGGCACGCCCTCGGAGATGCCGTCCTTCGCGAAGTGGGCGGGACGCTAATGGGTGCCATCCGTCCCAGCGATGTGGCCTGTCGATATGGTGGCGAAGAGCTTATGGTCTTGTTGCCAGATTGCTCGCTAGCCGGTGCGCAGGCCAAGGCAGAAATAATGCGGGCCAGAATCGAAGGGCTGTCAGAAAATCACGGCTTTTCGATCACAGCTTCTTTTGGCGTCGCGACCACGCCCGAAAGCACCGATAGATGTTCTGATCTCCTTACGAACGCAGATGCAGCATTGTACCAAGCCAAGCAGGCTGGCCGAAATCGCGTATTCGTCGCACCACGCCGCACCAACACAAAGGTTCACCTTGTCGCGACGACAGAATAGCTGGTTGCCATTTGCTCTTCGAATCTGAACGTCAATAGCATGATCTTTTTTAAGCAGATCTAAGGATGACAGCTTGAATTGACGGGCGGATTAACAGACTGGCCCGTGCTGAAAGGACCGGTGGAACCAAGGTGAGAGACGAACAATGTCTGTGCAAACAGTCAATATCGCACCGCCCCTTTCACCACTCGCAAAGGCACGACCATTCGGCGAACGGCTCTCGTCCAGCAGTCTCTTCGGCGTACTGGACGACTATCCGCTTTTCCACGAGGTCGCTCCCGACCTGGGCTACCGCGCAGCGGCAACCTGAGCCGGTGTTCGGTATCGGTCGAACCACGCGATTATAGCGGAGGCCTTGGCCGCCGATTGAGAGGGCCGCGCCGCCAGACCGCCATGGCTTGCGCCCGGCACCATCACCAGCGCAGTTGGCACCCCACGGATCTGAAGCGCGGCGTAATATTGCTCTGCCTCACTTACTGGCGTTCGATAATCGTCGCTGCCGACAATCACGAGGGTCGGCGTCTTAACGTTGCCGACAAGACTGAGCGGCGAACGCTTCCAATAGCTCATCGGATCTTCCCAGGGCAGCTTGGCGAACCAGTAGCGCGACGTGAACAGCGTGTTGTCCATCGTCAGCGCTTCGCTGATCCAGTTGATGACGGGCTTTTGCGTCGCGGCGGCCTTGAACCGGTTGGTCTTGCCAACAATCCAGGCGGTTAGCACGCCGCCGCCCGAGCCCCCGGTGACGAAGAGGTTGTTGGAATCCGCAGTCCCGTCTGCGATCGCGGCATCGACCGCAGCGAGGAGGTCGTCGTAATCGGCAGAAGGATAATTCTTGTCGATGAGATTGGCGAACTCGGCCCCATATGAGGTGGAGCCGCGCGGGTTAGTCCACAACACCGCATAGCCGGCGGCGGCGTAGAGCTGCATATCGGTAGCAAAGCTGGGGCCGTAGGCGCTGTTGGGGCCACCGTGAATCTCCAGAATCAGCGGGACGCGCTGGCCGGGCGTGCGGCCAGGCGGAGTGGCGAGCCACGCGTCGATCGACCGGCCATCGGCGGCGGTGACGGCGATCTTGCGGACGGGAGCTATCGCCTTGGACCCGGTCAGCACGGCATTGAGCATCGTTAGCCGACGCCGCTTACCACTCGCCATCACCCACACGTCGGCGGGGGTGCCGGCGTCGCCGCCAGTATAGGCCAGGGTGCCATTCCGCGCGACGGAGAACTCGCCGCCGGTATAGGGACGATCGAGGCCGCCGCCTTGCACATTATCGACGAGCGGCGTCAGCCGACCGTCGAGTCCAACTCGCGCGATCCGGCGCTGGCCGTGGTCGTCGAAGCTGGCATAAAGGCTGCGCCCATCCGCAGACCATTGCACATCCTCAATCGCGCGGTCGAGCGACGCGGTAAGCGAGCGCGGAGCCCCGGCGTCGCGATCGCCGATGTAAAGCTGCGTGTTTTCGTAGCTGCGGCGCTTATCGTCAAAACCAAGCCAAGCGATCCGACTGCCATCGGGCGAGACGCGCGGCTGCGCGTCCGGACCGTCGCGTGCTGTCAGCGTCCGCATCGTTCCCGTCATCACATCAACCGCGATGACGTCGGAGTTCATCACCTGCCGGTCAGCTTCAGGCCCGCGAATTGCCGAGAAGACGATGGCGCGGCCGTCGGGCGTCCACGACAGCGGCCCGCCGTCGTCGAACCGACCGAAGGTGATCTGCCGTGCCGTGCCACCGTCCGCCGCGACGACGAAGAGATGGTCGTAACCTGGCTTGACGTAGCCGGGGCCGTCGTTGCGGTAGTTGACCCGGTCGATGACGGTCAGGGGTTCGGCCCATTTAGCGCCTTCCGGCTTGGGCGGTGCGGTACCGATCTTGGTGGCTTCGCCCGGCACCGTTGCGACATAGGCAAGACGTGTGCCGTCCGGTGACCAGGCCAGAGCCTGCGGATCGCCGGGAAAGCTCGTCACGCGCGCGCTCGCGCCGGTGGCGATCCAGCGGACGAACAACTGCGTACCCTCGCCATCCCCCGCAGCGTAGGCGATCCGTGTCCCATCGGGCGACCATCGCGGGTTCGATCCTTGCGGCGAGAACGGAGACTGGCGGCCGCTGGCGACGTCGATAAGCCATACGGATGATTGCATTCGGTCGGCCATCACGTCGCCGGTCCGGCGCACATAGACGATCGTGCGGCCATCAGGGCTGATCTGCGGGTCGGCGGCAATCGACAGGCCGAACAGGTCCGCACCGACGAAGCTGCGCGTGGGGCCGTCCGCGACCGGTGCCGTCGGCTGGCGCTCTGGAGCTACGGACGGCGTTGCGGCGAGGATCAGAAGGGTGATAGGCAGATGCAAACGGATGGCTCCTTCGACGGGAAATGCCGATCATGCTCAACGCCGTCGATCATGCAAGCCTCATCAACCAGGGGAGCGATGCAGGGGTTGCATAATATAATATTAGCTCATGATTTCCAAAAGCGGCGTTTCATAAAGACTGTCACAAGTCCCACCAGCACAAGCCCCAATAATCCAATAATCCAAGGCACCAGTTTCAGGAGCAACGGTTTACCACCCCCTGCGCGAAGCGTGGCGACCTGAGCGGCATCGACCTGGACGGCAGAATTACCGAACTGGGTCAAAACCCGATTGGCCACCGCCGCTACTTGCGCATCGTTCATGTCGTTGGCGAAGGCGGGCATAAAGGCGTGGCCATCGCTGCCTCGCCGATCGACACCCGTCAGGACGGTCATGACAAGGTTATTGGGATTGTTCGATCCGGTTGCGCTGCTGCCAACCAGCGGCGGGTAAAAGCCATCTTTCGAACCGTTCCCGTTGAGGCCGTGGCACGATGCACAAGCACCGGCGTAAAGACGAGCACCATCGATGGTGGCGCTCCCCGCGACCGCGTTCTGATCGCGAGTGTCGCTATTTTCATAGGCGGTTAGCGAAACGGGCCGAACCTGCGTGAAACCGAACGCTGCTCTGGTATCCGCCGAATCGCGCACGGGGGCAACCGTCCGCATATAAGCCACCATCGCCGACAAATCGGGATCGGACAGCGAGCGCAGGGAGTGTTCCACCGCCTCGCCCATTCCACCAGCGGCAACGCCCTTGCCTGCAACATGGCCATTGCGGAAATAGGCAACGAGTTGCTGGTCGCTCCAGCCTCCGATGCCGCTGACCGGATCGGAGGTGATATTGGGCGCGCGCCAACCACCGACATCCCCACCTGTAAACGCTTGCGAGTTTTTCTCCGCCATCAATATGTTACGCGGCGTGTGGCACGACCCGCAATGCGCCAGCGTTTCCACCAGGTACTGACCGCGCTGCGCCGCAGGACTTAGCGCCGGCGTCGGCCTGAATGGTTTGTCCGAACGGAACATCCAGTTCCACGGAATCATCATGGCTCGAATGTTGAACGGAAAAGGCAAATCTGTGGTCGGCGCTATGGTATCGACCGGCTTCACGCCGTTGGTGAAGAATGCATATAGCGCCCGCATATCGTCTTCGCTGATGCCCTGGTAATTGGTGTACGGCATCGCTGGATAGAGCCGAGCCCCGTCGGGGCGGACGCCCCTGCGCATCGAGCGATCGAAATCCTCGAAACTCCATCCGCCAATCCCGGCCTTGTGCGAGGGGGTAATGTTCGGTGCAACAATGTCACCGAGCGGCGAAGCAATAACATAGCCACCAGCATAAGCGGGGCCGCCGGACTGCTTGGTGCGATGGCAGGCGGCGCAGTCACCAGCGGTTGCTATATAGGCACCCCGTTCGATAAGCGCGGCATCAGGAGCCTGGGCCTGTGCGAGATACGGAGCGAGCAGCGCCACCGTCAATGTGGTGAAAAGCGTGGTAACTCGGGACATCGCCTCAAATCTCCCGAACGATAGTGTCGGCCATGCGAATAGCGAGCGCCACACCGGTCAGGGTCGGATTGATAACCCCCGAAGCCGGAATAACGCCGGTCGTTGCAAGGAAGAGATTGGCGTGGTCGTGCGTTCGGCAATCGCCATCGACAACCGAATCCCTGGCGTCGGCACCCATAATGACCGTGCCCATAATGTGATCGCGGTTCTGCCAGCCGCTGTTATCTTCGATCACCGTGCCGCCCATCGCTTTCACGAAGCGGCCATAATCGGCCATCGCGTGCGGACGCGCCGCCTTCACATAATCGTCGACTTCATAATTGACGGTCAGCGTCGGAATGCCGAGCGCATCCTTGCGCGATGCATGCGGTTGCACCCGATTGGTGGCATGGGGCAGCATCTCGAACACCGTCGATATATCCACCCAGCGCGAAGCCTCATCGCGGATGCGGGCGTCTAGTTCGGGGCCGAGAACACCTTGTTTGAGCAGGCGTTTCGTCACCGCGCGATTGGGTACGTTGTTGGACATCGCATGCTTAACCGCGGCGAAGTCGCGACGGTGAGCGCCATCGCGCAAATTGAAGATACCGCCCTGCTGCACTGCCCCGCGCCCCGGCCACACCGGTTCGTCGGCGAGGAATTGCAGGCCCATGCCGCTATGATCCATCAAATTGCGGCCGACCTGATCGGATGAATTCGCAACATCGGAAATCAGCAGCAACTTTGGCGTTTCAAGGCCATGCGCAGCAACGATGAAATAGCGCGCAGTCAGCCGCACGTCGCCACCTTTGGACGTCTTGTAATGAACGGCAACGATCTTGCCGCCCTCACCTTTTTCCAACTTGTATGCGGTGGCATCAGTGCGCAATTCGGCACCGGCCCGCTCGGCATGATCGACGTGGAACGATCCCGAATACATCGCGCCGATCGGACATACCGGCATACAATTGTTGTTGCCCGCACAGGCAGGACGCCCGTCATAGGGCTTCGTTACGCGCGCGTTCGGCTCGTGAATGAAATTATAGCCTTCGGGCGCGAGCCGCGCCTCGACCCGCTGGAACAGATAGGTCTTGGCTTCGGGCGGAAGCGGGTAGGGCTTGGAGCGCGGGGGAAAAGCACCGCCACCCTGACCGCTCTGGTCCTGCACATCCGAACCGACGACACCGAGCGCTTCCTCCGCGCGCTGATAATAGGGTTCGAGGGCATCATAGCCGATCGGCCAGTCCCGCCCGACGCCATAGGTCGTCTTGAGCAGCATATCGCTCGGAATATAACGCCATGCAGCCGCCGCCCAATGCCAGGTCGTGCCACCGACGAGCTTCAGCATACCAGGGCGGAAATCGAACGGTCCGGTATTCTCGAGATAATCGGCATCGTAAGTCGTGGGTGCCCAGGGCAAATCTGGATAGGGCTGATTATAATCGTCGGGTTTCGACGAATTGCGGTGGTTCTCGACAATTTTCCAGCGCGGAATGCGAATACCCGCTTCGAGGATGATCACCGATTTCCCGGCTTTGGCCAGTTCATAAGCTGCGTTGGCGCCCAATGCGCCGGAACCGACGACCACGACGTCGACATCATAGATTTCGGCCATTATGCTATGCTCTTCTTAGAATTTGGGGCGGAAGTCGTCGGCCAATCGCGAACTCCGGCTGTGCCGGCCGGCGTCGGCGTTCCCGCTGGCGAGTCGATCCAGTAATTCGTACCGCGACGAGCGTAGGACGGGATCACCGTCGCATCGATCGTAGGGCGATACATCAGCGCCCCCGCATAGGTGACAAAGCCGGTGGTATCCTTGGCCTGAACGGGGTTCGCGATGCCGGTTCCGCCGAGATACCAAGTCGTAGTGATGGTCCGCGCAGTCGCGATCAGCGCGTCATTCTTGGCGAGAGGTGACGCAAGGAAGGCAGCCATGTCGCGAAGCCCAGCACCGTGGATGGCATCGCTCAGCGCCGCGGTCGCTCGCGCAAAACCGGTATCCAGCGCAACAAGCTGACTCCATGCGCGACCGAGCGCCGCTGTGTCATCGATCGCCGAACCCGTGACAAAACGGCTCATGTCCACGAAAGCCGCAGGTGGAGTGACTGCCGCCGGTGGCCCAGCCAATGCTTTGCCAAGACCAAACCCGCCTGCGGCTGCCACACCCGCCGTAGCGATACCAAGCATCAGTTCGCGGCGGCGTATCGCGATTGCCGATCCGGTCGCCGATCCAGGTTCGTCCGGGATAAAAGGAGTCATGGCTAAAGTCCTTTGAGAGCGATCAGAATTTTATCGACCCGTCCATTCCGAGAACAACGACATCGGTCGCATGGGCATAGCCGCCCGGATCGATGATATATTGAATGTTAGGTTTCAACACGAGCCAGTCGGTCAGGTGAACGCCGTAGTTGATTTCCGCCGCATATTCCGCATTCGGGCGTTCGGCGCCGGGTACGATGTCACGGGTAGAGCGAGCGTTAACGTTGGTGCGCGCAATCGCAATGCCCATGTCATCTTGAGGTCGCGATTTAAACAGGCCGGTGTAGAACACGCCACCGGCAATCTGATTATCGGTCACTTGAGTGGCGCGGTCGGTCTGGGTGACATTCAGGAAAGCTGTCATTCCCTGTTTCGTCTTCGGCCCGGTTGGACCGTCCTCCGTCGTTCCCGTCAATTGCTGCTGAAACTGAATATAAGCACCGTAGCGACCATTCTTTTGCAACGGCGCAAGCCCAGTGACGGCGGGAGGCTGATAGTTGATGTCGTAGTAAAGATCGTCGGCGTTCGCGCTATTGTACCAGCCGCCGAACTTATACGAACCGGGCAACCGGCTCGTACCGAAGCGTGGCGTGTAACCGACTTCGACCGGCACCATCACACCGGTCGCACCGTGGAAATAGCCGATCGTGAATTCGTGATCGAGGTTGCGCGGGTTGATTTCGTAAGCGCCGATCATTGCGTAGAAACGATCGTTCTTTACCCGCAACCTGGCACCCCAATTGCTAATAGGCCAGTTATACCAATAATCCCCGCGAGGTTGCCCACAGGCGCGCCGCAAAAGCTAAGGTTCTGGAAAGAGCAGGAAAACGCCGCGAAATCCTCACCCTGCGTCAGACGACCGAGCTTGATGTCGGCATGGCCGCCAGCGAACGATTGCATATACCAGAATTGCGTCAGTCGGACGACGTTACCGCGACCAAAGTTCTCTTGCACTTGCTGCAACGTACCCAGCCCCGCCGCCGAACCAAGATCCTGACCGTGGCGATAGGTGATCGTCACCTGCATCGTGCCACCGGGCAGTCCCATAAGACGGTCGGTGTCAATCGTCGTGCCGACGACCAATTGTCCACTTGCGGCGGCGTCCTTGCGGTCACCGCCCGACACGTTCGTTGCGGCCTCCAGACCATAGGAACCAGTCACGTCGATGCCGTCGTCGCGAAGGTCGGTTCGCAAGCCGCCCCACTCGCCGGTCAAGGTACTCGGAACTTTCACCCCGGGGTTTTGCGTGTCGCCAACCTGGGGGGCCGATTCCACTTCGGTCTGCTGTGGAGCACTGTCCTGCGCTGCGGCGGACAAAGGCAGGAGTGCAAGTACGGACACAGACGCAGCTAAATGGGAAACCCGCATGATATCATGCTTCCTTGGTTTTCGCGGCAAAAAGACCAAATGCGACGATGATCACGTAACAGATGATGGGGATGATCATGGCGGTGGCGACCGTGGACGCGTCCGCCAGTCCACCGGTCAGGAGCGGAACGATCGCTCCTCCGACGATCGCCATACAAAGCAGGCCCGACCCCTCCGGCGTCTTCTTGCCCAGACCCTGAAGCGTCAGCGAGAAGATGGTCGGAAACATGATCGAATTGAACAGACCGACCGCGATCATCGACCAGCCGGCGATGCCGCCATGCGTGCCGATCGACACCAGCACCAGTGCGGCGGCTACGGTAGCGAAGGTCGCCAGAAGCTTGCCGGGACTGATCCGTGCGAGCAACCATGCACCGATGAATCGGCCGACCATTGCACCGCCCCAATAGAATGAGAGATGCTTGCCCGCTGATTGTGCATTGAGCGCAAGCGTCGTCGGCTGTTCCAGATAGCTGACCAGCAACGAGCCGATCGAAACTTCGGCGCCGACATAGGCGAACAGCGCGACCACCCCGAACAGGATACGAGGACGGCCGAGCAGACGAATGCTATCCATGAAGCCGACCTCATCCGGCGTTTCGGTTGGAAGTGACCGACGAAGGCTCCAGAAGATCGCGGCCACAATTGCGAGGACCACGGCTATCCCCAGATAGATATGGGCAACGACCGCACCCTCTGCGCTTCGGAAAGCGGGAAGTGCGGCGGGGGCAATCGTCGCGGGATCGGTTGCAGCAACCGACCCGAGGATCAGCATCGACCCGATATACGGAAAGATCGTCGTGCCAAGGGAATTGAAAGCCTGTGCGAACGTCAGGCGACTACTCGCGCCAGCTGGATCGCCAAGACTGGCGATCAGCGGGTTGGCCGCGACCTGCAGAATCGTGATCCCGCCTGCCAGAATGAAAAGCGCTATCAGAAAGCCGCCATAAACACCTGCCGAAGCCGCTGGCCAAAACAGCAACGCGCCGATCACCATGATGACGAGGCCCAACACCAGGCCGCGAACATAACCGATCCGCGCGATCACCGTACCCGCAGGAATGGACACGATCGCATAGGCCATGAAGAACGCGAACTGCGTCAGCATCACCTCGGCATAGCTCAGTGAGAACAACCCCTTCAACTTAGGGATCAGCACGTCGTTTAGGCTTGTTGCGCCGCCCCAAACGAAGAACAGTCCTATCACCAGCCAGACGAGCGAGCGCGCTACGGTGGGGGGTGCCGAGGTCGGAGGTGTGGAGGATCGCCCCATTTGGTTGCCCATTTGGTCAGGGTTCATACTCGTTTCTCCGATGAAAGCATGTAGCGTCCGTGGTGACCTGCCTGCGTCTGTTTTGTCATTGCCACCCACCTCCCGCGCCTTGAAGACATCCACTTGTCGAAAGACCAACAGCGAATTCGATACTGCAAGATTTGCCTGCGCGGTCGTCAGCGCCGCCTGGGCCGTAAGGAACGAAATAAAGTCCGTGCGTCCAGTCACCCTGCCTGATTTACAACTGTGGTTGCACTCCTAACGCCCGCGACAGCGATTGGTTGCGGTCCCCCTACAGCCATAGGCCGACAACCCTGTTTCAGTCGGGCACAACGCCTCCCGCCTCATGCAGCAGCAGCGTTTCAACATCGTCGATCCGCGAAGCCGGCAATTCCCGATGGCCCCAACGCGCGTAGAGCGTCGGGAGCACGAACAGGGTGAGCAGCGTTGCGGAGATGAGACCTCCGATAACGACGGTTGCGAGCGGCTTTTGAACCTCCGCCCCCGCCCCGGTCGCAAACGCCATCGGCACGAAGCCGAGCGAGGCAACCAGCGCGGTCATGGCGACGGGCCGTAATCGCGCCATCGCCCCTTCGGCACTGGCAGTTGCCCGATCCATGCCGCCACGCATCAGCTCCTGGATCGACGTCACCATCACCAGGCCATTGAGGACCGCAATCCCCGACAGCGCGATGAAACCGACTGCTGCCGATATTGAGAACGGCATCCCTCTCAGCACGAGCGCCAGCACGCCGCCCACAAGCGCAAGTGGCACGCCCGTGAACACGATGGCCGCGTCGCGCACGCTTCCCAATGCGCCATAAAGCAGCAGTATGATCAGCACGAAACACGCAGGGACGACGAGTGCTAGCCGACTGCGGGCGGCCGCCAGATTCTCGAACTGCCCGCCCCATTGCAAATAGGTACCGGCCGGAAGCTGGACCTTTGCGTCGATCGCTGCCTGTGCGTCACCGACGACACTGGCAATGTCGCGCCCACGGACATTGGCCTGCACCACAACCCGACGCTTGCCATTTTCGCGGCTGACCTGGTTCGGCCCATCGACAATCTCCAGCAATGCAACCGATTCCAGCGGCACGAATGCTCCCGACGGTGTAGCCACCGGCACCTGTCGCAGCGCGTCGATGTCGGTACGCAGACGATCATCGAGCCGGATTACGACATTGAAACGCTTGTCGCCTTCGAAAATTACCCCTGCTTCGCGCCCCCTATCGCAGCCGAAATCACGTCCTGCACATCTTGAGCGGTAAGGCCCAGGCGCGCCATCGCATCTCGCTTCATCCGGATATCAAGCATCGGCAGCCCGGTGGTTTGCTCGATCTTCACGTCAGTCGCCCCATCGACCCGGCGCAGAACGGTGGCGATACGGGCAGCGGTTGCATCCATCGATGCAAAGTCATCGCCGAACACCTTGATCGCGATGTCGCTGCGGACGCCCGCGATCAGTTCGTTGAACCGCATCTGGATCGGCTGGGTAAAGTCAAAGCTGGTGCCCGGCAATTGAGAGAGGCGCTGGTCCAGACGCGCGACCAGATCTTCCTTTGGCAAACGCGGGTTCAGCCACTCGACACGGGGCTTCAACATCACAAAGGTATCGGTGGCGTTGGTTGGCATCGGATCGGTGCCGAGGTCTGCTGTGCCAGTGCGCGAGAACACGGTCTTCACCTCCGGCTCACGCGACAAGAGCTTTTCAAATGGAAATTGCATCGCCTGACTCTGATCGACGGACGTACCGGGAATGCGCCGCGTTTCGACCAGTATGTCACCCTCGTCGAGCTGCGGCAGGAACTCCTGCCCAAGCGTGAGGAACAGTCCCGCTGTCGCCACCAGCATCGCCAGCGCGATGCCAATGGTTGCTTTGGGCCGCTGCATCGCCCGTGTAAGACCGAGCCGATACCGTGCCCTGGCAATGGCGACGACACGGCTCTCTTTCTCCCCGATTTTTTTACTGAGCAGGCACCCGATGGCGGCAGGCACGAAAGTCAGCGAGAGAATGAAGGCAAACGCGAGTGCGATGATGACGGTCAGCGCCATCGGTTCGAACATCTTGCCTTCGGTGCCGGTGAAGGTCAGCAACGGCGCATAGACAAGGATGATAATCGCCTGACCATAGACCGATGGACGGATCATCTCCCGGGCCGACGCCGCGACAATCGACAGGCGCTCATCCAACAACAATAGCCGCCCCTTGTGATGCTGGCGTTCGGCAAGACGCCGCAGCGCATTCTCGACAATGATGACCGCGCCATCGACGATCAAACCGAAATCCAGCGCGCCCAGACTCATCAGATTGGCTGAAACCCCAGCCTTCAGCATCCCCATGCTGGTCAGCAACATTGTTATCGGGATTACCAACGCCGCGATCAACGCAGCGCGGAAATTACCCAGCAATAGAAATAGAACGACGATGACGAGCAACGCACCTTCGGCAAGGTTCTTGGCGACCGTCTGAATCGTCGAATTGACGAGCTTGGTGCGGTCGAGGATCGGCGTCGCAATGATATCGACGGGCAAAGACTTGTTGAGCGTCACCAATCGTTGCGCCACGCCCGATGCAACCGTGCGGCTGTTCTCGCCGATCCGCATGATCGCTGTGCCGATAACAACCTCTCGACCACGTTCTGATGCCGATCCCATTCGGAACGCCTGTCCCGTTCCGACCGTTGCAACTTGTGAAAGGGTGATCGGCACGCCCTCGCGCGTAGCAACGACCATGCTCGCAAGTTCGCTGGCGTTGCGAACGCGCGCGTCGGAACGCACGGCAAGCGCCTCGCCGTTGCGGCTGATGACACCGGCTCCGATACTGACATTGTTGCGTTCGATTGCGCTGGCGAGATCGTTCAATGACAGATTAAGCGCCGCAAGCCGCTGCGGATCAGGTGTCACCAGATATTGTTTCACATAGCCGCCAAGGGAATCGACCGCGGCCAGACCGGGTGCCGAACGCAATTGCGGCCCCACGATCCAGTCCTGTACCGTGCGCAGATAGGTGGCCATCGCGATCTCGGTGGTCAGCCGGTCACCTTCGGGCGTAATATAGCTGCCATCGCGCTGGACGCCGGGCTCCCCATCCTTGTGCCGGACCTGATCGAGTTCGCGCATCTCGATCGTCCACTGGAAAATATCGCCAAGGCCAGTCGCGATCGGTCCCATCTGCGGTTTAACCGAAGGGGGAAGTGCACTTTCGGCGCCGCGCATCCGCTCGGCAACCTGCGCCCTGGCAAAGTAGATGTCGGTTTTGTCAGTGAAAACGGCAGTGACCTGCGCGAAGCCATTACGGCTCAGCGACCAAGTGCGTTCCAGACCGGGAATGCCCGCAAGGGCAGTTTCAATCGGCCATGTCACCTGCTTTTCGGCCTCCAATGGCGATAGCGCCGGTGCCGTAATGTTGATCTGAACCTGATTGTTGGTGATGTCGGGCACCGCGTCGATCGGCAGGCGATAAAGCGCCGCACCGCCGATGATCGTGGCAATGATGGTGAGCAGCAGGACGAACCAGCGCCGCTCGACCGAAAAGGTGATGATCCGACCGATCATGGTCATTCCTCCTCGCCCTCGCTCTTGCCGAGTTCGGCCTTGAGCGTGAAACTATTGGTGGCAGCGACCTGCTCGCGGCCGATCAGCCCGGACACGATGATCACCCGATCCCCGCTGGGTGCCCCGACCTTCACCGGCACCGCCTTGAAGCCAGTCGGCGTGCGGACGAACACGACCGTTTTGCCCCCAAGCGACTGAACAGCGATCTGAGGTATGGCAATCTCCGGGCTTCCGCTCTTTCCGGGAAGCTCGATCGCGGCGTTGATGCTTTCGCCGACGCGCCATTGACCGCCTCGATTGTCCATTGTCGCGATGACGGGCACGAGTTTCGTCTGGGCGTCGAGTACGGGCGAAACGAACGTCACCCGCGCGGTTCCCTGTCGGCCCGGCGTGGTCACCGATACCGGAGCACCCGGCCGCACCAGCCCCGCATCGACAGGAGAGAGCGAGATGGAAAGCGATACGGTCGACAGGTTGGCGACCCGGTATAATTCCGCGTCCGCAACCACGGTCTGACCGAGCATCGCGGACCGGGCAATGATCTGACCACCGATCGGCGAAGACAGGGCAAGGCGATTGAGTGCTCCGCCGCCGCCGCCAGCCGCTGAAAGTTGCTGTTGTGCCTGTCGCAACGCAATATTGGCTTCAGCCGCAGCCGTCTGCGCGGCGATCAAATCCTGCTCTGGCGAAACCCGCTCGGCGAACAATCGCTGTTCGCGACGGAGTTGGCTTTGCGCCAGCGACGCTCTGGCCTGCGATGCTTCGACCTGTCCTTTAAGCTGGGCCGCCTCGCGACTCTCGATAATGGCAAGCGTATCACCCCGCCTGACCGTTTCACCCAGATTGCGGGTGAGCGTCACGATACGGCCACCGATCGCGGCGGACACGATCTGGATGCCTTGCGGATCGCCTGCGATCGTGGCTGGCAATTCGATCGCTCCGGCCCCGCCTCCGACGGTTGGGCGTACCAGCAGGATGCCGGCTGCCTCGATCTGCTGGGGTGTTAATGTGACCACCCGATCGGATGCTGGTTCCGTCGACGCTGCGGCGGAGGCTTCGTTACCGGTGGTGGGTGCGCCCCCGCACGCCGCGAGTGTTGTGGCGAATGCGAGGGGCAGTATCGCCCTGAATGTCTGCAAGGTCATGGGATCAATCTCTCGTCAAATCAGGGGCAGCCGTCGTCAAACGGTCCCGCCGCGCCTGTGCGTCGTGATATGCGGCAAGTGCGTCGATTGCCGCCGCCCGGATCTCGGAAAGCGTGCGTTCTGCATCGAGCAGGTCGAGCTGGCCGAACTTACCCTCGCGATAGCCAATCCGCGCGATGCGTGCCGCTTCCTGCGCTGCGACGAGTGCCGGGCCGCTGGCAGTCAGGGCCGTCATGGCAGCGTTCGCGACTTCCGCTTCCGAGGCCGCGATTGCCTGAGCGGTCTCAATCGCAATCACGCGGCTCATCGCGTCGCTCTGGTCACGCTCCGCTCGCGCCTGCGCAATGGCGGCGCTGCCATTGTTGAATATTGGAAACGGGATCGACACACCGAATACAGCCGCTGTGTCATTTGTGGCAGCAAGCCGACGCGCCCCGGCGCTCAGCCTGATGTCGGGTATCCGCTGCGAACGGGCAAGCCCGACCTGAGCATCAGCCGTGGCGACATCCGCCCGTGCTGCCGTCATGGTCAGAGTGCTACCTGGATCGATTAACTGCGTCGGTCCATATCCAGAAACCCGGTCGAACCATGCAAGGTCGAGTTTTCCGGTGATCGGCTGTCCGATGCGTCGTGCAAGGTTGCCGCGTGCAACCTCCTGTGTTCGGGTCGCCCGCTCCACCGCAGCCTCAGCGTTGATCCGCACCACCTCGGCTCGCTGCTCCTCCATAGGGGAAGCCCGCCCGGCTTTCACACGGACCCGTGCGGCCCTGAGCGCTCCGGTAGCGATGCCGGACTGTTCTCCGGCGGTCGTAAGCCGTCGCTCCGCCGCGATCGCCTCGATATAGGACTGTGTGACGGCAAGCCTGACATCGGCCCTCGCCACCGCCGCCGCGATCACCGCGCGCTGACCGCGCGCACCGGCAACAGCGATACGGGCGGAACGCTTGCCGCCCAATTCTACCGGCAGTTCCAGCCCGACCGTTGTCTCGGCGCTTCTGAGGCCGCGATACTGGCCGCTGCCCGTGACGTTCTCAGTCTGGGTGACTATCGAAGGGTTGGGACGCAGACCGGCGATTGTCCGTGCCGCGTCGGTCGAACGAATACCTGCCGATGCGACCTGTATCGACGGAGACGTTGCCCCCGCAAGATCGAGAGCCTTATCTAGCGTTAAGGATGGACCGGTGTGCGCCGGATCGGTCGATTGGGCCTGCGCGATCGACGCGCAGCCAGACACGGCCAACAAGGCCGCAAAAAAACGATGCATGAATTAAGACTCCTGACGAACCAAGGCAGATGTCGGACGCGCAAAAGCGCCCGATCCGGCGAAGGTTCAGGTCCGGGGTGGTCTCAGTGCAGGGTCGGCACCACTCGTGGCCAAAGCGAGCGCGTTGGTCGGACGGCCCCGTAGGCCGACACCCTCCTGCTGGGTCGGGTCGGTCTTCGCTGCCGCCGTCGCAACATGATGTCCGTGGCAGCCGCCATGATGATGCGGGTAGCCATTGTCGCTATCGGCAGGAACCTGATCGCCATTAGTGTGACCGGTCTCGGCAGAAGTTCCGGCGTCGATGCAGGTGATTGGCTCCATAGTATGCGCAACCGAACCCATTCCCAGAGACAGGAATATGGTCAGGCAGGCAAAGAAGGCGATCAAACGGTGCATCGAGCGTTCCTGTAGCAATTATAAGCTTGCCGGAGCCAGTAAATGTTGCTGTCGATCATCAACCGCTCGGACGCGCCTGCTTCGCGCAGCACGATGCGAGCGCCTGACACTCTTCAGAACCATGTCCGCACGCCGATAACAAAGCTCGTCGCTCTGACATCCTCCCCGTCGGCACGCGCATAGTGCGCCGTTTGCCCAATCTTCCGATCGTAGGAAACACCGATATACGGCGCGAACTCACGTCGAACCTCATAGCGTAAGCGCAAACCCAATTCGGCATTCGAGATGCCCGCACCGATCCGGTTTTCCGGCACGTCCTGCGCCGAAAGATTCAATTCGATGCGGGGCTGAAGGATCAGGCGCTGAGTGATGCGCTGATCGTAATAGCCCTCGATCCGACCCAGCACGTCCCCTTTATTCGACAGGAACAACGCGGCCTCCATATCGAACCAATAGGGCGAAACCCCTTCGATACCGATCGTCGCATAGGCGCGCGAGGGATTGGGCGTGAAATCATAGCGAACGCCTCCCTGAAGATTCCAATAGGGGTCCAGCGCCCGGCTATAGAGAACCTGTACCTCCGCACTTTCAATACCTTCGCGATTGACCCCCTCACCCTCGGTCTTGATCACCAGCCGATCGAGATCCTTGCCAAACCACGCCTCGCCGTCCCACCGATAACCGTCCCGCCCGTTACGGATCTGATATTCGGCGAGGTTGAAGACGATCATCGAGGACGTGCTGCCGCCATGCTCCTTCTGCAACATGGATCTCGAATCGACCATCGCCCCGTCCGGATAAATCCGATCGGCATAGTGATCGGTGGGGGGTGCCGGTGCCGGAGCATTGCCCGGTTCAAGACTGGTGCCCCCGGCCCCATGCGCTGCCATTGGTTTGTCCATCGCCATCCCGTGCATCGACGACATGTCGTGCTGCATCGGTTGCTCGGTTTCGGCTGCGGGCATGTCCATCCCCGGCATGTTCGACATGTCATGCCCAGCATGTTCGTCGGATTTGGCAGGTTCCTTGCTGGCGTCCGTTCCCGACATGTCCATATCGGGCATATTGTGCATGGACTGTGCGTTTACCGGCTCAGCGAGAGCGAACGGCACCACGCTCATCAGGAGAAAGAATGGCTTCACGCCGCTTCTCCCCGAGGCCGGACAGAGACGACACGCATCATGCCTGCATGCATGTGATAAAGCATATGACAGTGGAAGGCCCAATCGCCGACCGCATCGGCGGTAACGTCGAAGCTGACTTTCCCGCCCGGGGCGACATTGACCGTGTGTTTGCGCGGTGAATATTCACCGTGCCCCGTGACCAGTTCGAAAAAATGCCCGTGAAGATGGATCGGATGCGACATCATCGTTTCGTTGATGAGAGTCACGCGGACACGTTCATTTTCCACAAAAGGAATAGGCTCACGCTTATCGCTCAGCTTCACGCCGTCGAAAGACCACATATAGCGTTCCATATTGCCGGTCAGATGAATTTCCATCGCACGGTCAGGCGCTCTCAAATCGGGATTGCGCTCCACGGCCATGAGGTCGCGATAAACGAGAACGCGGTGTCCGACATCGTCGAGGCCCTGTCCCGGCTCACCCGTGCGATCCATAGGCATCGGAGAAATTGTCTGAACGCCCGGCCCCATTTTTACCTGCGGGGCCTTGCTGGCATCGCGCATGTTCATGGTGCCCATTGCCATTCCACCTGCGGCAGCACCCGACATATCATGCCCCATCGCTGCATGATCCATACCCGGCATGACACCGTGCATATCGCCCATGCCCATGTCTTTCATGGTAGCGATCGGACGCTTTCGAAGTGCAGGCACCTCGGCCACCATGCCTTCGCGCGGTGCCAGAGTGGCTCGCGCCATGCCTGACCGATCCACCGATTCACCGACCAGTGTATAGGCCCGATCATCAGTCGGTGTGACGATGACATCATAGGTTTCGGCAACCGCGATCTGGAATTCATCGACCTCGACGGGCCTTACGTTCAGACCATCGGCCTGAACCACCGTGAGCTTCAAACCCGGAATTCTGACGTTGAATGTCGTCATCGCCGAAGCATTTACGACGCGCAGGCGAACTCGCTCGCCGGGACGGAAAAGCGCCGTCCAATTGTCCCGTGGACCATGTCCATTCACCAGATAAGTGTAGGTCGATCCGGTAACGTCGGAGACATCCGTGGGGTCCATTCGCATGTTACCCCATTCGAGACGATCCTTCAGAGGTTGATCCTGCTTTCCCAGCAAACCAGCGAGGGTCTGGCGCTGATAATTGAAATAGCCTCCGCCCACCTGCTTCAGCTTTCGGAAAATGGCGTGCGGATGCATCGAACTGTGGTCGGACAGTACGATGACATGTTCACGATCCGACTGGATCGGATCATCGCCCGCCGGATCGATGACGATCGGCCCGTAAAGGCCCATCTGTTCCTGCAACCCCGAATGGCTGTGATACCAATATGTACCCGCCTGAACGATTGGAAATTCATAAACGAACGTCGATTTGGGTTTGATGCCCGGAAAGCTGACGCCGGGCACACCGTCAAACTGAAACGGCACCAACAGCCCGTGCCAGTGGATCGAACTGTCCTCCTCCAGATCATTGATTACGGACAGACGCGCGGTCTGTCCCTGACGCAGCCGGATCAAAGGACCGGGCACCGTACCGTTGATGCCGATGGCATGACTTTGACGGCCATCGACCATCATCATCTGATGCGCGATTTTAAGAGAGATATCATTGCCCGAAACGGTCGGGAGCGGCTTTGCAATACCCGCAGAAACCGACTGTGCCCATGCTGGCATCCAGGCCGACAATGTCAGCCCGCCTCCAGTCAGTGCAGCACCGCGGATAAGGTCGCGGCGGTTCATTGCCGGGTTCATTGTGTATCCTCATTCATGGTTTGGCGCTCTTTGTCTGGAAAGACGGAGAAGCGCGACATCTTCCCAGCTTTACGCATGAGCCGCGCGCATCCCTCATTTTTCGATCAGGATTTCGGTAAGCCGCGCCCGCGCCCTGTATAATCGCGTTTCCACCGCCTTGCCGCTGATCGAAAGAGCGGTAGCAGCTTCCGCCTGGCTGAGCCCCTCAACAGTGCGGAGCAACAGAACCTCTTGCAACGATGCCGGCAATGCGCCGATCGCAACAGTCAGTCTCTCAAGCTCTATTTTCGCGGCCGCGCTGGCATGTGCCGAAGGGCCGTCGTCAGCCACTTTTTCAACTTCGGCGGCCGGAGCGCCAAATGAGAAAAATCGTCGCACCCTCTGTCGCCGCCGCCAGTCCCGGCATTTGTTGATCGCGATACGCGAAAGCCATGCACGCATAGGCCGGTCGCCATCATATTTCCTCAAATGGCTAAAGGCCGACACGAAACAATCCTGAGTGAGATCGAGCGCCTCTTCGGCATTGCCGACAAGACCGCGCACCAGCCGATAAATCGGGTTCTGGTGGCGGCGCATGATTTCACCAAACGCCGCTTGCCGACCGCTGAGCGTCAGCGCCGCTAGTTCACCGTCCGAACACGCCGGTAAATCCAGACTCACCGCACATCGTCGGTAAGCGCATGAACAACCGCCCGGTCGAATTTCTGTGCCTGATCCGCGCGCAATATCTGCCGAATGGCAAAGATATGACCAAGTGTCTCCTTCTGGAGTTCGCCCATAGCACGGTGCGATTGATCGACGGCGGCGATCACGCGCGGCCCATTCCCATGCTCTGCCTCTATAGCATCGGCAAGACGTGCATTATCGGCTCGCAACTCCAGTTCCAGCGCACGACGCTGCACCGCAAACCGCTGCTCGAACACGTTAATCTGTGCCTTTTGTCGATCATCAAGGTCGAGCTTGCCATGCAACACCTCATGCAGTGCAACACTGGCTGCCACCGGCTGCGGAAAGAACTGACGGCACAAAAACACGCCCGCCACGGCCGCAAAAAAGGCCACAAGCGCGAACCGGACGAACATACGCGGTTTCATCGCAGGCCTGCGAGGAGCGTCGAAGGTGCAAGCGGATTGGACGGCCCGAAGGGAGCCAGCGTTATCGACGCCTCAGCCGGTGGGGTAAATCCGTTACTGGCAAAGCCCAGGAGCACGGCTCCAAAGGCCGCGACCACACCGAACCTGAGTTGGACGGCAGTCGAAACGTAAGGACGCGCCGCTATGCGGCTGAACACCGCCTCTTCAATGTCTGCAACGCCCGGATGGATCGGTTCGGTGCGTAAGCGGCTCAACAGGTTATCTAAGTCTGTATTCATCTCGACTTCCCAATCCTCACTCCGACCGGACGTTCGGCATGTTCCCTATAGCTCATCTTCCACCCGGCCCTCCCCAGCAAAAGCTTGTGAACGACCGGAGACTTCACATCCGTATATTGATTATACGCGCGCGACGTCGCCACCCCTCGTCATCAACGATCGCGAGGCAGATTATAGCTCTTGACCCTAACATGATGTCAGACATTAGATGAGGTGCGTCGATAAGGAAAACAGCTATGACGGATTCGAAAACGACGTCGCATTCAGGCGCGCACAGTGGGGGCGCTGGCAACCATGACGGTCCAACCGACATCAAGTCGGCCAAAGATCCCGTCTGCGGAATGACGGTCGATCCGGCCACAACGGCCCATCACGCCCACCATGCAAAAGACGATTATCATTTTTGCAGCGCTGGCTGCCGTTCGAAGTTCATGGCCGATCCTGAACATTATCTTTCGGGCCGGGCCAACGCGCCCATCGTCGCAGCTCCGGGCACGATCTGGACTTGTCCAATGCACCCGGAAATTCGCGTGTCGGAACCAGTGCCCTGCCCGATTTGCGGTATGGGGCTCGAACCAGAAATGGTGACGGCCGACGCCGGACCCAGCCCGGAACTCGTCGATATGACGCGACGCTTCTGGATCGCCCTTGTGCTGACAATCCCCGTATTCCTGCTGGAAATGGGCGGACATCTGTTTCCGGCGCTGCGCCATCAGATTCCCGACCGTATATCGGGCTGGGTTCAATTCGCACTGGCGACCCCCGTCGTCCTCTGGGCAGGCTGGCCGTTTTTCGAACGCGGCTGGGCGTCGCTTCGAACGCGTAACCTCAACATGTTCACGCTGATCGCGATGGGGACAGGCGTTGCCTGGACCTATAGCGTCGTCGCCACCCTCGCTCCCGGCATATTTCCGGCGGCGTTTCGTATGATGGACGGCACCGTCGCCATCTATTTCGAAGCCGCCGCAGTCATCACTGTCCTTGTCCTGTTGGGTCAGGTTCTCGAATTACGCGCTCGTGAACGCACCTCGGGCGCGATCAAGGCGCTCCTCAATCTCGCGCCCAAAACCGCCCGTCGGATCATGGCGGATGGCAGCGACGAAGAAGTCGAAATCGACCTGATCGTCGTCGGCGACAAGCTGCGCGTCCGCCCCGGAGAGAAAGTGCCTGTTGATGCGGTCGTCGAGGATGGCCAGTCCTCGCTCGACGAATCGATGGTCACAGGCGAATCCATGCCCGTGACGAAAACGATCGGCGCGCCTGTTGTGGCTGGGACGATAAACCAGACCGGATCGCTCATCGTACGGGCAGATAAGGTTGGTCGCGACACGATGCTGGCCCGCATCGTCCAGATGGTGGCCGATGCTCAGCGTTCGCGCGCACCGATCCAGCGCATGGCCGACAAGGTTGCGGGCTGGTTCGTCCCGACGGTCCTTACGATTGCCCTGCTCTCCTTCGCGATATGGGCGATATGGGGTCCAGAGCCACGACTGGCGCACGGACTCGTTGCCGCCGTTGCGGTGCTGATAATTGCCTGCCCCTGTGCGCTCGGCCTGGCGACGCCAATGTCAATCATGGTCGGTATCGGTCGAGGCGCGGGCCTTGGCGTCCTGATCAAAAATGCCGAGGCGCTGGAGCGAATGGAAAAGGTGGACACGATCGTCCTCGACAAGACCGGCACGCTGACCGAAGGACGACCTTCCGTAACCGCCATCGTCGCAATGAACGGCTTTTCAGAGGACGACATTCTTCGCCTCGCCGCTGGCGTCGAACGGGCGTCCGAACATCCCCTGGCGCTCGCGATCGTCACCGCGGCGATGGATCGAAAGCTCGACGTTCCGGACGTTTCCGACTTCGACGCGCCAACAGGTAAAGGCGCGGTCGGCACCGTGGACGGCAAGCGCATCTTTCTGGGCGGAGCCGCTTATCTCAAGGAAAACGGCATCGACGTATCATCAGCGGCTCAAAAGGCGGACGATCTGCGCGCAGACGGCGCCACCGCCATTTTCGCCGCCATCGACGGTCGTGTCGCCGGCATTCTCGCCATCGCCGATCCGATAAAGGCGACGACTGCCGGAGCGCTGGCGGCTTTGGAAAAGGAGGGCATCAGGGTCGTTATGCTGACCGGCGACAACCGCACGACCGCCAACGCCGTAGCCCGTAAACTCGGCATCGATACGGTCGAAGCCGAAGTCCTGCCCGATCAAAAGGCTGCTGTCGTCCTGCGCCTGCAAAGTGAAGGGCGTGTCCTCGCCATGGCGGGCGATGGCGTGAACGACGCGCCCGCTCTGGCAGCAGCGGATGTCGGCATTGCCATGGGTTCGGGCACCGACGTTGCCATTGAAAGCGCTGGCATCACGCTGCTCAAAGGCGACCTTAACGGCATAGTGCGGGCGCGACGACTGAGCGAAGCGACGATGGCCAACATCCGTCAAAACCTGTTCTTCGCCTTCATCTACAATGCCGCCGGTGTCCCCATCGCCGCCGGGCTGCTCTACCCGGTGTTCGGCATTCTTTTGTCACCTGTCATCGCCGCCGCCGCGATGGCCCTCTCCTCCGTCAGCGTCGTCACCAACGCGCTGCGTCTCAACCGGGTGACGCTGTGAATATCGGAGGTGCATCGACTGCGAGCGGGGTCTCGCAACGGATGATCCGCCATTATGAACAGATCGGCCTAATTCCGTCGCCACCGCGCCGCGACAGTGGGTATCGCGACTATTCCGAAGCTGACATACACAGGCTAAGGTTCATCGCGAATGCCCGGGATTTGGGATTTCCAATCGAGGAAATTCACAGGCTGCTCGATCTATGGTCCAATCACGACCGTGCCAGTGCAGAGGTAAAAGCACTGGCGGAATCGCGCGCGGCGGACCTTGGTCGAAAGGCGGATGCGCTTAATGCCATGCGCGAGGCATTGCTGGATTTGGCAAAAGGCTGTCACGGCAACGAACGGCCCGAATGTCCGATACTCTCACGTCTGGCTTCCTGAGCCTGTCGCTAGTTTTCGCCATAAAGGTCGCGCTGCGATCGATCGATTTCATCGGCATAGCGTTTGCGGACATATTTCTCGGTCAGCATACCCAAGATGCGACCTTCTGCATCGACAACGGCAAGATCATCCGCGCCGCTCTCGTCAAAGCGCTCCATAATCGTCCCGATCGTAAAATCGGGCGGCAACGTGACGCCATTCAGGATTGAAAGGTCGGCGATCGGCCGCTCGCCATCCCCGGCGTCGGCGAACACGGTGGCGGTCGAGACCAGACCGGCATAATGGCCCGCTGCGTCCTGAAGCAAAACGCGGCTTGTAGATCCCAGCGGAAACTGCTGCCTGAAAATAGTCTTGGACAGTGTGGGCAATGCCGTGGCGGGTGCCGCGCGCATCATCTTGCGGGCCGTCAGCGCCCGCATCCAGCCAATATCGCGCGCGCTCCGCACCACCTCGCCCCGCAGATGCAGGCGCCAGGTCGAAAACGAATAGCCGAACTTTTCGCGGACCAGTGCGCTGGAACACAGGCTGGCAGTAAGCACGACCGCCGTGATCGCAAAATCATGGGTCGCCTCCAGAACGAGAAAGGACATGGTCATCGGGCCACCAACGACCGCAACGGCCAGTGCCGCCATTCCGACAAGCGCAGCATCCATCAGCGATAATGGAACGACGCCCGGAATGAGCATCCACAAGCCCGCAAGGATCTTGCCGAGCAACGCCCCCAGAAAGAGCGACGCAAAGAACAGCCCTCCACGGAAACCAAAGCCGAGCGACACAACCGAAGCGAGACATTTAAGTGCAAATACGAGCGTCAATGCGCTCAGCGCCAGTTCGCCCCCGATCGTGAGGTGTAGCGCGCCATGTCCAGCCGACAGTGCCTGTGGTGAGCCCAGCGCGATCGGGATAAGGATCAGGCCACCGGCAACGGGCCTTGCCCATTCGGGCAGCACCGTGCGGCGAACGGCCGCTTCCGCAAACGACACCAAACGCATCAGCGCTATCCCTGCGAACCCTGCGATCAACCCCAGCCCGGCATAGAGCAGATAGTCAACGGTTGCGATGTTCTGGCTGCTGGTTGCAGCAATCAAATAGGGCGTCGCACCCAGTGATCGCGCTGTGACAACCGCTGCCAGAGTGGCAGCCACAACGGGAGCAATACTGGCGGGCGTATAGGCACCGATGACAATTTCAAAGGCATAGAATGCGCCTGTCAGGGGTGCGCCAAATGCAGCGCCAATCGCGGCACCTGATCCCGCTCCAACCAGCACGCGAAGATCGTTACGGCGCAAGTTGAGCCATTGGCCGACGATCGAGGCAACCCCGCCCCCATTTGTGCATAGGCCGCCTCAAGCCCGACCGACGCACCGCAACCGTTGGAAACAAGAGTCTGACCAGACACAAGCAGCGTGTCGCGAAACGGAATACGTCCACCATGAAGCGCATTGGCCTCCACCACGTCGATCGCAGTCCGCTTATGGTTTCGAACCAGGAGCACGATCGCGCCAAGCACAACCCCTCCCAATGGCAATGAAAGCAGCCGGATCGGAGAGATTGAAGCAAGACCGCTGAGCCGGTCGTCAAGGTGAAGGTCATAAAGCGTGGATTGAAGAAAATGCGCCGTAGCACCGAGCACAGCGGCCAGAAGCCCGGCGGCGATCCCAACCCCGACCGCAAGCAGAATGAAGCTGGCTTCGCTGGCCCGGAACAAGCGCCGCGCGGCGGACACAATCCCGCGAGGCCGCAAAAACCGCTCATTCATAGGAGGGATCGCTGGGCGCCTTCCCGTTCAGCACACAGCAAATGGCGATGACCATGGGAAGGGTTTCCATTTGAGGGCGAGTCTGGAAAATGCGAATGAGCAATTCCTCCCTCAAATAAGAACGCCCCCGCGCGACTTGTATCAGCGTCCAGCCAGTTTCAACAATGCCTGTGCCCGGGAAAGATAAGGCCGGTCGAGCATACCCCCCTTATATCCGATCGCGCCGACGCCGGGGTTGGCCGCGAAAATGTCCACGATCTCCTGCGCCGTCATCACCTCCTCATCGCTCGGCGTGAAGGCGGCGTTGATGACATCGACCTGCGCCGGGTGAATGGCGAGCATTCCACGATAACCCTCTCGACGCACTTGCTCGGCGCGTTTGCGAAGCGTCTCCAGATCGCGGAAATCGCTTTGGATTGTGTCGATCGCAGCGACCCCGGCAGCCGCCGCACCGATAAGGCAAAAACTGCGCGCCATCTGGAATGTGAATCCATAATCGCCATCAGCGCCCTTATTATCGCTCGCGCCCAGAGCAACGGCGAGGTCTTCGGCTCCCCATGTCATCGCAACCAGACGCGGCGCGCCAGCGTAATCGCCGGTCGTGAACATGGCTTCGGCGGTTTCGGTGACCAGCGCGATGACTTTGATCAACCCCGGCTCGATGTCGGCCGCAACTTCCAGAATGCTCAGATAATTATTCAGCAGTTCCACATCGGCCCGGCCACGCGCCTTGGGCAACATGATTCCGCCCGGACGACTGCCGACCACAGCGACCAGATCCGCAAGCGCAAACGGACCATCGAGCGGATTGATACGCACCCAAAACCGCGAATGATCGTCAGTTCGCGACTTGAGAAAGTCGGCGACCATTCCCCGTGCCTTGGGCTTTTCGCTTTCGGTTACAGCATCTTCAAGATCGAAAATCGCAACGTCCGTTGCGCTGTCGCTCGCCTTTTCCATCTTTCGTACGCTGTCACCGGGGGCGAACAGCCATGATCGGGCGTTAAAAATTTCTGTCGAGATGGTCATCGGTTTCCCTGGCGTTACACGGTTTTCACAGTGTCGCGAGAAACGTGGCTCGGCAAGGCTTCGGTAATCAGACGCAGCGCCGGCTGGCACAAACTATTGCGTCAGCCGCCCGTCGAGCAACTTGATGATGGCGGAAAAATCCTTCGACCCCGAACCCAGCCCAACGAATGCCTGATAAAGCGCCGCAGCATTCGACCCCATCGGCACCGACGCATTGACACCCTGAGCAGCTTCGACCGCCAGCTTCAGATCCTTCAACATCAACGCAGCCTGAAATCCACCCTCGAAATCACGGTTTGCGGGCGATGCCGGAACCGGACCGGGCACAGGGCAATAACTTGTCATCGACCAGCTTTGCCCCGACGCCTTTGAGCTGATGTCGTAAAATGTCTGGAGGTCGAGCCCCAGCTTTTCGGCCAGCGCAAATGCCTCACATGTCGCGATCATTGTCGCGCCCAACAGCATATTATTGCAGATCTTTGCGGCCTGTCCCGCGCCGGCTGCGCCTGCATGAATGATCGTTTTGCCCATCGCCGCCAGTATCGGCTCTGCGCGCGCAAACCCATCCGCCGGTCCGCCGACCATGAATGTCAAAGTCCCGCCATTGGCAGCAGCAATGCCGCCTGACACCGGCGCATCGACCGCGACTAGCCCTGCACCAACGGCAAGTTCTGCGACCGCACGGGCACTTGCCACGTCAATAGTCGAACAATCGATTAACAGCGTGCCGGGCTTGGCGTTCGCCACCAGTGCCTCGGCATAAACCTGTCGCACATGCTTGCCAGCCGGGAGCATCGTTACAACGATATTGGCACTCGCCGCCTCGACAGCATTGTTTACGGCAACGCAACCAGCGGCAACCGCAGCGTCCAGCGCGGTTTTAGAAAGATCGAACGCGTGGACCGAATATCCTGCTTTCACCAGGTTGGCGGCCATGCCGCCGCCCATGTTACCCAGCCCGATAAAGCCGATGGTGGTATTGGTCATAACGGCGTCCACTCCTGATTGGCGGGCAACGGCGCAAAGATCGCGTCGAGCAATTCGGGTGTCACGCCCTCGGGCGTCGACGGGTTCCAGACCGGGGCATTGTCCTTGTCAACGATCACCGCACGGACCCCCTCCACGAAATCAGGAAGCAGGATAACGCGGCTCGCGATCCGGTATTCCATCCGCATATCATCGGCAAAATCCGTCAATTTTGCCCCCGCCGCCAACTGACGCAACGCCACCTTGCAAGTCTGGGGCGATTTCGTGCGGAGTGTTGCGAGTTCCTTCATCGCCCATTCGGAACCATCGTCATTAAGTGCCGCGAGGATATCCTCGTACACATCCGAAGCGAACAGCCGGTCGATCATGGCGATGCTATGAACCACCCGAGCGTCTGGTGGCGTGATCGAAAGGCTTGTCAGTATCGCATCGATTTCACCGGGATCGGCAGCGATCCGCGACTTGGCCTCGTCCAGAGCGGCAGCGGGAAGATAATGGGTCGCCAATCCGAGAGCGAAGCATTCGGCCCCGTCGAGACGTGCGCCGGTCAGCGCAAGATAGACCCCAATACGCCCCTGAAGCCGCGATAAATACCAGCCACCTCCAACGTCGGGGAACAGGCCGATGCCGGTTTCGGGCATGGCAAAACGCGTGTTCTCCGTCGCGATCCGATATTTTGCTGGCTGGCTGATACCGACGCCGCCGCCCATCGTGACGCCGTCCATGAAAGCAACCACCGGTTTCGGATAAGTGAAAAGCTGATAGTTAAGCCGATATTCGGTATGAAAAAACCGCAGCGAATCCGCACCGCCGCGCGTCGCACCGTCAGCCAGAAAACGAATATCGCCGCCCGCGCAAAAGCCCCGACCCTCGGCATGGTCGATAATCACGGCCTTGACGCTATCGTCACTCTGCCATTTCGTCAGTGCAGCGCTCATCGCCTCACACATCGGCAACGTCAGCGCGTGGAGGGCTTTCGGGCGGTTCAGGCGAATGCGCCCGGCGTTGTCCTCGATAACAGCCAAGACTTCGTCGGCCCCCTGCATGATCGCCGGCTTGTTCATTGTATCGCTCATCACTGTATCGCTCATGTTCGTGTCAGTTCACGGCCAACGATCATCCGCATGACCTGATTTGTGCCCTCAAGGATCGAATGCACGCGCAGATCGCGCCAGAACCGTTCGATGGGGTAATCCTGCAAATAGCCATAGCCGCCAAACAGTTGCAGCGCATCGTTGGCAATCTTCGACCCGGTGTCGGTCGCAAGCCGCTTTGCCATCGCCGCGAATTTGGTTTTGTCGGGCGCGTTCGCCGTGACCTTGGCAGCCGCGATATACAACAGCGCGCGGGCGGCCTGTAGATCGGTTTCCATATCGGCCAGCATGAACTGGGTATTCTGGAAATCAGCGATACTCTTGCCGAACTGCTTGCGGTCTTTGGTATAGGCAATCGCTTCGTCCAGACAGCGTTGTGCGCCACCAAGCGAGCAGGCACCGATGTTCAACCGGCCGCCATCAAGGCCCATCATCGCGATGCGGAACCCCTCACCCTCGCCACCGATCAAATTTTCGGCCGGCACGCGCACGCCGTCGAAATTGACTTGTGCCGTGGGCTGCGAATGCCAGCCCAGCTTGCGCTCGTTCGCGCCGAACGAGACGCCGGGCATATCCTTTTCGATGACGAGGCACGAGATGCCCTTTGCCCCGTCCTCGCCCGTGCGGACCATCGTCACGTAAATCTCGTTCGCGCCGCCGCCCGAAATAAACGCTTTCGACCCGGTGACGACATAATGGTCACCGTCGCGAACTGCCTTGGTTTTCAGCGCCGCTGCGTCAGAACCCGATGATGGCTCGGTCAGGCAATAGGATGCGATCTTTTCCATCGTGACGAGGTCGGGAAGGTATTTCGCCTTGACCGCCGCCGACCCGAAACGATCGATCATCCATGCCGCCATATTGTGGATCGAAATGAACGCGCTGGTGGAGGGACAGCCATAAGCCATCGCCTCCATAATGAGTGCGCTGTCCAAACGGCCCAGCCCGATACCGCCCGACTCTTCGCTGACATAAATCGACGCAAAGCCCAGTTCCGCTGCCGACTTGATCGTATCGCGCGGAAAGATGTGCTTCTCGTCCCATTCCGCAGCGTGGGGCGTGATCGCGTCGGCGGTAAACTTGCGCGCCATGTCCTGGATCGCAAGCTGGTCCTCGGTAAGCTCGAACTGGCCCGTCATTAATTTACCCCATCGTCGGTATGACGAACGCGTTGGCCCCATCGCCCACGCCGCCGTCGGGCCAGCGCTGTGTAATGGTCTTGACCTTGGTCCAGAACTTCACGCCTTCCATGCCGTGCTGGTTGGTATCGCCGAACGCGCTGCGCTTCCAGCCACCGAACGTGTGATAAGCGACCGGCACCGGGATCGGCACGTTGATGCCGACCATGCCGACATTCACGCGCGCCGCGAATTCGCGGGCAGCGTGGCCGTTGCGGGTAAAGATCGCGACGCCGTTGCCGTACTGATGCTGACTGGGCAGCGCGAGGGCTTCTTCGAAATTGGCAGCACGGACGATCTGGAGGACGGGTCCGAAGATTTCCTCCTTATAACTTTCCATGCTGGTGGTGACATGATCGAACAGGCTTGGTCCGATGAAAAACCCCTGCTCATGCCCCTGCAGTTTGAAGCCCCGGCCATCAACGACCAGTTCCGCGCCCTCGTCGACGCCCTTCTGAATCCAACCCTCGACACGCGCCTTATGCGCGGCATTAACGACCGGCCCATAATGCGCATCGGTATCGGTCGATACGCCGACCCGGAGCGCTGCGATGGCAGGCAACAGCTTTTCGCGCAGGGCGATCGCCGTTTTCTCACCGACAGGCACAACCACCGGCAACGCCATGCAGCGTTCGCCAGCCGATCCGAATGCAGCCCCTGACAGGTCGTTGACCACCTGATCCAGATCGGCGTCGGGCATGACGATGCCATGGTTCTTGGCACCCCCCATTGCCTGCACGCGCTTGCCCGCAGCAACGCCGCGTTTGTAAACGTAATGCGCGATGTCCGACGACCCGACAAAGCTAACCGCTGCGATTTCGGGATGATCGAGAATGGCGTCGACCATTTCCTTGTCACCGTGCACGACCTGACAAATCCCGGCGGGCAAGCCAGCTTCTATGAACAGCTCGGCAAAGCGCACGGGAATCGAGGGGTCGCGCTCGCTGGGCTTGATAATGAAGGCGTTACCCGTCGCGATTGCGACGCCCGACATCCATAACGGGATCATGCCGGGGAAGTTGAACGGCGTGATGCCCGCACCGATGCCAAGCGGCTGGCGCATCGAATAAACGTCGATGCCGGGGCCAGCTCCTTGCGTATATTCGCCCTTCAGGATGTGCGGGATGCCGCAGCAGAATTCGATCACCTCCAGCCCGCGCTGAATATCGCCCTTTGAATCGGCAATGACCTTGCCGTGTTCGGACGACAACAGGTGGGCGAGTTCTTCCATATTGGCTTCGACCAGCCGCTTGAATTCGAACATCACGCGCGCACGGCGTTGCGGGTTGGTCGCTGCCCAGCCGGGCTGCGCCTTCAATGCAGCGGCGACGGCCAGGTCCAGCACAGCGGCATCGCCAAGCGCAACGCGTGCCTGCACTGCGCCTGAGTTCGGATCGAAGATGTCACCGAAACGTGATGCGGCAACGCCTGAGCCGCCTTCGATGAAATGGTTAACCGCACGCATGATCCGTCTCCAGCTATTTTCCCGACAATTGCGAGCGAACGGCGGCAAGCGCAAGCGACGGCGATGCAGTCATGGTTTGCATTTC
This sequence comes from Sphingomonas paeninsulae, assembly GCF_003660165.1. NCBI lineage: Bacteria > Pseudomonadati > Pseudomonadota > Alphaproteobacteria > Sphingomonadales > Sphingomonadaceae > Sphingomonas > Sphingomonas paeninsulae. Next base: position 89,464 of record NZ_CP032828.1, read on the forward strand.
TGCAGGACGGTTTGCAGCAGCGCCGAAATCCTCGCCCGGCCCTCTGGCGTCAGCAATATATCCTGCCTGACCTCGATCTCCAGATACGGCAGCTCAGCGGGATAGGCGTGGCGCGGAACGGTGTAGTCGATGCCGTCCATCGCATAGGGCTCATTATCGCCGACCGGTTGAGTCGTCATCCGCCCTAATTCCGCTAACACGCTCATGGCAAAGCCGGTGTTACCCAGGTGATGGAGTATCCCGATCTTCCAAGGCCGCACGACGCCATTCATTTCCGGCGTAAAGCTATGGATTGCAACGATAGTCTTTTCGCCAAGCGCAGATGCGATCGCGGAATGATAAGGCTCGTGGATCGACTCGACCCGCGCCGCCCGGTCCTCCGCCGACAAATCCTGATTACCCGGAATTATGGTGCCATCGCTGACCGGCGCCATCGCATCGGGAGCCGACGGGTCGCGGTTACAATCAATGACAAGGCGCGAATATGTCTGGCGGATCAGCGTCGCGTCGAGCGCCTTACTGAGCATCACCGAAAGTTCGGCTGCACCCAAATCCCATGCAATATGACGACCAAGCTCTTCAGGCCCAAGCCCCAGCGATCCAAGCCGCCTCGGGATCAACTTACCGGCATGATCGCAAACAATCAGGAACGATGAAGCGCCTGCGGGGTTAATTATCTGAAATGGCGGCGGATCGTCCACCCCAAGTAAAGGTGACGGTCGCAATTCGCCGCTCCCGATATGTGGGTTATTCGATGCCATTCCTGAACCTCTCTCACGTCACGACCTATTCCTACCGACAACCCGTGGCCTTTGGCGAGCACCGGATTATGGTGCGTCCACGGGAAAGTTACGACCAGCATTTGATTGACGCGATGCTGAAAATCGACCCGGAGCCAAGCGAATTACGCTGGTTTCAGGATGTTTTCGGCAATTCCGTAGCGATTGCCACCTTCGACAAGCGCAGCAAACAACTGATCTTCGACAGCCAGTTGCGGCTCGACCATCGCCCAGCCAATATCCAGCATTACGATATCGAGGATTATGCGCGGTTTTACCCGTTCACTTATTCTTCGGAAGATATGCCCGACCTGCTCCGGTCGATAGAACGCCAGCATCTCGACCCACAGCGCCTGATCGATAGCTGGGCGCGCAAGTTCGTGAGCAATATCGGCAAGACCGACACGCTGACGATGCTGACCGATATCACAGCGGCAATCCGGCGCGAATTTACCTATGTCCCCCGTCCCGAAAAGGGGACACAAACTCCCATCGAAACACTGAACCGGCGTCAGGGTACATGCCGCGATTATGCGATGTTCATGATCGAGGCGGTAAGGGCGCTGGGTTTCGCGGCCCGCTTCGTATCCGGTTATGTGTACAGCCCGTCATCACGCGAATTGCGGACCGGCGGCGGCAATACTCACGCATGGGTCCGCGTGTATTTGCCGGGTTCGGGCTGGGTGGAATTCGATCCGACCAACGGCCTCGTCGGAAATCGCGGCCTGATCCGCGTCGCCATCGCACGTGATATTTATCAGGCCGTTCCGATTTCGGGAACATGGGCCGGTTTCCCCGGCAGCTTCCTCGACATGACTGTCCAAGTCGACATCTCCGTCGACGACCATGTTTCCGGCACCCAACGCTTACCCGCCCCTCTTCCCGGGGACCTGATCGAACCTGAAATCAAAAGGGCCGACCTATGTTAATCCGCGCCGGCTATGAAATCCGTTTCGAAACAGCCATGCCCACCCCGATGATGGCGATGCTGAGCGTCCATCCATCCCGGTCCAGGGATCTTGCGACCCCGCACCGCATTTTCGCATCGCCCGATGTGCCGATGTACGATTATCTCGACGCCTTCGGAAATGTCTGCACGCGCGTTACCGTGCCCGACGGGGCCTGACGCTCTGTTGCGATTTCACGATCGAGGACGATGGCCGCCCGGACCCGCAGACTCCCGATGCACATCAACACTCGATCGAAGATTTGCCCAACGACATATTGATGTTCCTGTTGGGCAGCCGTTATTGCGAAACCGACCGGTTATCGAACACGGCATGGTCGCTGTTCGGCCATATCGAGCCTGGCTGGGCACGGGTGCAGGCAATCGTCGAGTTTACTCACAACCATATCGAGTTCGGTTACCATCACGCCCGCTCGACAAAAACGGCGTGGGATGCGCATCAGGAACGGCAGGGCGTGTGTCGCGACTTTGCCCATCTGGCGATTACCCTCTGCCGCTGCATGAATATTCCTGCGCGCTATTGCACCGGATATCTTGGCGATATCGGTATTGCTCCCGTGGACTCACCGATGGATTTCTCGGCATGGTTCGACGTGTATCTGGGGGGCGAGTGGCATATCTTCGACGCACGGCACAACACGCCACGCATCGGACGGATTTTGATGGCACGCGGGCGCGATGCGACCGATACCGCGTTAACGACGGCATTCGGCCCCGCGCAGTTGGTACAGTTCGACGTGCATACCGATGAAGATCGGGGGACCGCAAAAATTCTCCAGATCAATGAAAGCAAATGCAATGGCTAAGACTGGTTCGGTTACGAAATCCGCGATGCGCGATCCCTTGCTCGATGCGAGCATTCTGCCTTTTGGCGCTCCGCAGTTCGACCAGATTAGCGCCGGGCAATTTGTCCCCGCGTTCGAAACTGCCATCGCCGAAGCCGCGATAGAGATTGCAGCGATCACCGATAATCCCGAGCCAGCGACTTTTGCCAATACGATCGAAGCATTGGAACGCAGCGGCGAGCGGCTTTCCCGCGTGCGCCGCATTTTTTACACTCTGTCATCGGCACAGTCCGATACTGCCATGCGGACCGCGGAACCCCCGATATCCGCAATGCTGACCCGGCACGGCACGGCGATTTCACACAACGCCGCTTTGTTCGCCAGGGTTAAGGCGGTGTGGCAGACACGCGAAACGACCGGGCTGGACGAAGCACAGCGGCGTCTGGTCGAGGACAGTTACCGTGGATACCTCAACGGCGGTGCTGCGCTGAACAGGACGGACAAGCACCGCTTTGCCGCGATCGACCAACGACTTTCGGCGCTATCCACGGCGTTCGGCCAAAATGTTCTGGCCGAAGCTGCCGCGTGGGAAATGATATTGGCAGAAGGCGATCTGGACGGACTGCCCGACGGAATGCGTGCATCGGCAAGGGCGCGTGCAGAGGCAAAGGGGTATGCGCAGGGCTATGTATTCACGCTCGACCGTGGCGACATGGAGGGGTTGCTGGCGTTCTCGACCCGACGCGATTTGCGCGAACGGATGTGGCGGGCGTTTACCGCGCGCTGCGATGGCGGCGCCCATGATAACCGCGCGATTATCGATGAAACGCTTGCCCTTCGGAAAGAGCGGGCGGCATTGCTTGGCTATGCCACTTATGCGGACTACGCCCTGTCCAACAGCATGGCGAAAACCCCCCAGGCCGCCGAGGCGCTCTTGATGCGCGTTTGGGAGCCTGCGGTGCGCGAGGCAGCGAGTGAGCGCGCAGCGTTGCAGGCATCCGCCAATGCCGATGGCGCAACCTTTGCTGTCGAAGGCTGGGACTGGCGATTTTATGCCGAACGGATCAGGCGCGACCGCTTTGCGCTGGATGGTGCAGAGGTGAAAAAGCATCTGCTCCTCGATCCGGTCATCGATGCCGCATTCTCGTGCGCCGAACAACTATACGGGCTGAGTTTTCGGCGGCGCCCCGAACTGCCGGGCTGGCATCCCGATGTGAAAGCATGGGGGTGTTCGAAAAAGGGGGCGAGATCGGCTTGCTCTACACCGACTATTTCGCGCGTCCCGAAAAGCACGGCGGCGCGTGGATGGGGAGCCTTCGCGTACAGGAGAAACTGGACGGGCCGGTATTGCCGATTGCCTATCTGGTCGCCAATTTCGCCATCCCGCCAGAAGGGGCGGACACCGGTCTTTCAATCGACGAGGCGCGAACGCTGTTCCACGAATTCGGTCACGCACTTCACGCATTGCTGTCGAATGTGAAATATCAAAGCCAGTCGGGAACGGCGGTCGCACGGGATTTCGTCGAGCTGCCATCGAAGTTCATGGAACACTGGATCGTCGCGCCCGAGACTTTGCGTGAAATGGTGCTGCCTCCCGGCCTGATCGCCGCAATCGGTCATGCCGATGACTTCGGTCAGGGATTCGCGACGGTGGAACTGGTGTCCTCGGCTCTCATTGATCTGGCGCTACACCGGTCAGGGGATATCGCCCCGCATTCCGCCGCAATCGAAGCGGCTACGCTGGAGCGAATAAAGATGCCGGGCACCATCGCGCCGCGTCAGGGGGTGACGCATTTCACTCATGTTTTCGACGGTGGCTATGCCAGTGCCTACTACAGCTATCTTTGGTCCGAGGTGCTGGACGCAGACGCTTTTTCTGCTTTCACCGAAGCGGGTAATATATTCGACCCCGCCCTCTCCGCCCGCTTTCGATGGGAGGTTCTTGCACCGGGGAACACGCGCGACCCAATGGCGTCTTTTGTGGCGTTTCGGGGTCGGGAGCCTGATGAAACGGCCTTGCTGAAGGAACGACGGCTAATTTGATCGCGCGTATGATCACGGGCGTCAGTTCACGCGAACGATGCCATGTTCGATTAAACTGCGCGCGCAGTCCACAAGAGTCTCCTCGACCGGGCGCGGCACCCAGCCCAGCACGTCGCGCGCGTGGCTCGCATCCATATTCCGCGTCTTGCCAAGTTCGCCTGTCACCTGAGCGACTGTCGGGCTGAACAGCGCCGCAAATCGGATCAGGAAATCGGGAATTTTGCGAGTGGCAATCTTGCGCCCCTGCGGCCCAAGGCGCTCTTTCAGGATATGCGCGATTTCGACGATTTTCAGGAATGGTCCCGATGCAATCAGCCGCTCGCCCGCCATATTGTCGGCCAGCAGCGCCCGAACATGGATGTCGGCGACATCGCGAACATCGACAACGCCAAAGCCGAAATCGGGAGCGCCGCCCAGCGAACCGGACAGGATTTTCTCAATCAGCATGACCGATGTGGAATAATCCGCACTCATGACGGGGCCGCAGACCATCACCGGGTTGACCGTGCAAAACTCCATCTTCGTACCGTCGTAGCCCCTGCCCTCTGCCTTGATCCAGTCGCGCGCAGCGCGTTCGGCGATGGTTTTAGACTGGGTATAGGCTGGCGTGCCGGGATAGTCGGGGTTGGTCCAGTCAGCTTCGGTGTAGATTTCGCGGTCTGGGACATGACCATAGGCAATCGCAGCGGACGAAGATGTCATGACAAAGCGCCGAACACCGGCATCATGTGCAAAGCGCAGCGCGCGTAAAACGCCGTCGCGTGCCGGTCGGATCAAATCCTGCGGATCACGCACACCGCCGCCGGGAAATGGCGACGCAATATGGGCGACATGGGTACAGCCAGCGACCGCCTCTGCCCAACCCGCGTCGTTTTCCAGATCCGCCTCATGAAAACTGAGGCGAGTATTATCGACACTCAACAAACCGCGCAGCTCGGCTTCTCTGGTCATGGATCGGACGGTGGTGCGCACCGTCCAGCCTTCTGCGATCAACTGGCGGATCGTGTAGCCAGCAATATAACCGCTGCCACCCGTGACGAGAACAGTGCCTGACATCAGCGGGTTCCTATTTAAAGAGCACCAGTTCCTCGGCCATGCTCGGGTGCAGCGCGACAGTGTCGTCGAATTGGGCTTTGGTCAAACCCGCTTTGACAGCAACCGCTGCCGCCTGAAGGATTTCGGCTGAATCCGGCCCGATCATGTGCAAACCGACCACAACATCGTTCGATGCATCGACCACCATCTTGTAAAGCGCACGCTCGTTGCGCCCGGCAAGGACGTTTTTCATCGGGCGGAAATCCGATGTGAACGTCTTTACCGTGCCAAGCTTGTTGCGGGCCTGCGCCTCGGTCATGCCAACAGCGGCAATCGGGGGATGGCTGAACACCGCACTCGGCACGTTGGCGTAATCGACGCGGGTCGGTTTGTTGCCAAAGACGGTATCGGCAAACGCCTGCCCCTCGCGGATGGCGATCGGGGTCAGTTGGATACGATCGGTGACATCGCCAACAGCGTAGATGCTATCGACGCTGGTCTTGTTATCGTCATCGACCTTGATCGCACCCCGTTCGTTCAGGACGACACCCGCCACATCGACGCCAAGGCCACCTACGTTGGGCGCGCGACCGGTTGCGAACAGGATCTGATCGGCATTGATCGGTTCACATCCACCCATATGGACATCAAAGCTGCCGTCGTCCCGCTTCTCAATCTTCTCGAACGGTGCGTTGAAGCGGAATTCGATGCCCTTGATCATCGAAATCTGGAGCAAGCGGTCGCGGATCTGCGTATCATAACCACGCAGGATCGTGTCCCCGCGATTGACGATCGTAACTTTCGAGCCGAACGCGTTGAAAATGCCCGCGAATTCGTTGGCGATATACCCGCCGCCCGCAATGACGATACGCTTTGGCAGGGTTTCCAGATGGAACACTTCGTTCGAAGTAATCCCATGCTCGGCCCCCGGAAATTCAGGGCGCACAGGCCAGCCGCCGGTCGCGATCAGGATTTTGCCGGCCGTAATCTCACGCCCACCGGCCAGCTTCACACTGTTCGGGCCGGTCAGGACGGCGCGTTCCTTGAACACCTCGACCTTATGGCTCGCCAGCGTTTCACCGTAGATGCCCTCCAGCCGCGTCACCTCGTCCAGCACGTTATCGCGCAGCGTGGGCCAGTTGAAATCGCACTTCGGAACTTCCCATCCGAAACGCCGCGCATCGGCCAGATCTTCGGCAAAGTGCGAACCATAGACGAGCAGCTTTTTTGGAACGCAGCCACGAATGACGCAGGTTCCGCCGACCCGATGTTCTTCCGCCACAGCCACTCGTGCACCGTGTGCCGCCGCAACGCGTGAAGCCCGGACGCCGCCCGAACCGGCGCCAATAACAAACAGGTCGTAATCGTAAGCCATGAAATCTCCGGGAGAGTGGTAAATCGCTGGTAGCGAATAGGTTAAAGCCCGGCTTTTTCCATCAGCGCGCGGGTCGAAACATCGAAGCCGGCCCGCACGGCAGGATCATCGCTACCCTTCGCCATTTCCTTGCCAAGCTCGACACCGAACTGGTCGAACGGATTGATGCCGAGCAGCACCGCATTCACGAACACGCGATGTTCGTAAAACGCGATCAACGCGCCAAGGCTGCGCGGCTCCAACGCGTTGAGCAGGATCATGGTCGATGGCCGATCCCCCGGATAATTCCGCGTCAGATCGTCATTGGCCCGCCCCGCCATCAGCGCGGCACCCTGTGCAAACGCATTGACCAGCAATTGCCTGTGATGTTCGGGGTCGAGTACGTCGCCGGGTTCGATGCTGGCAATGAATTCCACGGGAACGAGGTGCGTGCCCTGATGCAATAGCTGAAAAACCGCGTGCTGGGCATCGGTGCCGACCCCGCCCCAGGTAATCGCCGCGCTTGGCCGACCGAGTGGTTTCCCATCCGACGTCACCGATTTGCCGTTCGATTCCATTTCGAGCTGCTGAAGATACGACGGCAACAGCCGCAGACGGACATCATAGGCAAAGATCGCGCGCGTTTCCACGTGCCGGACCTGTGTATAGTAAAGATCGACAAACGCACCGATTGCGGGCGCATTTTCGGCGAGCGGTGCAGATCGGAAATGCCGGTCCATCGCCGCTGCCCCTTCGAGCAACTCCTCGAAAGCCTGCCAGCCAAGCGCCAGCGCGAACGGAAACCCGATCGACGACCATAATGAATAACGGCCGCCGACGGATTCGCTGAACGGCAATACGCGGGTTTCATCGACGCCCCATTCGACTGCCTTGTCGGGTTCGGCAGTCAGCGCGATAACCCGGCTCATCGGATCGACAACGCCATGCTCCTCCATCCACTGAAGCACGCTGCTTGCGTTCAACAGGGTTTCGGTGGTTGTGAATGTCTTGGACGCGACCGCAAGGATCGTCGCTGCCGGATCGAAACGCGCAAACACGCTCTCCAGCGCAACGCCATCAACGTTAGAGACGATGGCGACCTCGTAAGTGGTTTTATCACGACCAAGCGCATCGAATATCAGGTCCGGACCAAGCGCCGATCCGCCGATACCGACGTGCAGGATATGGCGAACGGGGCCAAGCGCCTCTGCCTCGATGGCGTCGATCAGGGCGCGCATCCGCCCGTGGAACATCTTTGCCTCGGCAACGGCTTCGGCCTGCCCTTCCCCGCGCTGGGCCGTATGACCTGCTGGCCGCCCTTCGCTTGGATTGACGATCTCACCCGCAAACAAGGCGTGGCGCTTGCCCTTCAGGTCGGATTGCTCGGCCAGCGCGATGAACGCGGCGATGGCCGATGCCGACAAATGCGTTTTCGAAAAATCGAACCGGATGTCCGACTGTTCGATGACCATCTTCTCCAGCCTGTCGGGCTCGGCGGCGAACAGGTCTTTCAGTGGCGTGGGGGGCAGCGCCTCAATTGCCGACCAATCACCCAACGTCCGTACTCCGGGCATGTTTTGCAATCAGGGTGGTCAATACCGCCACGCGATCACGTTCGACATCCAGATCAGCCGATGGATGATGCTCAATCTTGTCCAGCAGGATCTTCAGTTCTTTCAGCCACTGGTCGTAAAGAGAATCGGTCATCGTCACCTCCATGCTTAGCCCCCTGACGATATAGGAAGCCGGGGTGCGGGGCCACAATGGGGTGTCGCCGATACTTCGGCGAATTGGCCCATAACTGGCGATAAACAGCACCCGGCTTGACGCAATAGAGTGAGCGCCGCAATGCGCGAGGATGTCCGAAACCGACCAAGCTCCGATCAAGGCTCCGGCCAAGCCAAAATCCGAAACGCGCGACTTTGCCGAGTTCCTCGTGAAACTCGCAATTTTCGTGTTCATTCTGCGCAGTTTCATCTTCGCACCATTCAGTATCCCCAGCGAATCGATGCTGCCGCGACTGTTCGTCGGCGATTATCTGATCGTGACCAAATGGAACTACGGTTATTCAAAACACTCGCTGCCGTGGTCGTTGCCACTGATCCCCGGGCGCATCTTTGCAAAACTGCCCGCGCGCGGCGACGTTATCGTGTTCAAATCGCCGCCCACCAATGATACCGATTTGATAAAGCGCGTGATCGGACTGCCGGGCGACTTCATCCAGATGCGCGACGGACAATTGTTCATCAATGGCGCTGGCGTTCCAAAGGTTCGCATTGCCGATTTCGTCCAGACGGTCAGCCCAAATACCCACTGCCTGATCCCCGCCGCTGCGGAACGCGGTTCGGACGGAACGCAGCGGTGTCGCTATATGCAATTCCGTGAAACGCTGCCGGGTTCGGACGATGCTCCGGGCAAAAGCTATAACGTGCTCGATTTCGGACCGACGCCACAGGACAACACGCAGGTCTATACCGTGCCAGAGGGCCATCTTTTCATGATGGGTGACGACCGCGACGACAGCGGCGACAGCCGGTTGGAAGCAGGCGGTTTCGGTTTCGTGCCGATCGAGAATATCGTCGGAAAGGCGCAGTTCAGCGTTTTCTCGACCGATGGATCGGCCAACTGGATATTGCCGTGGACATGGGTTTCGGCGGCACGCTGGAACCGGATCGGGGAAGGTTTCTGACCGCCCTATCCGATTGGCTGACGGTTTCGCTGGGCATCGCGCCCCGCGACATCGGGCTTTATGAACGCGCACTCAGCCACGGCAGCGCAGGCAGCGACAGTTATCAACGGCTTGAATTTCTGGGCGACCGCGTGCTGGGGCTCGCGGTCTCGCGCTGGCTGTATGCGACCTATCCGGCCGAACCCGAGGGCCAGTTGTCACGGCGGTTCAATTCGCTTGTGACAGGCGTGGTCTGCGCCGATGTCGCACGCGGGATCGGTGTCGCCCCTTATCTGAAACTCGGCAAACAGGCCCGCGACGACGGTGCATTCGACAGCGACAATATCCTTGGCGACGTGACCGAGGCTTTGATCGGTGCGCTATATCTCGATCACGGCTTCGATGCCGCCGATGCTTTTGTCCGAATGCACTGGCGCGATCTGGTCGAGGGTCATGCCGATGCGCCACGCCATCCGAAATCGGCGCTTCAGGAATGGGCTGCCGCCAACAACCGCCGCGCGCCGGTTTATGCAATCGTGGACCGCAGCGGCCCGCATCACGCCCCTCGCTTTACCGTCTCGGTGAATCTGGGGCCTGCGGGTGAGGCGAGCGCGACCGGGAGTTCGAAACAGGAAGCCGAAACTGCGGCGGCGGTTGCTATGCTGGAGAAGTTGAAGGGGTGAAGGTTTTTAAGGGAGATGGGCAGCCCTTCTCCCTCCCGCCAGGCCCGATGACCTTCTGGACCTATATACTCCATTGCAACGGCGGTCGGCTGTAAGTTGGTCACACCGACAACCTCGATGTCAGACTGGCCCAGCACGAAAACGGCCTGATCCCCGGTTTCACCTCCGCATATCTCCCGGTCAAACTGATCTGGTCCGAAGCCTCCGAAACCCGCGATGCCGCGAAAGAATTCGAATTTCGGCTAAAAGGTTGGAGCCGCGCCAAGAAAATCGCTCTGGTTCGGGGTGACTGGACAGAGGTTTCGCGACTTGCGGAAAATCGGGTAAAGAAAGAAGGCAGGCCTGCTTCCTCCCTCAAACCTGCCTTTCTGCTTCCGTCAAACCTGTCCTTCTTCTCCCCTCAATCAACGAGAAACTAACTTGCCAGACCAAACACCCACCCAGCATTGCGGCATGGTTGCCATCGTCGGCGCACCGAACGCGGGCAAATCCACGCTGGTCAATGCGCTGGTCGGGCAAAAGGTCGCCATCGTCAGTCCAAAGGCACAGACGACGCGGACCAAGCTGATGGGTGTCGCTCTGGAGGGGGACACGCAGATCATCCTCGTCGACACGCCCGGCATATTCGAAGGCAAGCGCCGCTTCGACCGTGCGATGGTGCAGGCCGCATGGGGTGGCGCTGCGGACGCCGATCTCATCGCGCTTGTTATCGATGCAAAGGGTGGCCTTGGCCTGAAGGTCGAAACAATTTTAAGCGGGCTGGAAAGCCGACCCGAACCCAAGCTGCTTGTACTGAACAAGGTCGATGTCGCGGATAAAGCCAAGCTTTTGAAACATGCGCAGACGCTGAACGAACGGATTCACTTCACCGAAACGCTGATGATAAGCGCTTCGACCGGTGACGGCGTCGCCGATATGAAGGCCCGGCTGGCCGCGGCTATGCCCGAGGGACCGTGGCACTTCCCCGCCGATCAGGTCAGCGATGCGACCGACCGCACGATGGCAGCCGAAGTCACGCGCGAACAAATTTTCAATCAGCTTTATCAGGAACTGCCGCAGGCATGTGCGGTCGATACCGAGAAATATACCGAACGGCAGGATGGCTCGCTGGAAATCCACCAGCAGATACTGGTCGCCCGTGACAGTCAGCGCGCAATCGTGTTGGGCAAGGGCGGTGCACGGTTAAAGGAAATCGGCAGCAAGGCCCGCGCCGAATTGAGCGCGATGCTTGGCGTGAAGGTTCATCTGTACCTGCACGTCAAGGTCGCGCCCAACTGGGACGAAGATCGGATGCTCTACCGCGACATGGGTCTCGACTGGGTCGATTAGTCGTGGCAGGTGCAATCAAATCCTGGGCGGGTTAGCGGCAAACGCGGATGTTGCGGTGATGACGCCATTCGTTCCAGCACCGACGGCCGTGGTTACGCCAGCGACGATCGTCACGATGGTTCCGGTACCGCCGGTCGTTGCCATAACGTTTGTTGGAATGGTTGTTCCATTTTCCGCCGCGATCATGGCCGCGATTGTAACCGCTATCCCGACCGTTATCCTGTACGCCTTGCGCGGATGCCGGTACGCTCGACGCGATGCCACCAAGTGCGAGCGCAATGCCCGCTGCGAGTGCGAGTATCTTCATAATATCTCTCCTGGTCTTGTCCGACCTGATATCGGCCTACAAATATTAACAGTTGCGTAACGACCGACCTGCGCGCTCGGGTCCGGCCAAATCGTCAGGCCGCGATTAAAACCCGCCAGGGCGCAGCCCCGACAGCGCCCGTGGACCGTTGCAAGATCGACATATGTTCGACAAGCTGAAGACTAGCGGAGGTGCCAATGTCGCAGGGACAAATGTCACAAGGAAAAATACGTGTCGGGATTGGCGGCTGGACGTTCGAACCGTGGCGCGGCGTGTTTTTCCCCAAGGGTCTGCCGCACGCTCGCGAGCTGGAATATGCCGCCGCGCACCTGACCTCGATAGAGATTAACGGCACTTATTACGGGTCGCAAAAGCCGGCGACATTCGCGAAATGGGCAAAGGCGGCGCCCGACGGTTTCGTGTTCAGCGTGAAGGCATCGCGCTTCACCACCAACCGCAAGATACTGGCCGATGGCGCCGAATCCATTGATCGGTTTCTGTCTCAGGGGATCGTCGAGCTGGGTGAAAAGCTCGGGCCTATCCTGTGGCAATTCACTGCGAATAAACACTTCGACGCCGGGGATTTCGCAGGATTTCTCGCGCTGCTGCCTGAAAAAAAGGACGGCATTGCCCTCCGCCACGCGCTGGAGGTTCGGCACGAAAGCTTCATCGACCCGGCCTTTTATGCCCTGGCAAAGAAAGCCAATGCTGCGATCGTCTTTGCCGACAGCGACGAGTTTCCAAAGATCGAGGAAAACACGAGCGACTTCACCTACGCCCGGCTACAGCGCTCGGAAGACAACATTCCGACCGGATATAGCGCAAATGCACTGGATAACTGGGCGGAAACAGCCCGAAACTGGGCAAAACACGGCCGCGATGTGTATGTTTATATGATTTCGGGAGCAAAAGTCCGTAATCCCGCAGGGGCAATGGCGCTAATTGCCAAGCTGGACTAGCCGCTTTACCGACACCACTCGATTGCTCTGCGAGAAGAAAATCATGGCCGTGCCATTCACCCAAAATATACCCCAATGACCCACGTCGGCATCTTCGGCAGCGCCGGCCGCATGGGGCAAGCGATCGTCATCGCCATCGAAAGCGCGGGAGCGACCCATTCCGGCGGCATCGATATCGGCGAAGACGAAACCGCGCTGGCACAGGCAAGCGACGTGATTGTCGATTTCTCATCCCCCTCCGCATTACTCGCGCACCTCGCCGCGGCTCGAACCGCAAAAACCCCCATACTGATCGGCACCACCGGCCTGGACGATTCGCATCAGGCCATGATTGACGATGCCGCTCACGATATTGCGATCATCCAGGCCGCAAACACTTCACTTGGCGTCAACCTGCTCACCGCTCTGATCGAGCAGGCAACGGCGCGGCTCGGGGCCGATTGGGATATCGAGGTGCTGGAAATGCATCACCGCCACAAAGTAGACGCCCCATCGGGCACCGCGCTACTATTGGGTGCCGCCGCCGCCAAGGGCCGCGGCAAGAGTCTGCCTGAACTCAGCCGTTTCGACCATGACGGGCGACGTGACGAGGGCAGCATCGGCTTTGCTTCCCTGCGTGGCGGATCGGTCGCCGGCGATCACATGGTTATATTGGCAACCGAGGGCGAACGCATCGAACTGGGCCACCGCGCCGAGGATCGCGGCATATTTGCACGCGGCGCTGTAAAGGCCGCACTCTGGCTCGCCGACAAGGGACCGGGTCGGTACACGATGGCCGATGTGCTGGGCCTGTGAAAGTACCGCAACTGTGAAAAAGGCCGATATTTTCGAGTTTTATCGGCGGTTGGCCGAACTAAACCCATCACCCGAAACCGAGCTTGAATCAGTCAATATCTACACGTTGTTGGTAGCCGTCGTGCTGTCGGCACAATCGACCGACGCTGGGGTTAACAAGGCAACACGCGCGCTGTTCGCCACCGTCCGCGATCCGCAGGCGATGGTCGAACTGGGCGAAGCAGGCCTGAAGTCTCACATCAAGACGATCGGCCTGTTCAATACCAAGGCCAGGAACGTTATCGCCCTGTCGCACCTCTTGATCGACAAATTCGGGGGCGAGGTTCCAACCGATCGCGATGCGCTGGAAACTTTGCCAGGAGTGGGGCGCAAAACCGCAAACGTCGTGCTGAACGTCGCGCTCGGCGCAGAAACATTTCCCGTCGACACCCATGTGTTTCGTGTCGCCAACCGCACCGGCCTTGCGAAGGGCAAGACGGTAATGGCGGTTGAAACGATCCTAGAACGCCAGACTCCACAGCCCTTTCGCACCCACGCGCACCACTGGCTGATCCTGCATGGACGTTATACCTGTAAAGCGCGGACGCCCGAATGCTGGCGTTGTCCCGTTATCGATCTTTGTGCGTTCAGGCCTAAGTCATTGCCACCTGCTAAGATACCTGCATCGATCCGCTAAGGAGAGCAAAAATGCGTAACATCCTGATAGCATCTGCATTGATCGCTTTGACCGCGACCAGCAGCATCGCCGCCCCCCGCGGCACCATTCCTGCCGCCACGCCGACCGGCGACCCGGTCAATTGCGTATCCATTTCGCGTATTCGTGAAACGCATGTCCACGGTGACAGCACCATCGATTTCATTATGAACGGCGGCAAGGTTTACCGTAATACCCTGCCCAATTCATGCCCCAGCCTCGGCTTCGAAGAAAGGTTCCTGTACAAGACATCGACCAGTGAATTGTGCTCGGTCGATATCATCACAGTCCTGCAGTCCCCCGGTGTGAGCCGCGGCGCAAGTTGCGGCCTTGGGCAATTCCAGCCGGTGGCTCTTGTAAAAACTTCCAAATGATAGGGCTGGCGAAATCACAATACGCTTGCTAAGCGCGACAGCAACGCACCCGTAGCTCAGCTGGATAGAGTACTGCCCTCCGAAGGCAGGGGTCACAGGTTCGAATCCTGTCGGGTGCACCATTTCCGTCTCAGTATTATCAATGACTTGCTGTGAAGTGCTCGAACGCACTCTCAAGTAGTTTGCGGGTTTTTGGACAATTTTGGGATTGCACTGGGATTGCAGATGTACGGTCGTGTATTTGCCCACCTGCTTCCAAAAAGCTTCAATGCCCCGGACGAAGTCCTTGAGATAAGCCGGTCTAAGGTGATTGTAGCGGTCACCGGTGCCGTCGTCGGTGGCATGGCCAGCGGCCGTGTCGATTTGCGCCTTCGGTACCCCGCGTGAGGCCAAAAACGTATGAATCGAATGGCGCAGCGTGTTGGGCGAGCCCACAGCTTTCATCAAAGGTCGTGGTTTTGTTTCTCCAATGTGTTTTCGCGGCGGCAGCCAGACGGGATTGCCTTCGGCATCCTCGACATGTTCGCTTAATCCAAATTGCGGATAAAGGTTTCCAGCTTCGACCAGGCAGGCCTTGAAGGAATTACCGAGGTCGGCCGTCGGCCGTTCGAAAAAATCTGGGCCGCCGGCATCGCGCGTGGCCTGCGTCGTCGGTGCGCGATAGCGGATCACCTTGCCCTCGAGCCCTTCAAGCCAAGGTTTCAGTGTCGGGGCAATGGGCACGACCGAACGCTTCTTGCGCGTCTGCTGACGCCCTGGAGCGTTGAAGTAGATCAAACCGTCCTTGATCTGCTTGTCGGCATCGAGCTCTATGATTGCCTGCGAGCGACCGTTGGTCGATAGGAAAATCATCATGTAAAGCAGGACATGGGCGCGCAACGGGGAAGCGGCGGCTGCATCAAGGATAGCAGCGATCTCTTGCGGCGACCATTCGAGCTCACGGCGTTTGCCCTTGCCTTTGACGTCGAGAATTTTTGGTGCAGCGGACAAATGGCCCTCGGTCACCGCCCAGTTGATAGGACTGCGCAGCGCCTTGATGTCACGACTGATCGTCGGTGCCGAAACGCCGTCGTTTTCACGAAATCGGATAAACTCTCGCACGAAGGCAGGTTTCACGCTGGAAACGACGTACGGCTCAGGCATCCGACCTTCGGTCCGCAAATACTTATAATAACGTTCCCATACCATCACTGACTGGGCGTAACGATCGGGTGCCTCAAGCGTAACCACGTGTTCCGAAAGCCAACGGGCGGTAATCGCGTCAACCAGTACTTCCTGCGGCGCCGGTGCAATATCGGGTGCTGCGGATGGAGCCAGAAAGTTCGTCGCTAGGGCAGCTTGAGCTTCTTCTGGAGGATCATTTTGTGAGCCACCGCCGATGCCGAGACTCTTGCGACGGACGATACGCCCGTCGAGCCAGCAGATGGTCCAGTCGTCTCGTTCTTTTCGATACCAGAGCCAGCGATCGCCGAGTTGCGTACGTGTTTCGTTTCCTGCCGTTCCCGATGGACTTCTTCTCTTGGCCACGACGCCTGAAACTCCTTTGCTTTCAAGTCATTCAGTAATGTGTAGATCGGCGATGCCAGAATCGCATGAATGTGCGGCAGGTCAAGATGTAGTCGCTCGCCATAGCGTGCTGCCCGATCAATGCGGCGGACGACCTCAGCGAAAACCATTTGATCATCGTGATTACGGCTGGATTTTGGCATAACGCGACTCTTACCCTGCCGAGGCTTTGTTCTTCTGCGTGCGGGCCGCGTGAAAACCGCGGTCGCTGTCCAGAAAACTACTGAGCATCGCGGGAACAAGCTGCTCCACTGTTGCTGGCTCGGAATAGGCTTCAGCATAGACAGCGGCATAAGCGGTCAGAGCCTCGTGAAGGTCGGGCAGCACATGCACCGTAAGCTTGACCGGGGTCCGGTCAGGCAATCGCGCAAGTTTTAAGGTTGGCATCATTTTCTCCTATTCGTGCCAGGGTGCGAGAATGAGGTCGCGGTGGACGACGAGCCGCACCGGCGCACCGGGACGGATCGTGATCGACGGCTGAATCTGAAGGTTCTTCGAGGTCAGCTGGTCGCCGGCGCGCGAAACGTTTTGCTGCGTGGATTCACGAATTGCCTGAACGAGGTCACTCTCCCCTGTGAAGGTCAGGCTCGAGCCGACGCCAAGCACGGTCGAAAGCACGACACCTTTCAGCAACTGCCAGGTGTGGAAATCGACCTTATCGGCGAGCCCGGCATAACCCGACGGATCGGTCGCAGGCACATTGTCGATCGTCATCGAGCGTCCGTCCGGCAGGATGATCCGCTGCCAGACGACAAGTGCACGTTTCTGCCCGAAAGCCACGACACTGTCGTAGCTGCCGATCAGTCGCGCGCCTTGCGGGATGAGCAATATCTGCCCGGTTGCGCTGTCAAATACGCGCTCGGTCACCTGCGCCGTGACGAGCCCGGGCAAATCGGAGCGCAACCCCGTAATCAGACTCGCGGAAATGACACTGCCTGCCGACAGGGTATAGGGTGACACCGCTGCCGTCAGCGCATGCGGATTGGTGTCCCCGCCTTTGTCGATCGACCCGACAAAATCACTTTTGCGCTGCTGGGCATTGGGATCGCGATCAGCATCGACAGCAAGCTTTGCTGGAGCGTTTGCGGACGCGGAGGTGTCACCCGTTATGGCGGTCGCCTGCTGCTCGGGCATCGCGTTGCCCGATTTCGCCATCAGTCCTGACTCGCGCGCGGCCTTCAGTTCGGCCACTTGGCGCTGGCGTTCGGCGGCGGCTGCCTGCTCGGCCTCTTGCGCGGCCCCTGTCCCCTGCCCGCCTTCGGTCGCCATCGACGCTCGCGATTCCAGAAACGGCTTGCCGAGATCGCCGGGCAGCGGGGCCCCGAGCTTCGGGGCATCGTCATAGCTGGTCGGCAGCCCGCTGAGCGCCTCGCTCGAGGGCTTGCCGGGCTCACTGCGCTCATCGTTCTGGCTGACCATGCGGAAGGCGGTCGGTCGCAGTGCCACCCAGGCGGTGGCGACGACGCTGATCGAGGCGAGCGCCGCCAGCCCGACCACAGCGCCGCGCTTGAAGCGGATGGCGCGTGTCGGGCGCGCCCGCAAAACGAGGGTTTCGGGATCGACCTTGGGGGCCGGTTTCGGTTCGTCGGGTGCCATCCCCGTCTCGTCCGCATCGGTCATGACGCCCTCCGCTGACGCCTGGCACCCACGCGGTCGATCCGGACGACGTCCTGATGTCTGGTACCAAGGCGCAGTTCGGCGGCATCGAACAGACGGTCGACGACATAGTAGCGCCCGCGCAGCCGATAATTGACGAGCTGCGCCTCGCCCTTGCGTGCCACCAGAAACAGCGGTGGCGCTTCTCCGACCGCAAGGCTTGCCGGAAATTCGATGAAGGTCTGTCGTCCGTCATCGAATGCGCGCAACGGTCGCCAGGCGGGCTTGTCGCCCGAGATCGCATAATCGAAGCGCAGCCGGTCGACATCGAGACCGATTGCGACGGGTGCTCCACCAACGGCGTCCTCGGCACTCCGCTTCAGAGCGATCAGCGCGTCCTGTGAATAGGACCATGACAATCCCGCCATCGCGGCCCCGCCGGTGCTCGTCAAAGCCAGATGGTAGCTTCGCCGGTCAGTGGTGATGACCAGGTTGGTGGCAAGCCCGGCAGCAAATGGTTTGACCAGAACATGCGTGCGCTTGTCGGCGCCGGTGCCGCTCGTCGTATCGCCAATCACCCAGCGGACGGTATCGCCACTGGCCACCGCGACGAGCGCTTCGCCGGCTTGCAACGCGATATCGGTGATCCGCTCTGGAGCCGTATAGACCTGGAACAACAGTCCTTCGCCGTAGGGGTAGACTTGCACAGCATTGATGAAGCCCTGTCGCCCCGGCTCGAGAGTCGCTGCCCGATTGGCTGCCGCCAATGTGCCCAATGCCCTCGATGCTGTTCGTCGTCGGTGGGTGGCGCGGCGCGAAACAGTCGGCACTGGCTGCGACGCGGCCACCTGGGGCATCACGGCGGATACCATAGCCGCTGGCGTCCCGAGCCGTGTCGGCACCGGCGGTGCCGCAGCAGCGCTCAGCATCATCGCGAGTGTCGATAGCGCGGGAAGTGCAAATACAGGGTTCATGGCTGGGTCTCCGGGTCTGGAATGGTGGCAGGTTGCGCGGCGAGATTGGGATCGAGCGGCGATCCAAGTGGCATTGTCGCGGTCGCCGCTGGGACAGCTCTGGGTGCGGGCGGCTGCGCCGGTGTCGGCGGTTCGAGTTCGCGGCTCCAGTCGATCGCATCGACAAAGACACCGAGTGGATTTTTCCGCAGGGCATCGGCCGATCTGGGCATCCGCGTGACGACACTCAGGATGCCGGTCCAGTGCGAGACGCCGGTCTGGTTGCCGCGATCGTATGCGGTCTCGGTCCATTTGATCTGGAACGCGCTGTCCGAGGCTCGGACGACGCTGGTGACCTGGACCGAGACGGTGCGCTCGCCGATGCTGGCAAATGGATTGGCGCTGCGCGCGTAATCGTCAAGAAACTGGCTGCCGCGCCGCGTGACGAAGTCATAGGCCGACAGCCAATCACGGCGCATCAGCACCGGGTCGAGCGACACCGAGCGGACGTTCTCGACGAACTTTGCCAGATGCCAGGCGATCTGCGGGTCGGTAGCTTTGTAGCCAGCTTCGGCTTCGGTAATCGCTTTTGCTTCGCCGAGCCGGTCGACTTCGACGACATAGGGCACGACATGGCTTTGCAGCGATTGCCAGACGAGAGCGCCGGAGATGACGGTAGACAGTCCCAGGGTGCCGAATGCCATCAGCCGCCAGTTGCGCGCCTGAACGCGCGCCGAGCCGATACGCTCGTCCCGCAATTGTCCGGCACGCTGGTACGGCGTTTCGGGTTCGGGGGTTCGTCCATAGCGCTGGACGCTGCGTTTGAAGATCGAGGATGTCATGAGGGTCAGTCGTCCTTTTCGCTGATGTCGGGAGTGGCGGAAGCGCCGCCGCGATCGCCTTCACGGATTGCGTGGGCGGCAACCTGCGCGTGATGGCGATTGTTCTGCTGTCGGCGGAGAGCGCTCGCCCAAGTCGGAGTGCCATCGGCTGCCGCCTCGGACGCCGCGCCCGGCGTTGATTTCGTGCCGTTGAGGGCGGTCCAGGCGGCATCACGACCGGTTTGTGCCGCTTCGGACAGGCCGAGCGCGCTCGACGCTTTCTGGCGCAGCGCACCCCCGGCAGCCTGCGCGACGCCACCGAGGCCGGCAGCGACGCTCGACGATCCGGCTGCAGACTGGCCGAGCTGATATGATGCCGACGCTGCCGAGCCCATCGTCGTACCGGCGCGGATGGCACCGAGCGTCGCACCGCCGACGGCGCGGGTCGCGCCGATCGCAGCACCGCCGCCAAGCGCCGTCATGCCGATCGCGCCGACGGTTGTGCCGAGGGCTGCTCCAGCGCCGAGCTGCGGCGCACCGGCGACAAGTCCCGAGGCGATGCCGGGCCCGAAGATGCCGAGGCCGAACAATGTCAGCGAAGCGAGCACGAGGCTCAGCGCCTGGCCGATGTCGGGCTCCTGCCCCTGCAGCGCCGTCGTAAATTCGGTGAAGAAGTTCGAGCCGATGCCGACGATGACGGCCAGCACCATGACCTTAATGCCCGACGAGACGATATGCCCAAGCACACGTTCGGCGAGAAAGCTCGTCCGGTTCCAGAGCGCGAAGGGCACGAGCACGAACCCTGCAAGCGCCGTCAGCTTGAACTCGAGGATCGTCACGAACATCTGCACGGCGAGAATGAAGAAGGCGAGGATCACGAGCACCCATGCGAAAAGCAGCACGATGATCGTCAGGAAATTGTCGAAGAAGCTGGTGAAGCCCATCAGCTTGCCGACCTGATCGAGCAGCGGCCAGGCGGCGGCAAAACCCGTGCCCGCGAGCTTTCCGGGTTTGAGCAAATCCTCGGCTGACAGCGTGCCGCCACCTGCGGTGAGCCCCGCGGCGGCAAACGAGCGAAAGATGATGTCGGCGAGCGTCGAAAAGCGATTGAGGATGAAGGCAAACGCGCCGACGTAGAGGATCTTCTTGAGGAAGCGGCCAATGACATCCTGTTCGCCGCCCAGCGCCCAGAACAGCCCGGCCAGCGTGATGTCGATGCCGATCAGCGTCGTCGTGAGGAAGCCGACATCGCCACCGAGCAGCCCGAATCCGCTGTCGATGTAGCGGATGAAGGCCTGCATGAAGCGGTCGATGACGTTGAGGTCGTTCATGACAAATCTGCTTTCCGATTCAAAAAATTGCCGCGGGGCTCGAGTCCGGGGAGCAAACCGAACCCCGCAGCGGCGCTGCGCGGAAGGCGGCCCATCGCGTCGCCTGTCCGGCTCAAACCTATTAAGGGGTGTAGGCCGAGCCGGATCCGAGGAACTTTGTGGTTGCTGCGCGCGCGTCGGTCTCGCCCTGGACGCGGCGTGCCTGTTCGATCGCTTCGGCACGATATTGCGCCGCCATCAGATTCTGGATCTGGAACTGCTGCTTGGCGGTGAGCGCGAGCAACTGGTTGGTCGCCTGCTGTGCCTGGAGAGCGCCTTCGGCGTTCTGGCTTTTATCGGCGAGCGCAGACAGCGTCGGGATATCGGCCTGCACATTGCCGACAACCTGCGACTGGACGGCCATCGACTGGCGGAACGCTGCCATCGCGGTGTCCATGCGTGCGCGTGAGGCAATCACCTGCTGGTTGCCGCTCAGCGCCTGGTTGAAGATCTGCGGGAAAAGCCGTTGGAACTGGGCGTTGGTTCCGCTGATCTGGAAGTTAATGCCCTGCGCCTGCCCCATCAGCCGGTCGATCTGCTGCAACTGGGCCTGCAATTGCTGGAGCTGGGGAAAATCGATCCGGCTCAGGTTCTTCGCCATGTTGGTCAGCATCGTCGCCTGGTTCTGCAGCGAGCGAATCTGGTTGTTGATCTGCTGGAGCGCGCGCGCGGCCGTCAGGATGTTCTGTGCGTAGTTACGCGGGTCGAAAACGGTGAGCTGCGCCTGTGCCGGTTTCGAGGTCAGCTGAAAAGTGACGCACCCAACGACAGCAATGCCGAGCGCCGTTGCGGTCAGATATTGGCTCAGCGGCGATCGGGCGGAACGGGTTTTGGCGGTCATGATAGATACTCCTTCACGGGGGTTGAGGGTTCGGGACTGGAAAAGTCGGCCAGCAGCGCAGCGGCCCAGTCGAGCCCGGCATCGCGCAGGAAGTGCGCGGCGAAATCGCTGGTGCCGTGCTCGGCGAGGAGGGCATCGATACGGGTCTGTGCGGCAGGATCGGACGCGCCACAAAGCGCCAGCGCGATGGGGCCGAGCCCCAGCTCGAACAGGCGATTGCCGCGCGCCGACTGCAGGTAGTAATGGCGCTTTGGCGTGGCACGCGCGACGAGTTCGATCTGTCGGTCGTTGAGGCCGAAGCGCTCATAGGCGGCGCGCGACTGCGGTTCGATCGCGCGGTCATTGGGCAGCAGGATTCGCTGCGGGCAGCTTTCGATGATCGCCGGCGCAATGCTGCTCTCGGCAATGTCGGCCAGACTTTGCGTGGCAAACAACACCGCGACGTTCTTCTTGCGCAGCGTCTTCAGCCATTCGCGGATACGCGCGGCAAAGAGTGGATGGTCGAGGAAGATCCAGGCTTCGTCGAGGACCAGCAAGGTCGGCCGTCCATCGAAGCGCTCCTCGAGGCGATGGAAAAGATAGGTCAGCACCGGTGCGACGACGCCGCTCTGCCCCATCAGCGCCTCGGTCTCGAAACACTGGACGTCGGCGAGCGCCAGGTTTTGTTCGGCGGCATCGAGCAGGCGGCCATAAGGCCCCTCAAGCGTGTAGGCGGTGAGCGCGGTGCGGAGCGCATTCGACTGCAGAAGCAGGGCGAGCCCGGTGAGCGTGCGTTCTTCAGGCGGCGCTGACGCCAGACTGCCGAGCGCCGACCAGACCGCTTCCTTGATTTCCGGAGTGACCTGGACCTTCTCATGGGCAAGCAGCGCGGCGATCCATTCGGAAGCCCAGCCGCGTTCGGCCATGTCGTCGACCTGGCGCAACGGCTGAAAGGCAAGACCCTCGCCGCTATCGCTGCCGAGACCCAGCGCATGGTGTGCGCCGCCGATGGCGAGCACCGCGGCCCGCGCGGAAAATCCCTTGTCGAAAATATAGACCTGACTGTTTTGATAACGCCGGAACTGCAGGGCGATCAGCGCGAGCAACACCGATTTACCGGCACCCGTCGGTCCGACGACGAGCATGTGCCCGACATCGCCGACATGCGTCGAGAGGCGGAACGGCGTCGAGCCCGCCGTCTGTGCGGTCAGCAGCGGTGGCCCGGCAAGCTGCCGGTTCTCGGTCGGCCCCGCCCACACCGACGACAGCGGCATCAGGTGGGCGAGGTTAAGCGTATGGACCAGCGGTTGGCGAACATTGGCATACACCTGTCCCGGCAAGGATGACAGCCACGCCTCGACCGCGTTGATGCCCTCACGCTTGACGGTGAAGCCGAGCCCATTGACGATCCGCTCGACCGCGCGGACCTTGTCCTCGGCACGGGTTCGGTCGGTATCGGCGACCGTGATCGTCGTGGTGAGATAGCCGAACGAGACATGATCGCCGCCAAGCGCCTGCAGCGCCAGATCGGCATCGATCACCTTGTTGTCGGCATCGCTGTCGAGCAGCTGGCTTGGCTGGTTGTACATCACCTCGCGCAGCAGGGCGGTGATCGACTTGCGCTTGTTGAACCATTGCCGCCGCAACCTGGTCAGCACCTTGGTCGCATCGGTCTTGTCGAGCGCGATGAAGCGCGTGACCCAGCGATAGCCGAAGTCGGCGGCGTTGAGCGCGTCGAGGATGCCCGGGCGGCTGAGACTGGGGAAGCCGAGGATGGTCAGCGTGCGGAGATGAAGATCGCCGAGCTTGGGCTCGAGACCGCCGGTAAGCGGCGTATCGGCGAGCAGACCGTCGAGGTACATCGGCGTTGCCGGTACAGCGACCCCGTGCCGCCGGTTCGAAACCGTGCCGTGCAGATAGGTCAGCGTCTCGGCGTCATCTAGGGCACGAACCTCGGGCATGAAGCCACCGAACAGGTCGAGCACGCGGTTGGTCTCGGCGACAAAGCCGGAAAGCACTTCACGCCAGTCGCGGCCGGGCGTCTCCATGCCGTCGTCGGGTCGCTCGACCAGCGAGCGGCCGGCACTGTCGCTGCTGTCGGGGGACGGCAGCCAGGTCAGCGTCAGATGGAAACGGCTTTCGAAGTGCGCGCCTGCCGCTTCAAACCCGGCGCGACGTTCCTCGTCGACCAGCCACGACGCCGCTTCGGGAAACGGGCTTGTCGGATAACCCAGCGCTTCACGGCGTTCGGCTTCGAAGAATAGCGCCCAGCCCCTACCGAAACGGCGCAGGACATTGTTGGCGCGCGCGCACGCCGAGATCAGTTCGGCCTCGGTCGCGCTCTCGAGATCGGGCCCCCGAAACCGAAGCGTGCGCTGGAAACTGCCGTCCTTGTTGAGCACGACGCCGGGGGCAACCAGCGCTGCCCATGGCAGATGATCGGCGATTTGCTCGGCACGCGATCGGTATTCAGCCAGATTCAGCATGACCAATGGCCTTTCTGACGCAGGTGGCGCAGCAGGACGGGGGCAAAATCGGGATCGCGGCGTGCGGCAAAAACCGCGATGCTGTGCCCTACGGCCCAGAACACCAACCCGATCAGCCATTGCTGGAGACCGAGACCGATCGCGGAAGCGACGGTCCCGTTGACGATGGCGAGCCCGCGCGGTGCACCGCCGAGCAGGATCGGGGATCCAAGACTGCCGTGGATCGGTGCCTCGAACCCTTCGATGTGCTGTCCGGTCGAGGAATAGGCCGCGCTCATGCGATCAGTGCTCCACCACCGAAGCTGAAAAACGAGAGAAAGAACGATGACGCGGCAAAGGCGATCGACAGGCCGAAAACGATCTGAATGAGCTTGCGGAAACCCCCCGCCGTCTCACCGAACGCCAGTGTGAGGCCGGTCGTGATGATGATCATCACCGCGACGATCTTGGCCACAGGACCCTGGACTGAATCGAGCACCTGCTGAAGTGGCTGCTCCCACGGCATGCCGGTGCCGGCGGCAAGCGCACGCGACGGCAGGCTGGCGAGCAAGCCAAACGCCAGAGCATAGCGGATCATTGGTTTTGATTTCAGAGCGGTAAACAGGTGCATGGGTCGTCTCCTTGGTTGAAGAGGGTCGGGTCGGTGGGAAGGTCGATGACGGCGTAATTGCCGTCAGGATCGAGCCCGAGAACGCGGGCGATGCTGTCGATCCGGCGGGCGGTGCCACGTCCGGAAATGAACACGATCATGTCGATCGCCTCGGCAATCAGGCGGCGCGGCACGGTGACGACCGCCTCCTGGACGAGTTGCTCGATCCGGTAGAGTGCGGAGGCCGCACTGTTCGCGTGGACGGTCGCGATGCCGCCGGGGTGACCGGTATTCCAGGCCTTCAACATATCGAGCGCTTCTCCACCGCGCACCTCGCCGACGATGATCCGGTCGGGCCGTAATCTGAGCGTCGAGCGGACGAGATCGGCCATCGTCACCGCCCCTGCCCGCGTCCGCAGCGCCACCGTATCGCGGGCGGGCGATTGCAGCTCGCGGGTGTCCTCGATGAGGATCACACGCTCGTCGAGATTGGCCATCTCGGCGAGCAATGCATTGGCAAGCGTGGTCTTGCCCGAGCTCGTCCCGCCTGCGACCAGGATATTGCGCCGGTCGACGACGGCGAGCGACAGACGCCTCGCGATGTCGGCCGCCATGATGCCGTCGCTGACATAATCGTCGAGTGTGTAGATCCGTGTCGCCGGTTTGCGGATCGAAAAGCAGGGCGCGAGCGAGACCGGGGGCAGCAGGCCTTCGAAGCGTTCACCCGCCCCTCGCCATGCGGTGGCAGCTCTGCCGAGACGATCGGCGACCCGGCATGCGCTTCGGTCCGCGCGTGCGCGGCAACGAGACGAATGATGCGTTCGACCTGCGCGGGATCATAGCGCACGCCGGTATCGGTCCGGCCCTCGCCGAGCCGGTCGAGCCGCAGTGCCCCGTCGGGATTGACCATCACCTCGACAACGAGAGGATCGGCGAGCGCGGACGCGATCGTCGGGCCCATCGCGGTCCGAAGCATCGCGCGGCGACGGCCATTCGAGACCGAGTCCTGGACCATGTCGCTCATGACCCGATCTCGGTGTCGGCGGCCCCAAGCGTGCGCTTGCCGCTCGCTAGTTGCTCGCCGACGATCCTGATATATTCGGCAAAGCGCGCACGGCCGGCAGCGCGGGCGATGTGATCGGCCTGCGGCAGCTGCGCGTTGACCGAGAGATAATATTGGACAAACAGCGCAAGGCTTTCGAGGACGATGTTCACATCGCGGGAGATGCGTTGCTGATCGCGCGACATCCGGTCGAGCCGCACTTTCAGCAGATCGTCGATCTTCTTGCTGCCCTGCCGTTCCAGCCAGTCGGCGACCGCAGCATTGACAAGATGGCTCTTGTTGCCGCCGGGGCCTGCAGCCAGCGCCTCGAGCGCATCGTTGAGCTTGCGGTCCAGATAGAGGTTCTGGCGGACCTTGGTGATGCCCCTCATAGTCCGAGCCCCGGAGAGTCGATGGCAAAGACACGAACCGCTGGCGCTGGCCCGCGTGCACGGTCCATAACGGCCTTGGTGGAGACACTGTCGGCGTCGTCCTCGATCTCGAGTTCGAGCTGCGTCGCGGGTTCGACCGGTTTCCTAGGGGCCTCAGCGGCAAGGCCGGGATGACGTTCCTGCTGCAGTCCACCGTCTTCGGGTCTGACGGCATCTTCGGCGCGGACGAGCCGGGTGTCGGTCGAGCGGACAAACTTGCCCCAGTCGTTGCTCCGAGCCCTGGGCCGGTCGGCATAAACACCGTCTGACAGGATGGGTGCGGCGTGGACGCGTTGCTGGAAATTGCTGTCCTCGAAATAGCGCAGTTTGGACGCCCGGATCGGCGCGAGGCCCGAGATCAGGACAAGCTCATCGGTTGGCGGCAATTGCATGACTTCGCCGGGCGTCAGCAGCGCGCGTGCGGTTTCCTGGCGGCTGACCATGACATGCGACAGCCAGGGTGCGAGCCGGTGTCCGGCATAGTTACGCATCGCGCGCTGTTCGGTCGCCGTGCCCAATGCATCCGATATGCGCTTTGCGGTGCGTTCGTCGTTGGTGGCAAAGGCGACACGAACATGGCAATTGTCGAGGATCGAATTATGCTCGCCATACGCCTTTTCGATCTGGTTGAGACTTTGGGCGATCAGGAAGGCGCGGATGCCATAGCCTGCCATGAAGGCGAGACTGGTCTCGAAGAAATCGAGGCGGCCGAGTGCCGGGAACTCGTCGAGCATCATCAGCAGCTCGTGTTTGCGGTTATGCGTGCCAAACGCATCGAGATGCTCGGTCAGGCGACGACCGATCTGGTTGAGCACAAGGCGGACCAGCGGCTTGGTCCGGCTAATGTCGGACGGGGGAATGACGAGGTAGAGCGAGACCGGTCGGTCGCCCTCGATCAGGTCGGCGATGCGCCAGTCGCAGCGCGAGGTGACCTCGGCAACCGTCGGATCGCGGTAGAGGCCGAGGAAAGACATGGCGGTGGACAGCACGCCCGAGCGCTCGTTCTCGCTCTTGTTGAGCAGTTCGCGCGCCGCAGACGCAACGACGGGATGAACCTTCGGGGCATCCTTGTCGCCGAGATGGTTGGTCGCCATCATCCGGTTCAGTGTGGACGCGAAACTGCGCTGCGGATCGGACAGGAAGGTCGCGACGCGCGCCAGTGTCTTCTCTTCCTCGGCATAGAGCACGTGGAGGATCGCGCCGACGAGAAGCGAGTGGCTGGTCTTTTCCCAGTGGTTGCGCTTTTCGAGCGCACCTTCGGGATCGACGAGGATATCGGCGATGTTCTGGACGTCGCGGACTTCGTTGGCCCCGCGCCGGACTTCGAGCAGCGGATTGTATCGTGCCGACCGCGCGTCGGTCGGATTGAACAGCAGGCAGTGCGAAAAGCGCGACCGCCACCCGGAAGTCAGCGTCCAATTCTCACCCTTGATGTCGTGAATGACCGTCGAGCCGGTCCATGACAGCAATGTCGGCACGACCAACCCGACGCCCTTGCCCGAACGCGTCGGTGCAAACGACATGACATGTTCGGGGCCCGAGTGGCGCAGATAGCGATCACCGACGCGACCGAGCAATACGCCGCTGTCGCCATGCAGCCCTGCCTTCTCGATCTCAGGGCGCGACGCCCAGCGTGCCGATCCAAAGGTCGTGACGTTGTTGGTTTGGCGTGCCCGCCAGAGCGATCCACCGATAGCAGCGGCGCAGGCTACGAAACCACTGGCCCCGGCCAGCATGCCAGCCTTGTCGAAAATGTCCCGCGCATAGGCATCGTAATGATACCACCAGCCGAACAGTGCCCATGGCCGGTAGACCGGCAGGCCGGCCGCCACCGCCCACGGCCGCCCGAGTTCGGGCTGATAGGCCAGCATTGCTGCTGCCCATTGCGTCGCCGCCCAGAGGCCTCCGAACACGATGCCGAAGACAATGAAAATCTGGCCGATCAAGAGCTTGGTGGGTGTCATGGGTGTCGCTCCCGCGAGGCAAGTGGCCCGGCAGCAACACTGTCATCTGACGACCCGACAAACGGAATGGATGTACGTGGGGGAATTGGGAGGGATATGGGGGAACGTGGAGGTGGGGCACTCCGACCTCTGATGTTGCAAATTCTATGTCAACACCCTAAGAATGATATGGAACTCAATCATTCAGGAGAATGAGCGTGGCAACAGCAGTATTGGTCGGCGAAAGCCAGGCGAGTCGGGTACTAACCGAAGCTGTCAGCAAGATCGCTGCCTGCTGGAAGCTGTCGAACGAACAGCTTGGCGCGATCCTGGGGCTATCGGCGGCGTCGGTGTCGCGACTGCGCTCCGGGACCTTCGAACTTGATCGGACGAACAAGGCGTTCGAACTTGGACAATATCTAGTGCGACTGTTCCGCAGCCTCGATGCCCTCATGGGCAGCGACGACCAGGCCTCGATGTCGTGGCTGCGTACCGTCAACCTTGATTTGGACGGCCGTCCGATCGACCTGATCCGGTCGGTAAAGGGACTCGGCGAAGTCACGAATTACGTCGATGACTTCCGCGCCCGCGTCTGACATCGTTCCGACGCCAGCCGACTTTCGCCCCTATCGCGGCAAGGTCTGGCGTCTGGTCGAGGCACAGCACCGTATTTCGACCAACCGGCTTGCTGGCAATGCCGAGGACCAAGCTTTGCTCGAAAATCTCGTCGAGGATGTAAAGCCGACATTACCGCTTGCGGCACGTGGTTTCCATTATCTGCTCAGCACCCCGTTTCGCTATGGGCACTCGCGCGCGTCACGTTTTCGTCGCGCCAATGAGCGGCCCGGTATCTTCTATGCGTCTGAGCATGTCGAAACTGCCGTGGCGGAGACCGCCTATTGGCGCTTGCTGTTTTTCTCCCGCTCGCCGGGTTTCAGGCCGCCAACCACCGTTGTGGAGCATTCGGCGCTCACAGTTCCGGTCACCGTCAGTCGCGCCCTCGACCTGATGAGCGCGCCCTTCGATACCCAGGTGGCGTTATGGATGGACCCGGGAGATTATTCGGCATGTCAGGCGTTTGCTGCCAAAGCGCGAACCATAGACGCGCAACTCATTCGATATGGATCAGTCCGCGACCACGAACACCGAGCGAACATCGCAATGCTCGATCCAAAGGGGTTTGCCGCACCCACGCCGACGATCGAACAAACGTGGCACTTTCGCTATGAGGCGGGACGGATCACGGTGTTTGCCGCATTTCCGTCGATCGCCCGATATTCGTTCACGTTCGAGATATTCGGACTCTTGGCACCGTAGAAAAATAACGTCGTTAGACTGCTAGGGGAACTCGGCCTCGCTTCGCAGCTGTGCCAGCCTTTCGAGCGAAACCTGCTCGACAATATCACGGAGCGTTCGCACGCAGGAAGAGATCGCCGCAAGGTCATCAGCGCTGATCTCATAGCTGTCTGAATATCGCGCTTCAACATAGGCGCGTTTGACCAATTCAAAGCGTCGTCGGTCAGACCTCATTTCTCGCGGCCACGCGGCAATTAGCCTTGGCTCTTTGTCCTCCGCCAACGAACGCAGGAATTTCACGTTATGCGACCGTGGGAAATAGAGCGTTCTGACAAGAAGGAAGCAGGCGTAAGCCGTTTCGGCTGCTTGATGTAGGTTGAACGCAGCCTTGTTTCGCCAATCTGCGGTAGAGCCCTCGCCCATGGCTAAGTCCGACATACGCAACCAGTTGTCCAAGGATGAACGTTGACGCGTCAGATAGTCAGCTGCCATCTGGTATGCATCGACCGGGGTCAATGGCATCGGTGTCGCTAGGGCGCTGCCGGGCAATTCGTACAGCATGATGCCGTCGCGCGCGATATCGACCCAGAAATACTCGCCCCGCCGGAGCGCCTGATTCACCTCTTCAAGCGTATGGACGATGATGTTGACCGGTCGCGCAATCTCGGGATCGCGCTGGATTTTGTCCTCGGCGACATACCAGTAATCGGCGACGTCGGTCAGGTCTTTGTGGCTGACGATCACGAGCAGATCGAAATCGGACTGGTAGCCATTTTCCGGCTCGTCGACCCAGTCGTCGCGCGAATAACTGCCGAAGAGAATGATCTTGAGGATCTTGCCGTTCTTTTTCCACGGCTGCGTGGCGCGCGAAATCGCTGACGAGAACTCCTCCACCAGCGTCTGCTTCGCCCACTCCAGCTCGCTCTGCTGGCGCGGTGGCAAATGATCTATGTCGGCGCGCACTGGGCGA
This sequence comes from Sphingomonas paeninsulae, assembly GCF_003660165.1. Lineage (NCBI taxonomy): Bacteria > Pseudomonadati > Pseudomonadota > Alphaproteobacteria > Sphingomonadales > Sphingomonadaceae > Sphingomonas > Sphingomonas paeninsulae. The sequence continues at coordinate 120,119 of NZ_CP032828.1, forward strand.
TTCTCGCGGTCCTCACGCGGAAGGGCAAGCACTTTCCCGCGGCGCTTACCCTTCAAGTCATCGATTTTTACAAAATTAGAGGAACAAATTTGTTAGGTGTTTTCATTAAATCGTGTTTTAATGATTTCATGAAAACGTTAAATAAAAATGTTGAATTAGAGGACCATCTTCAAATTCAGGTGCCGGCCGAAACGAAATATGATCTCCGCCTCAAAGCGCTTAATAGTCGTGAATCTATCAGGATGGTCGTTCTGAAGGCTCTTCAGGCTTACGGAGTGATCGTCCCCATCGAAGCAATTTGCGATCGAAGAAAGAAGCATTGATGGCTAACAACTTCATTCCTCTGACCATCGATGAATATGCACGACAAGCTGCACTAACGGACCAAAAAAAAGGAAAGCATGCCCTTAGCTTTTCAATGCTTGGAGTATTTGGCGAAACCGGGAGTCTGCTCAGCGAAGTAAAAAAGAAGCAGCGAGATAAAGCATCTTATCTTGGATACGCCGAAGCGGTTTCAGAGGAACTCGGCGACGTTCTATGGTATCTGGCATCTGTCGCGCGCCGGAGTGGCATTCCTTTCAGTTGTATTGCTGCCAATGCGTTGGACGAAACTCGGCTGGCAGATTCAGCGGATGATAGTTTGACGTTTCATGCGCTGCAGCCCGCCCACATCCCCATGACAACGGAGCCTTCCGCGCAATTTGAGCGAAAACTGCTCGCGCTCGCTGGCCAGATTGGGTTGCTAATCGATGGCTACCAATCAGGCGCTCTGAAAGCTCGGAAACAAATGTTGTCTTGCCTGACGCTCGTGATGCGTCACCTTATCCAAGCGGCAAACGACTCCGGTGTGACCTTGGAAGTCGCAGCTATCAAAAATCAAAAAAAGATTTTCGACCGTTGGCCCGGTGACCGGACATTTCCGGAACCCTTCGACGCCGCAATGGAGCCCGAGGAGCAGTTACCGCGAAGCATGACTATTGATGTGTTCGAACGGTCGGTCCGCAAGCAGGTATATGTTTTTCAAAAATCGAATGGCGTTTTCGTCGGTGACAGATTGACCGACAACGCTCTCGAACCAGATGATTACCGCTTCCACGACGTATTTCATTACGCACATGTAGCAGTTCTGGGCTGGTCGCCCGTCGTCCGCGCGCTTTTACGGCTGAAAAGAAAGAGCGACCCGAAGCTCGATGATGCTCAGGATGGAGCGCGCGCAATCCTAATCGAAGAAGGAGTGACATCTTGGATATTTGGCCAGGCGCAGCAACTCAATTTCTTTAAAGACGTGAAGAAAGGCGGACTTCCGCTGGACATGCTGAAGCACGTTCGCCAGTTCGTCACCGGTTACGAATCGGAAGACTGCCCATTGTGGCTTTGGGAGGATGCTATCCTTCAAGGCTATGCAGCTTTCCGATTCCTTCAAAATAATCGTCGCGGCCGGGTCAACATCGACTTCCGGAACCGACGACTTCGTATCAGGGAATTGCCACTATGACGCCCAAGCATTTCGTATCACGGCTTGCGGAATTTAGCGCGCCGTCGGTGTTCAATCCATGGGCAGAACATTGTAGCCTCCATGATCGCCCAGATGCGGCCGCGAAGCGCCGAGACAATCTGACGCGCATGCTCGAAGCCGTTCTCGATGCACAGGCCGAAACTATTTGGATCGCGAGGGACCTTGGTTATCGCGGTGGACGCCGAACTGGCGTACCGCTGACCGATGAAGTTCACCTTGCTCATGCAGGCGCTCTAATGGGGGGAATCTCATTCGAGCGCGCTACGCGAGGCCCAGTCGTTGCTGAACGGACTGCTGCGATAATATGGCGTGTACTCGCCCAGATCGGGCAACCCATCATGCTTTGGAATGTTTTTCCGTTCCATCCTCATGAAGCGGATGCCCCTCTTTCCAACCGCTGCCATACGCGATCTGAGCGCGTCGCAACATGGGCACTACTTCAGTCACTTATAGAAATGCTACGACCGCGTCAGATAGTAGCAATAGGCAGGGACGCACAGATGGCGCTCGGGGAGCTAAGCATTCCGACACGTGCAGCGCGGCATCCGAGCTATGGCGGCCAAAATGAGTTCATGGCTACGATGCATGCTCTTTATGGCATAGACGAAATGCTAACGAAGTGTGAGCCAAAGTTACCGTTGGAAATCCGTCACGCCACCAACAACAATTTTGCATTTGCCTGATCACACTGCCGCAGCAATTCGGCGATATCTGCTCGAGTGGAGTTCTTGCCATCATTGCGCGGTTGATCAATCTGTGCATGTGTTGAAACAACGGTGAGTGGCCCGACCGCGATACCGCCTTCTTTTCCAAGAAAACTCATCAGGCGTCCGAGACCAATCAGATTGCCGAGCAATTTTTCAATATAAAAATGGTTGCGATAGAACGCTGTCATCCCAATTTTGCGCTGCGCTCCTTTCCCAATAATTTTCAGGCTCGCGAAGCTCAAGCACTGACCGCCGTAGGGTGATTTATCAACATCGCGTGTGGGATCGAAGATGCTGATCTCAAATTTGTTCAACGCACGAACATTCGGATCGCGAATACGTTCGACAATGTCCCAAAGCTGGTTGAAAGACGCACCGCTTTTTTGAGGCATCTGCATCATGCGCTCAAAATAATAACCTGACCAATTGTCGGAACGGCGAGGCAGCCTAGGCATGATATTGTCGCGAAATCGATCAAAAAAAGCTGGGGCACCGAAGCGGTTATAAAGACTCGCCGGGAAAATTGTATTTGCAACGGTTTCAATGGGCTTCTGATTCCATGCCAACAGGAATGCGTCGTGAGCCGCGACAACCGGGTCAGCTAGATTAGCTCGTGCGGTTGGGTCGGCAACGTCGATTATCACATTATATGCCTGATGTTCGGTTTGCACATCGACTAAACGTACAGCTTCACGCCATGCAGAGACACAGTCAGGCTGTGACGGGATCGGCAGATACATTGATATCCTCCTTTAAACTGGCGGTGGCGAACAAACGTGGATTGAGGAAGCGCTCAGTGAGCCATGCGTGACCGTTGATGCCCCACGAAGAGCCCCAACTGTTTCGTATTAGTATTGCGGTTGATCCATCGATCGTCCCATGTCCAACAGCTACCGTCGCGTGACGGAGAGTCGGCTCAGGAACTTCGTCTAGAGCTGGATCTACAATGCCTGTTAAAGTAGGAACAAAGAACGATGCCGAAAGTGTCTTGAGCAAAATGACTGGTTCTTGCTGATCAAGTTTTTGAATGACGGTCGCCAATATGTTTGACGACGGAATACCACCGCGACGAAAAATTGGAGATAAGTCCGAGGGGGGCAACCAGTCGGCATGATCTGATGGCAAGTCGGATAGGTACGGCCAGCCAACTTCCGGTGGTTGGCCATCATGCCGAAGAGCTTCAAGTATCGATCCAAGCGTCGCACCTTGCACTGGTGACCGGTTTGCTCGGCGCTGAGCATGATAAAAGACAAATTCACACGATAGCGGCGTCCATTCAGGACGAAGTGCTGCATGCGCGTCGCTCGCTGCAAAAGCCAAACATGTTGGGCGTTGAGCTTGGTCGCGCACAGGCCCAAACATTGGCCGAAGATCCGTGCCGATTATAAGCATGGCGGGACTTACGCGGCTTCTAAGAGACGGCGACGCTCTGCGCGTGACAGGCCCTCTTCCTCGGGGCCGGTCAGGTCAATATCCAGCGTAAGTTGTGTCAAAGATGGCGATGGCTGCCAAGGACGGAATTCTTCGATCAGCAAATGCCCACGCGCCGCAAGTTCGGGCGCAGCCGTCACTTGTCGAACGACGGGGCTACCGATGACATCAGTGTCAGCTGCCACTCGCTCATCTTTTACGATAGCAAACCCGCTAGCTACCAGCTGGTCGAAATTCCAGACATAGCCGCCATTGCTGTGTTCGGTCAGGCGCAAAACGAACAGGTCATTCCGGCTGCCATCAATCCGTGTTCCCTCATCCCGCTCCGTGAGAAGCCAGACGTCGCGGCGGTAGTCCGCAGGATGAAAATCCACCAAAAGCTTAGTTTTCAGAAGGCGCGGTTCGGTTTGGCGCAAGCCCTGCATATCCGCGAATGTGATAAGCTCATAGCGCACGAGCGTCCTGCATGTGGCTTCGTAGCTTGCTCCCATTCGAAGGGAAAGTTGGTAGGCGACTTCAGGGCGACGCAAATCGGTGACCCGCCAGTCTTGTCGGGTACAATGCGCGAGAATGAGCCATTTGGGCATCATAAACGCGATAGCAAAGGAGTCAGCTTCGGTTTCTTGAAAGTCGGCAGTCGGTTCGGGCGACGACGGCATTCGACGCAGGATGGATTCATCATCAAGACTCGGTTGATGATCGAGTGAAAAATGACCAAGTTCATGCGCTGCTGTGAAACGCTGGATGCTCATTGACCGTTCAGTGGTGACTAAAATGCCTGGTATAGGCTCATTGAGAAACGCACCGAGCAACCCTCGCAGCGGACGCAGCAACAAGGGTAAGTCGAGCGAAGCTATTGCACCAAAGACGTCGATGGCTCCGGCCCGACTTTCAATCAACGCACGGGTTCCAAGTGTCCGATGCAGCCGTCCTGCTGCCATCGCCCCAGCCCGAACAGCGCTTGGATAATCAATTGCCATTGTCAGCCTTGGCCCACGGCTGTTCGCGTACGGAGATACTCCGCAAATCGGCTCAATTCTTGACGATCAGGCGCTGAAAGGTCTGCTACGCGGCGCGCCAAATGCGCCACATCCACTGGCAGTGATGCCGACACCTCATCTTCGCCCGTGAAATAGCCAACAGATTGGCGATATAATCGTGCAAGGTGCGTTAACTCGATTGCTTCGACCCGACGTTGTCCATTTTCAATATCGGTAAGGGCGGTGCGCGGAATTTTAAGATAGGATGCCACTTCATCCTGTTTAAGCCCGAGATATTTTCGGGCCTCCCTCAAACGATCGCCCAGCTTTTTTCGCTCCAAATCGTCACTGTTGGTCCGGGCTGCCAAATTGCTCATTTCTTTGCTCCTTGCTTCCGAAGCCAAGCCTTCTCGATTTTGGGAATCATGTTTTGGAGTGCCGCTTCAACCGAATTGTAGCCTCCCATTCGGACGATACTTTCCTTGAGCTGGAACCCAACTACGGCATCGAGCACACAGAGCGCGTCAACGATCGTCAGCGAATCCATTGGCACTGCTGATTTGAGAGCGCTGCCCGGGGCAGTAGGTAACGTGATGCCGCGCACTTGTGCTTCTGACTGAGCAACATCCATCAATTCTTGAGTCAGTGCGTCTAAAACGGCCTTCATCGGAAAGGCCTGTATTACGGGTGCCGGTGGAGCAATGGTGGCCATATAATCTCCGCATGATTCGACTACATCCGCCAAGACTTAATGTCGGAATATCCGACATGCAAGATTATTCTACCTTGGATAGAGTGAGATGGCATCGAGTAGACCAAGCAAATGCTATTATTAACATTTTTCCGATTGCGATCAACCCGCTGGATTGGGTTCGGCCCAACTGAATTGTTTCAGCTGAAATTACGAAATAATGGGTCCGGACCGACCGCGCCCAATCGTCCAGCTGATGCCGTCGCCCCGCATGACGCCCGACAAGGGTTTGCCAAGCTGCTGTTCGAGCACAGGCCGCCACGGCACTAAAGTGAAGTCGCGCGACCGTTCGATGACGGCGAACCGGCCGCTGACGAGATCGACCGGTTTGCGATAGATGCCTTCGACGCGGGTCCCCTCTGCGCTTTCCGAAAACGGGCGCTGCAGTTCGTCGGCAAGCTGGCCGGACACGCGCAGCAATTCACGGCGCTGGAGGGTCGCCAGCAGGCCACCGGCGGGACCCGCCGCGCCAGCCATTTCATCCCCCAGCCCCTGTGCGATCAGCCACTGGCGACGGCGCGCCTGCGTGTCGCGAACGTCCTGCCCGAAGCCGGCCTCGCGCAAAGGCACGGGGTCATTCGCGACGGCCTCGCGATCGAGCCAGGTTGCGGCATCGGCATCATGCAGCCGGTCGAGCGGTACGGGCGACAGGACTTTGATCCCGACCGGGCGGTCGCGCAGACGGTCGGTTTGCCAGCTTCGCACCCGATCAAGATGGTCTGGCGCGATCGTCCATTGCCCAGAGGCATCACGGGTGACGCCGCCCCCGCCCCGGCGCATCGCTTCGAGCCGCCGGACATGCGTCTCGGCAAACGCTTCGGTCGCACCCGGATCATGGCGCAAATGCGCGTCGATGTCGTAGTGACCGCCATTGGCGGCAGCGACCTCGGCAATCGTTCGATCGACGGCGCGTACGGCCGCGCTCAGCGGATCGATCCGGACGATCGCGCCGGTCGCCAGCTGTTCGAGGTTCTCGCCCTTGCCGATCGCGACATAATGACTGCGCCCGTCGGTCGCATCGACGATCAGATAATGGCGGTCGTTGAACTCGTCGGCGAAGCCGCGTGCCACCATCCGCCCGACCAATGGTTGCGCCTCGCTCGAAGCGGGGTCGTAAATGACGCGGTCGGCCATCGGACGGTTTAAATGCACGCGGGTAAAGTCGCGCTGCATCATGCGAATAATGTCGCCGCGCTCGCCCATCCCGCGCAGCGTATCGTCGAGCCCTTCGGCGAGGCGGTAGCGCCCTGCCCCGATCGGTTCGGCGAGATCCATCTCCGCGAGTCTATTCAACCGTCCGGTCCGGATCGCCTGGTCGAAGCCGTCACGACCGCTTGCCGCAACGACACGATCCTCGCCGATCCCGCGGAGCAGCGCGCGATCGATCGAGGTCAGCCGTTCCTGCGTGACTTCGGCGCGTAGCGCGATCTCGATCTCGCGCGCCGATCGCGGCCCCAGGTCGAGATCGACGAGCTCGGCGGCGCGCTCGCGCAATCCTCCGGTCAGATACTCGCGGGCGATGACCAGATCCTTCCCGCGTTCGTCGACGCCGCGGACGACGATATGGCTGTGCGGATGGCCGGTGTTAAAGTGATCGACCGCGACCCAGTCGAGCCTGGTGCCGAGGTCTTCCTCGGCGCGCTCCATCAGGCGCCGCGTCAGCGGTTTGAGGTCGTCATAGTCAGAACCGTCTTCAGCTGAAACGATAAAGCGGAACTGGTGCCGGTCACCATTACCGCGCGCACGGAATTCAGCGCCATCGATCGCATCGCTGTCACGCCCGTACAATGTGCCGGGTTCGCCTTCGCGGGTCGTGCCGTCGCGCTGGAGATAGCGCAGGTGTGCCGCCGCTGCGCTGACACCCCTGCCCGCGAGCTTGACGATGCGCGCCTTGACGATAACGCGCCGCCGCCCGAATGCCGCCCCGTCACCGCGCCTGGCCAGCACGCGCCCGGTGCCGCCGCCGCGTCCGATCCGGCTGCCGGTGAACGTGCGCGACGATGCTAGACCGGGCCCGCCGCCACGCGCGAGATTGGTGCTCCTGAGAATGCGCCCGAGCGCGCTGCGCGACCGCTTTCCGCCGAGCGATCTTTGCCGTCCGAGATGCGGCTCGAAACTATCGTCGTCGTCAGCCATCGCCGTTTTCTGCGCCGTTGAGCCCCGAGAATGCCGTGCCACCGCGTCCATGAAAACCGGTGTCGCCGAGCGTCGCGGAAACCCGCCGTTTTCAGTGCAAGCAACACCGGTCCCAAGAAGACAGTGCCGCCGAAACTTCCTAAAAACGATGTGCAGGCAACAGCTTACGGCACGAGCAGTGTCGTTGCTTTATCTTGCCTTACGCCGCCCACTTTCCAAAGCTGGTCTCTCCACCCTCTACGCCCCTCCCCGCTCCCCCTCACCCCAGGCCGAAAACGCAAAGAATAGGCCGAAGCACCACGCTAGTTGCGCGCTGCTCCGGCCTCGAATTGTCGATCAATGCGCCGTCACCATCGCCGCCTGCGCCGCTTTCGCCGTCCCGAATGACCGGCATCCAAGCATCCCGTGCGCTTCGCCGTCGCCATCCACGATCATCGTGGCCATGAACCAGTCACCGTCCAATTGCCCGCAGATCGCCACCCGATCCAGCAGAAATTCGCTGTCCTCGAGGCTCTCGTATGTGCCGAGCCAGCGTTCCTCGACCCGTGTTTCCCAGCGAAAATCGACGTCCTCGGCCTCCAGAAACTGCTGCGCCAGCCCTGCGCCGGGTCCCCGCCCGAATTCGATTTCGAGCCCTGCAATCAACGTTGCCAGCACGCGATCCTGAATGTCTGCACCTGCCTGAATTAATGTCATGATACCCTCCGAAAAATGCGTTCCCATCAGCGAGAACATCATTCGCCGGGTGGTCGCCGGGGCGTCTGTCAGGGCTGCCGGAGCGCCTGCGCGGAGGCACCGCGCAGCGGCGGTGGAGGAACCGATTTTGTCGGCGGGAACGCTGCACTGGCGAGTTGACGACCACGCCGTGTCCCGCCGTCAAAATTGGAGGCGCCGCCGGCCTTGCACAGACGTCCCGGCGGCCACCATCATGGGAGGGCCGAGACGACCCCTCTCTCCGATCGGATACCCTGTTCCTTGCCGCGCCTTCGACAGGGAAAATGTCTCTCAATGCGGCGGCAAGGTCACAAAAAGCATGTCTTGTTGTGTCGCGGCAAGCGGGCCGGAACGGCGGTCTGGCCGGTCATTTCGCACGGCAAACAGGGTATTTACCGGTGTCGGTTGCTCGTTCTGCGGAACGACAGTTCGGTCTCCAGCCACCTCGGCCAGATAGGCCCGCGTTTCGCCCGGGAGCGTGCCCGCGCCCCTGAGATAGGCGGCATAGCGCCCCGGCCCGGCATTATAGGCCGCGAACAATCCGGGGTAGCCGAAGCGGTCAAACATTGCGCGCAGATAGGCGGTGCCCGCGATGATATTGTCGTGCGGATCATGTGGATCGAGCCCGAGCGCCAAACCAGTCCGCATCTCGTTCCAGGTCGCGGGCATCAGCTGCATCAGCCCCAGCGCCCCGGCGCGCGATACCGTTGGGCGTCCGTCCAGCATGGTGTTGCCGCCGCTTTCGGCGCGCATGACGCGGGCAATCCACGGCGTCGGAATGCCGAACCGCAGCGAGGCCTCGGCGATGATCGGCTGCCACCGGTCGATAGGATCGGCCTCCGCCCGGGTGACGAAGATCGCTATCGCGATGACCATGCCACCTTTCAGCGCACCCATAACGGTGTCGCCTTTCCGATGAGGTCTTGGGGACCGGTGGGCCCGAAATAGCGTCCGTCGAACGAGCCTGCCGCCTTCGTCATCAGCAGGAACACAGTGCCCCGGTGCAGAGTGATGCAGCCGGTCCACTGCGGCATGGAACGTCCTTGTGCATCACGACTGCGCCGGATCGCCACCAACCGGTCATCGATGCTGATCGCATCTCCCCCGGCGCAAATCCGGTCACCCGAAACGGCAACGATGCGCTTCACCAGCGGCACCCCGCGTGGCAGATAGTGTCGTCGCGCAGCAAGATCGCGCATCGTCGAAGGTGGCCACGCGATGACCAAGTCGCCGCGTCTGGGCGTGGTGATCGCGGTGACGGCATAGAGACCGACAGGAGCGCTGGCGCTGGCATTCCAGACCAGTCGCGGGCGCGGGTGATCGACGATCGTGGCCACGACGGCGGCGATGCCAAGACCGATGCCGATCACGAAAAGACATCGACGGGCTGGCTTGCGCGCGTGTCGTTTATTGCCTGGCTGAGCCCACACGGAAGAAGCAGCGCGCGACGTCTCAGCGCGCTCAGCCATGCTGGCCACCACGCATATGCGCCTTCGACCACGCCTCGATATCGTCGATATGATAGCGCCACGTCGTGCCGTGCAACCGGCAGCGAGGGCCCCGTCCGCGCTCACGCATGCTCTTGAGCGTCAGATAGGCGATGCCGAGATGGTACGCGGTCTGTTTTGCGGTGAGGAACGGGCAGGTTTCGCGCGCCTTCTGCGCGCGCACGGCGGTGTCGTCAGTCTCCATGAAAGCCTCCGGCGGTCACGCGGTCGCCCCGGTGGCACCGCGTTGCTCCCGGAATGTCGCCGTTGCGCCACGTTCGGGAGGGTCGTTGATCGACCCCCTCGAGAACGACCCTCCGTCGCCGAAACGAAGAAGAACCCCGCGCGCCCGGTCACGAGCGCGCGGGGGCCAGGCGGTCAGTCAGCGGGGTTCCAGATGATCGCGAAGGCATCGTCGTCATCCTGGCCGGCAGCGCGACCGAGGTTGGCGTAGAGCCGCCGGGGGCCGAATTCGGGGGCGGCGAGCGACAGCGAGACATAGTCCTTGCCGCTCAGTTCGCCGCGCCGCAGCCAGCCTGCGCCGACCTCGACACCACCTGCCGACACGCGATAGTCGGGCTGGGTATCGCCCGATTTGCGGGGGTTGGGAACGATCTCGATCTCCGTGCGGATCGAGAGCGTCTTGAGCTGGCCCTTGTAGGCATTTCCTTCGCGGGTCACATAACCGATTGCGGGCATGGTAAGTCTCCTTGAGTGCTCGCCCCGACCGATTCCGAGGCGATGGGCAGACCGAAGACCGGTCGCAGAAGGCGGTCCGAACCGACAGGCTGGAGCGCAGCGGAGGACCGGAGCCGAAGGCTTATTTGGAGCTTTAGCGCCCGCGAGGAGCCGCCCAGGGGCGGCGGGGAAATAAGCCTTCGGCGATGGTTTCGAACTGGCGGCGACCGGTCAGGACATGCCCAAACGACCTCGAAACGGACGGGTGCTTGCCCACGGAGACGCCATGCGCTGCACCGGTTTGTCCACGAAGAATGTGACGGAAAGGGCCATGGCGCAGGACGTTTCCGAAGCCACGCCGGACGCGAGACGGCACCGGAACCCCTTGCACGTCGGGTTACGCCTGACCGCACGCGCTGATTGTCATCGGGCGGCATCGCGACGGCGCAGCGTCCCGGCGTGGCGCGGTGAACTGGGCGGCAAGACAGGGGTGTTTCGCGCGTTCGATCGCTGCCCCGAAGCCTCGAACCCTAGCGGCGGCTGATGACCAGCTTGGTGCCGCCGCACAGCGAACAGACGTCCTTGCGACGCTCAAACCCGTTCGACCCGGCCAGCTCGCGCGTCTTGTGATTGGCGTGCTGGCGCACGCTCAAGTCCAGCTTTTCGGCGATGCAATCGTCGCAGACGGGTTCGGGCGACAGGCGCACGACGAAGCGTTCGACGTCGTCCAATACAGCCATGGTCGTGAACGCCCCCTGGGCAACGCCCGTGCCCGAAACCACCCGAAACGTCCACCCGTGATCCACCGCAGTCTTTTTATATCGGCCGATTCCGTTCGGAAGTCGGGCTGCCAGCGACCGGCGTCAGGCGGTCGTCCGCCGCGCCCCGGCCCATCGCAGTGGGCCGGGGCACGGCGCGATTTTCAGGGGACAAAACGGAAGTGCGGCACCTGAAAATCGGCGGCGGCGAAGTGCGCGAGGATGGCGTGATAGCTCCCAAGCCGCTCAGCGGTGTTCCGGGTTATGACGGTAAATTCCTCTTCGTCGGCGGCATAGAGCGTCACGTCGCCGCTGCCGGTGAACACCGCGCGTTCGGGTCCGAACTGACCGGGGTAGCCGCCCGCCCAGCGCACGAACGGCAAGCCATGCTCGATACAAAAGCCTTCGAGGTCGTCCAATCGCCCCCATGCCACTTCGTGCGCAAACAGTGTGAGCGGGCCGTCGTCGGGGAATTGGGTGAAGTCGAAATCGGGACCGTCCCATTCGAGCGACAGCCCCTGATCGACGATGACATCGACGATTTTGCGGCGCTGGTTTTCGGCAAGATCACCGCCAATGCGACAAGAGACTGAAACACGGTCGGCCATGATACTATCTCCTTGGTCGCCGCGCCGTCGACGCTTGCGGCGGCGGCGCGGCAGATTTTAACGTGGGAAAAAATGGGGAGCGGCGTCTGCCGCTCCCCCTCAGGTTTACGCTGCCAGCGGCACTGGATCGCCGTCGTCATCATCGTCGCACAGCGCGACCGCGCCAGCGGGAGCGGCGGGATCGGGGTCGTCGTCGCCCTCATTCTCCACCCGGTATCGCGCGGCTCGATCTGTGCCACTTCATTCGCTGCAACGGTCGTTGGGGCACCGCGCGCGGTGTAGGCGGTCGGCGGGAAGGTCATCCAGCGCGGCAACCACCCGGTCACGGGATCACGCCCGTTCTCGCCGTCGAGATGGTCGTGGACGATGCGTTTGAGCGTCTTGGTTTTCTCACCCGCATTAGCTGTTGCAACGGTTTCGCCTGCAACCTCGGCGACGATCCGCGTCAGCACTTGCCTATCGCGTAGCAGGTCGAGAAATGCCGCATCCGCGCGCCAGTAGCGCGCCATATCGACGCCAAGGTGAAGCCCGACCGCCTCGACCGCCTCGCTGCCGCTCGCCAAAGTTTCGCCCATGACGATGGCGATGATCTCGACGACGAGCGCGTCGGGAAGATCGGTCAGGCGGTGAAACAGCGCGACGAGCGTGTCGTCACCGTTGCCGCCGGTCACCGTCGGGGCATCTTCGTCAAAGCCGAGCACCGCCAGAACCGCACGGCGGCGCTGGTCGAATTCGGCCTCCGCGGGTGCATTGTCGAGGCTGTCGCGGACATCGTCATTGCCGGTCCGCTGCGGCTCGGTCCGCACCGTCCACAGCGGCGATCCGGCGATGACATGGGCGAGCATCAATCGCAGCGCGACGCCGGTATACGCGGTCAGTGCGGCGCGCACGGCGGCGTGGCGATGCAGATCGACATAGGTTTTCATCGTGATCGTCATTTCGGGGCGCACGACCTTGGGAGCGGTGCCGTTATCCCCGCCTTTGGCGATCCGCTGCGCCTCTTTCCGCGAAATATAGCCTTCGTGGATCGTCACCTCGCCGGTCGAGCGCACCGCGATATAGACGCGCCCGCCTTTCCGTTTTCCGGCCTTTTCATATTCCCATGTCGAGAAATGTGCCGATGGCGGGATGATGATCGCATCGGCCCAGCCATCCTCGATCAGCGTCGCGCGGCGCATCTCGATAGCGTCGTTCTGGCATGGCCAGAAAGCCTCCGGGTCGGCAAAATAGCGGTCCTCGCCGAACAGGTCGGCGACGGTCGCCAGCCCGCGCGCCTCAACGTCGAACAGCGCATATTTGACCGGAATCGATGCGCCGCCGCACAGCCACGATTTCAACTGATAGCCGGTCGGCAGATAGGCATTATCGTCGTCGGCGAGCGCCAGCCACGCCTTTTGCTGGCTCTTGCTCGCCATCGTCAGATGCCGGACGGTGGCTGCGTCGATCTCCTGTTTCCGATACAGATCGCGGATGCGCGGCAACAGGTTGCCGAGTGCCAGAACGCGCCGGATGGCGAGGTCGGGCAGACCGAAGGTCACGCCGATGTCCTCGACGCTGCGGCCTTCCTTGACCAGTCGGGTGAAGACTTCCCAGCGGGTGACCTCGTCGGGATCGAGCCGCGCCATGTTCTCGATCATCGACGCCTCGACGGCGTCGGCATCGTCACCGTCGTCGAGGATTGCACACGGCAGGACGGCGGTTTCGGTGTCGTCGGTGCCGCCATCGAGGCCGGTCACGCGTTCGGCCTCGACGATTTTGGCGGCATGAAAACGGCGGCTTCCGGCGACGATTTCATAGCCGTCGGGCGCACAGTTCGGACGCACAATGATCGGCTGGAGAACGCCGCGCGACCGCACGGTCGGCAAGATATCGGATACGTCGGGTGCTTTCTTGCCGTAGCGCATATTGGTTTTGCTGACAGACAGCTTGTCGAGCGGAATAAATTGTAGTTTCATTGGTCTGCTCCTTGGAGTGGCCGGTCCCGTTTCATACTTCCCGTAGGGTGCGGGGCCGGTTCTGGTCTGCGGCGAAACGCGCCGCTGCGTCCGCCACCGCTCGGACCTGAGCGGTGGCAAGCGGGTCAGGGTACGGCACGGCTGGCATCGGCCAGCAGCGCAGCAGCCCCCATGATCGAACCGGCACGGCGCGCGCTGTCGGCCCAGACTGACAGCGGCTCCGTGCTCGTGAAAAAAAGATCGCGCTCGATGCACAGCCCGAACGGCAGGCGAGTGCCCTCGATTTCCGAAAGGCTGAAACTGCCCATCTCGGGACAGCCAAAACCCAAGTCGGCCAGACCGAATAGCGTGTCGCCGTCGGCGTCGAGTTCGGTGACGAGCCATGTCGCCGCGCCCATTGGATTGAACAGTTTGGCGAGCGGGGCGGGGTCGTGGCCCGGAGCACCACGCGCGGCGGCGGCCCCGTTCATGCGCAGGTCGAAGGCGAGTGCGGGGGTCAGCAGTTTCATGCTCCCGCTCCCTCATTCTGGGCAGCGTCTTCGCTGTCGCTGTGGGTGTCGATCTCGATCTCGCCATCGCCATCGCCATCGGCATCGGCATCGGGATCGGCATTTTGGGCGGCTTCATGGCGCGCGAGCAGCCAGTCGGCGGCCTTGGTCGCGGCGCTGGCGGCACGGAAGATCGCGCGATTGTCTTCGCGCAACACGTCGAGCCATGCCGCGATATAATCGACATGGCGCACGGTCGGTACGATGCCGAGCGACGCGCACAGGAACGCCGATCCCATTTCGGCGATCAGTTCCTCGCGCGCATAGTCCTTGCTGCCAAAGCCGCCCGCAAACGAGCGGTCGAGCCGCGAGTCGTGGCCAGTGGCGTGGGTCAGTTCGTGCAGACAGGTCCGGTAATAATTGACCTGATCGTAGAACGCCGGTTGCGGCGGCACCTGCACGAAATCGTGTGACGGCACGTAAAAAGCGCGGGGTCCGCCGATACGAAAATCGACGCCGCTGGCGGCAATGACGCTTTCGGCAACGGGCACGATCTCACGCTCGGGCAAGGGGGCCGGGTCAGGCGCAAGCCCCGACCGCAGTCCTTCGCACTGCGCGACGTTGAACACGGTGAAGCGCTTAAGGAACGACACTGCCTTGGCATCACCGCCGCTTTCGACCGCGCGCGCCTTTTCACTCTCGGAAACGAAGCGGTCGGCATAAACGACGGTGGTACCGCGTTCGCCCTTGCGCACCGACCCACCCGCTTCGAGCGCCTGCTTGAAGGTCAGCCAGCTTTGCGACGGGTATCCGTTTTCGATCACAGCCCCCCACAGAATGAGGATATTGACCCCCGAATAGCGCCGCGCGGTCAGCGCATTGCGCGGGAGGGCGGGACCGGTGCCGCCCGCCTGTCCCCAAGGCTGCACCCACGGCACGCGCCCGGATTCGAGATCGGCGATGATCTGCGCGGTGACGGCATCATAAAGATTGGTGCGGATCGCTTCGGGTGCGGCGTCCTGCAACGCATCGGCCCGCCTGCGCGACGACCGCCGATTGCGCGCGGGTGGTCGCCCCGGCGACGGGCTGTCGCCGTGCGCATTGGTACGCGGAGTCGCTTCGCTCGCACGCTGTCCGCCGGTGCCAAGGGTGGTGATCTGATCCATGACTTGCCTCCTGCCCCGCCCCAAACCTCGCAAGGCCGCCCCGGATAGCGGGGGTGGGCGGCACCTTGCGACCGAAGAGGCCCGCCGCGAGTGGCCCCGGCACCCAACGGGCCGCAACGTGAGTGGAGGAGCCGGGCGCAGCCCGGCTTGCAGGGGACGCGGGCGGGCCTAGCAGGGAGCGCCGCCCACCCGCGCTCGTCCGGGAAAGGCTCGAACAACGCCGCCGCGCCAGCGGCGACCACAAGGGGGTCGACAGGCCCCGCGCCATGCGATCGTTACCGATAAGGACGAGACCCGGTTCGGGGCTCGGCGGCGAAGCCGTAGAGCGCGGTCGCGCCCGCGGCGCGAGGCGTCAGACGCTCTGATAAATTATATAAACCACGAGCAGACCGCCAATACGGTGAGACCGCCCTCGCTGCGCCTAAACGCTACCGCCTGTCATCAAGCCGGTAAAAGAAGCCGTCGCCTTGTCAGCGCATTAGCCCACCACGAGGTTCGGAAGCCGAAACAGTGGCGAAGTCAGGGACTTGCATCGCAAGAATAGCCAAGTACACTCAAGGCCGCGCCGTAGACATTCGGCGTCGAGGCGTGAGAACCTTGATCGAAGATAAGACTGTTCCTCTTGGCTTTGAGGCCGGGTGGCCGACGCCATGTCCAGGCCGTTCACGGCTAAAAGCGTCGGCGCATGCTCGATCATGTTCTCAACACCCGGCTCAACCAGCCGGCGCGTCTTGTCACCGGGATGCGAGAGCAATGGCGGAACAGAACGGACCAGCAGTCACCAACCGGGTGACGCTCGACGACTACGAGGCACTCCCGCGACCGAACCGCGCCGTCCCGGTCGTTAGGCCCCACACACCGCTTGCCGAGCGCGACCCTTTACCGCCCGAAAGCGACAGAGTGGAAACGCCGACCTCAGCAGGCCTCGGCCAGCTTTACCGCGAACACAGCACGCGGCTGCGACGGTATTTCATGGTACGCAGCTCTCGCGTCGATGCCGACGATCTCGTCCAGGAAACCTTCGCCCGTCTGGCGGGGGTAACGGCGCGGACAGCGGTCGCGATCGATCAGCCGCGCGCCTATGTGAACAGAATCGCCAACAATCTGATCACCGAGCAGGCGCGTTTTGCCGCGCGGCGTTCGGCCGCGCTGCATGTCAGCGATGACGACGTCCAGCTCACCGGGGTCGATCCGGTCGCGCTTCTCGAATCGCGGGATAGGCTGCAGCGGCTTGAAAGGGCTATGGCGGCCATGAAACCGGCGACTCGCGAGATTTTCATGGCGCATCGTCTCGATGGCGATACCTATCGCGACATTGCCGCGCGGACCGGGCGCAGTATCAAGGGTATCGAAAAACAGATGGGCAAGGCACTGTACATTATCAACCGCGCGATGCGGAACGGCTGAACCGCATGTTCGGCCTCGGAGACCGGCGTGCGCGGATCGCGGCGCGATGGGTTGCGCGCATGGCCAATGAAAGCGCCGCCTTCGATCGCGCGGCGTTCGAGCGCTGGCGAACGGATAGCCCGGCCAATGCCCGTGCGTTCGATGAGGCCAGAACGAGCTGGGGTCTCGACCTGCCGGTCGCAGCGACGCGCTATGCCTATGACCGGGATGAAGCGACGCATCGAGGCCGGAGTGCACACTGGCCGATACGCGCGGCGTTCGCCGCGCTCGTCATCGCGCTGATCGGCGGGATCGGCATGGGATGGTCCGGTTTCGGACCGATACGCCGCCCCGCGCAAACGACCAACCAAGTCTCGCAAATCGCGACGGCACCGAATGAAGTGCGCCGGTTTCGCCTTCACGACGGTTCGATGGTGCTGCTCGGTGCCGGCTCGGTGCTCCAGATCGCTATTGCCCCCAACATGCGCAGCCTGACGCTTCGCCGTGGCCATGCGCGGTTCGACGTCGCGCATGATCCGAACCGGCCGTTTCAGGTCCACGCCGGCAACGGCATCGTCACCGCGCATGGTACGATCTTCGACGTGCGGCTGCTGCCACAGGGCGTGCGCGTCGTCCTGCTGCGCGGTGCGATCGACGTCGAGCGGACCCTGGCAGCAAGGCCGACCGGCGACGTGCGTCGCCTGATGCCGGGACAGAGCCTGATGGTGCCCGTTGCAGGAACGCTCGGACCGGTACAGACTGCGGGACGAGGGGATACCCGGACCGTAGCGATGGTCTCGTTCGACCGAACACCGCTCGCCCGGGCAATCGCGCTGTTCAATGCGCGCAACCGGGTCCAGATCGCTTTCGATGGCAGCCGTGTGCAGGCACCGCTGGTTACCGGCGGTTTCAACATCACCAATCCGCAAGGCTTTGCCGACATGCTCGCGTCGATGTTCGACCTCGCGCTTACGTACCGCAGCGACGGCGCGATTTTGCTGACCAAAAAACCTTGAAATAAAGCTGCATAAAAAAGGGGGGTGATCGACCTCTCCGTCATCTTTCGCCCGTTGACGCCGATTTCACGGCGGCGCGCAGGGGACGACAATGACTTACCGACTTTACGCCAGCCTGTTCTGCTCGACGGCAGGTCTTGCGACCGCCACCATGGCGCTGCCAGCCTACGCCCAAGCACCACACGACGTCGTCTATAATCTGCCCGCGCAGGCGCTGGGCGATACGCTCAAGGCCATCGCACTCTCGTCGGGCACGAATATTCTCGCCGCCGGTGGCACGGTCGAGGGCATAACAGCCCCTGCCCTTGCCGGCCGGTATTCGGTGGCGCAGGCCCTGGCTCTCACGCTTAAGGGCACGGGATTGCATGCGCGGACGATGGCCTCGGGGATTGCAGTCGAAAGCGACGGCGCGGCAACAAATGGGGAAAGCGATTCAAAAAAGGACGCCGACAGCGCATCGATCGTCGTCACCGGATCGCGCATCCGCGGCGCGCCGGTTGCCGCCCCGGTCATCACGCTGAGTGAAAACAGCATCCGCAATGCAGGGCAAGCGAGTCTCGGCGAGGTGGTCCGCTCGATCCCGCAGAGTTTCGGCGGCGGCCAGCAGCCTGGTATCGGTTACAATGTTCCGGCCGCCAGCGGCGTCGATATCGGCGGCGGGTCCTCGATCAACCTGCGGGGCCTTGGCAGCGATGCGACACTGACATTGCTCAACGGCCACCGTGTTTCGTACAGTTCGTCGCGCCAGAGCGTCGATGTCTCGACGATTCCGCTCAGCGCCATCGACCGGCTCGAGATCGTCCCCGATGGCGCCTCGGCGATCTACGGTTCCGATGCGGTCGCAGGCGTCGCCAATATCATTCTCAAGCGCGATTATCAGGGACTGGAAACGCGGGCACGGCTTGGCGGATCGACCGACGGCGGGAACTTTTCCCAGCAATATGGTGTGCTGACCGGGGCACGGTGGACCGGTGGCGGCTTCGCGCTGGCCTATGAGTATAACAGCAACAGCCTGATCACGTCGAACGACCGTTCCTATGCGCGCGACGCGACGCCGGGCTTGACGCTGTTTCCGTCGCTCAAAAGCCATTCGGCGCTGCTGACCTTCCACCAGGCGCTGACGCCCTCACTGACGTTCAGTCTCGATGCGCTCTACAGCCAGCGTCACGAGAATTCGATCTTCCCGATCGATTTCGGGGGCGATATCGTCACCGCACATGCCGAAGCGCCGGCGCGGTCGCGCGCCTTTGCGATCGCACCCGCGCTCGACTGGACGGTCAGCCGAACCTGGCACCTCACGCTCAGCGCTACCTATGCCGCTGACCGCTCGGATTACCGCACCGACATATTCACGGGGACTGTCCGCGACGACAGCAAGGATAGCTGCTATTGCAACAAGGGCCAGTCGGTCGAATTGGGTGGCGCGGGCAGTCTGGCGACGATGCCGGCGGGGGACATCAAGGCGGCGTTCGGCGTCGGTTATCGCAACAACGACTTCAAAAGTCTCGGTGAACCCGACGACCCGCAGAATATCATCCGGTCGCAGGACAGCCGCTACGCGTTTGGCGAGCTGGCACTGCCGGTCGTTTCGCCGGGTCAGGGCGTACGCGGGATCGACCGCCTCGACCTGTCGGCAGCGGTCCGCTACGAACGCTATCCGGGGATCGGCAGTGTGGCGACCCCGAAGTTCGGAATGATCTACGCGCCATCGGGAAGTTTCGATGTCAAGGCGAGCTGGGGAAAATCCTACCGTGCGCCCACGCTCAGACAGCAATATCAGCCACCCGCGGTCCAGCTGTTTCGCGCCACCGCGCTCGGCGGCACAGGCTATCCTGCCGGCGCGACGGTGCTGTACGTGGTCGGTGGCAAGCCCGATCTGAGACCCGAACGCGCAACGAGCTGGTCGGCGACGCTCGCGATCCATCCGCCGGCGCTCGCCGGGGCCCGGCTCGAAATCAGCTATTTCGACACGCGCTATCGCGACCGGATCGTGACGCCAATCGCCAGTATCTCGGGGGCGCTCAGCAACCCGCAATATGCGCCGCAGATCGGTTATGCCCCGAGCGCGGCGCAGCTCGCCGCGCTGATCGCCAATGCCACGGCATTTTTCAACGCAAGCGGGGCCGCCTATGATCCGGCGAACGTCGTTGCGATTGCCGATAACAGCCAGGTCAATGCCGGACGGCAGCAGATTCATGGCATCGACGCGCTGCTCGACGTTCCCATAACGCTGGGCGCAGAAAGGACGCTCGATCTGGTGGCGAACGCGAGCTATCTCAAGAGCAAACAACAGATCAGTGTCACGCAGCCGGTCACCCAGCTGGCCGGCACGATTTTCAACCCGCCGCACGTCCGGGCGCGTGGCGGGGCCAGCTGGAGCGACAAGGCCCTGACGCTGTCGGCGTTCTACAGTTATGCGGGCAGCGTCCGCGACAACCGGACAGCGGCGAACACAAAACTTGAACCGAACACGTCGTTCGACCTGACTGCGCGCTATCGCACGCCCGCATCGGCAGGAGCGTTCAGCGGGCTCGACGTGACGCTGGCAGTGCAGAACCTGTTCAACGACAAGCCCAGCGCCATACCGGTGTCGCTGTTCTTGCTGGCGCCTTACGACAGCACCAACGGATCGCCGATCGGCAGGTTCGTGAGCCTGACGGTGGCCAAGAAATGGTAAGGGCACGCCTGCGCGCCGTCGCGACCGCGGTCCTGATCGCGCGCTGCGGCATCCCCGCAGCACAGGCCGCCTGCGCACCACCGCCCGACGCGAATGCCAGCAGTCCCGCGCGCGACGTCACAACCATGGATATCGCCCGGCTGCGCGACATCGGGCTTCCCGACGGCTCGCTGTTCGGCATGCCCAGCCCCCTGGCGATATCGCCCGACGGGCGGCGCGTGGCCTTTCTGGTCAACCAGGGCGACCCCGCGACCGACAGCTATTGCCGGATGCTGATGGTGGCCGACATCGCCGCGCCCGCCATCCCGCGCATCGTCGACCGTGGTGGCGAGCTCATCAGGATCGTGAATCTTGACGACGGACTCTTCTACGAAGACGGCTTCCCCGACGTCGTCACGCCGGCCTGGTCACCCGACGGTCGATCGATCGGCTATCTGCGGCGCGATCACGGGATCACCCAGGTGTGGCGGGTCGGTGCCGATGGCGGCGCGGCCGCGCCCGTGACCAACGGCGCGGCGGGGATCACCGACTGGGCCTGGCTTTCAAACGAGGCCATCGTCGTCGCGAGCCGGCCCGGCCTTGTGGCCGAGCGGGCACGCATCGAGGCCGAAGGCCGGACCGGTTGGCTCTATGACGAGCGGGTCACCCCCCAGGTGAGCGCCCGGCCACAGGCTGGCAGGGACGCGGCCCGACGGTTCGAGGTCGTGGCGCTCACCTACGGGGCGCGCCATGCCGCCACACCGGTCGAACGCGCAGCGCTGGCGCCCGAACGCGTTAGTGGCAATCCGAACAATCCCGACATGACCGGTCCCGGCGGCTGGCGCGCGTGGGTGGCACCGAGCGACGTGTCACCGGTCAGCCCGCTGCGCATCCACCTCGCCGACGCGAATCATCGCGAGCGACCCTGCACCGCGCCGCAATGTTCCGGGAGGATCGTCCAGATTTTCTGGGGCACCGACGGGCGCAGTCTGGTCTATCTGCGCCGCGAAGGCTTTGCCAACATGCAGATGGCCTTTTATCGCTGGGGTCCCGCAAGCGGCGCACCGCAGCGTCTCGGCGTCACCAGCGACGTGCTGCATGGCTGCCTGCCCCATGGCGCACTATTCCTGTGTACGCGCGAGACCTCGACGGTCCCGCGCCAGATCGCGCTGATCGATCCCGCCACCGCTGCGGCGGCAACGGTCTACGACCCCAATCCCGAATTCGCCACGCTCAGGCTCGGCAAGGTCGAGCGACTGACCTGGCGCAACAACATCGGCTTGCCGGCATGGGGTGATCTCGTCCTGCCGCCCGCCGCGAAGTCCAGCGACCGGCTGCCGCTCATCGTCGTGCAATACAACAGCACCGGCTTCCTGCGCGGCGGGACCGGCGATGAATATCCGATCTTCGCGCTCGCCGCGCATGGCTTTGCCGTGCTGAGCCTCGAAAAGACACCGAATGTTGCGCGCGCGTTTCCGAAGCTCAAAACCTACGACGCGATCAATGCGGCAAGCGTGAAGGACTGGGCCGAGCGGCGCAACCAGCTTTCGTCGATCCTGACCGGGGTCGCCCTGGCCGTGAAAACCGGCACCATCGATCCGAAGCGGATCGGCATTACCGGGCTGAGTGACGGCTCGTCGAGCGTGCGGTTTGCTTTGGTCAACAGTCGCGTGTTTGCCGCCGCTGCCATCAGCACGTGCTGCGTCGAGCCGAAAACGGCGATGACCTATGGGGGGCTTGTCTGGGCCAGGTTCAATCGCGCGCTGGGCTTTCCGCTCGCAACGCAGAATGGCGAATCTTATTGGAAGCCATATTCAATGGCGCTCAACGCCAGCGTTATGGACACGCCGATCCTGATGCAGCTGGCCGATGACGAGCTCCTGCTGAGCCTCGAAACGTTCACCGCGCTGCGCGAAAATCACAAACCCGTCGAACTCTATGCGTTCCCCGACGAACATCATAACAAATGGCACCCGGCGCACCGGCTGGCGATCTATGACCGGGTCATCGACTGGTTCGATTTCTGGCTGCGCGACACGGTCGATCCCGACGCCGCGAAGACTGCGCAATATGTCCGCTGGCGCGCGCTGCGCGCATTGCAGCCGCGCGCTGCGGACTCAGGCCTGCCCGCCGCCGTGCCATGACCGCGCCCATGCCTCGACATCGACGAGATCCATCAGCGCGGCGTTGTCCTTCGCTTTCCGGATATGGGCCGGCGACAAGGCCAGGCCGATGGCCGCACAATCGAGCAGGCCGTGACGGGCAAGCAAACCGTCGATCAGAAGGTCGCGGATCTGCGCGCGATTGGTTTCAATCAAGGTAATGACGAAACCGTCGGGCGTGCCCTTGTCGCGGCGGTCGACGATCGCGGGCGGCAACGTGCTCCGAAACGCGTCGCGCGCAATGACGCGATTGTGGCCGTTGCGCGTCCAGCACCAGCTCGGCACGCGCAGGCAGGCTTCGGCGACCGGTTGCGTCACCAGCGGTGACACGGTTGGTATCGGCGACCGCGGATCGCTGCTTTCCACGAGGCTCTGCACCGACGCCAGCAAGGCAAGATGGGCCGCACTGCCGGGGAGCGCGCCCTCGGGCGCAATCAGCCATGGATGCTCCGCGCCAGCCAGGCCGTCCGCCTTACCCTGGACCGAGAGGAATTTCGAAGCGAGCGGCCAGCGGAAGGCTGGACCGCGGGTCCAGACGCGGATGAACGCGCGGCGCGCCACTTCGAAGGTGCTGGTCTGCGCCGCAATCCCGACCGAGCGCGCCGTCGCCCAGAAGGGACCGCCTCCGCCATCGGGATGAAGACAGTCGGCAACCGGCGCCGCCGACTGGAGCGAACAGAACATCTGATCGCCGCCGCCGCCATCGAAGATCGCAGTCGCGCCGTGATCGCGCGCCACGCGTGTTGCGATGCGCAGGCTTGCCTGGGCAAAGCTGCGCACCGATGGACGTGGCAGTCCCGCCGCATCGGAATGACCGATGTCGATTAGGCTCGGATCGCGATCGGCTTCGATGAGCGGAATGCCAAGGTGCCGGGCCACGCTGCGCGCGTGATCGCGCTCGTCGCCGCTGCGATCGCGCGTCACCAGCGTGAGGGCAACGGTGGGGCGTGCGGCGCCTGCCAGGCACGCGGCGACGATCGAGGAGTCGAGGCCCCCCGAAAGTTTGAGCAGAACCGAGTCATGCTGGCTGGCGCGTGCCCGTACGGATGTCTGGACAGCACCGCGGACGCGCATCACCGCATCAGACCGATCGGTCAGGTGCCGGGTCGGGTGAGCGAAGGTCCATGGCGACCAGAGCGTTTCGATCGTCGGTGCCCCGCTGTCGAGCCGCATTCGCTCGCCGCCCGCCAGTTCGTCGATGCCAGCGAGGCAGGTCGTCCGGCCCCCGAGATCGGGCTTGGTGAGATGGCGCGCGACCATCGGCCACGCAATGGCGGGGTCATACCCCGCCAGCGTGACCAGCAGGTCGATGTCGGACGCGACGAAAACGCCGCTCCTGTTGGT
The DNA here is from genome assembly GCF_003660165.1 of Sphingomonas paeninsulae. Classification (NCBI taxonomy): domain Bacteria; kingdom Pseudomonadati; phylum Pseudomonadota; class Alphaproteobacteria; order Sphingomonadales; family Sphingomonadaceae; genus Sphingomonas; species Sphingomonas paeninsulae. The sequence continues at coordinate 144,058 of NZ_CP032828.1, forward strand.
CAGGACATAGCAGGGAAGATCACCGAGCGGGGCGCGAATGATATCGATCCGACCGGTATCGTCTGTGTCGAGAATGGCGACATAGGCACCCCAATGGGCGCGTATCAGCCATTCGCCGTGGCTGGCGACGATCGACCGCTGGGTCTCGGTGTCGACGGCGGTCATTGGCTCGTTTCGGCCACGCCGAAAGACCAGGCCAACGAGTACCCCTTCGTTCCCGATGGCGATCGCGGCATCACGCTCACAGAGGACGCTCGTGCGCGTGCCGAAGCGATGGGCCTCGAATCCCGTGAGCCTGCCAATGGCGCTGGCGCTTGCCCTCTCCCAGGCGCTGCGGCCCTCGGTGCTCGATGCGACCAGCGCGATGTAGCGATAACTGGTCACAGGACGAGGATCGGCGTGAAAGGCGCAATGGCACCGAGATGGTCGCTGACGAGCAGATCGTCGTGCTGGATCCAGCAATGCGCTTCGAACGGTCGCAGCTTCACGCCCAGGACGAGGTCAGGAACGATGCCATCGGCGATCATCGCGCGCGCTAGCGCGATCGAACGCGGTAGGCAGCGATCGAGCGACGAGACCAGACGATCGACGTGGCTGAAGGCGACCGCGTGGCGCGCGGCGCAGCCCGTCACGGCGGTTGCGACCGTGTGCCGCTTGGCTTTTGTGACGCTCGCCAGTACCCGCTCGAGCGAGCGTACGCGCAAGTCGACGATCGTGCGACCCAGCATGGCCACTGCGGCCAGCGTCATCAGGCGGCGCGGTTCGGAGTCCGGGAAAGAGTCTCGATCGGATCGCGGCGTGCGCGGTGCCTTGCAATAACCCGGACGCGCATCGCCAGGCGCTGAGCATAGTATGCCGCGCGCGACCAGACCCTCCAGCCTGCCGGCATCGCCCGGCTCGGGCTCCGCTGCATCGACGAGCCGCCTGAACGTGGCATCGATCGCAGGAGACAGGGCAAAATAGCGATCGGCAGCGACATCGAGAAATACGCGTTGTCCGCCGGCATCGCATACGCTCAGGTTTGGTGGGAGGATGTAGGTCATGGCGCGCCTCACGGCGTACGGACGCTGTCCGCACGCCGCTTGTGCATTCAGTCTTCGGACAGGCCGGCGACTGGGATACGCTTGTTTTCATCGACACCCTGGCCGAGTGGCCCTTTGGTTTCGATCGTGGCGGTGCCAAGTTCGATCACGTCTTCAATGCGTTCCATGACTGTTTCCTTTGACTGCTGCGAAAGTGCAGCCAGGAAAATCTGAGCCCAGCGCATCGATATCCCAAGTTTATACGAACTTTATTTGGCGATTGTTTGGCGGCGTGATCGGTCGATGCACCGCTTCACAAAGAATCCATAACAATCAGCGGGATGAAACCATCAAGGTCGGTTGGCGACATCGACCGATTGGCAGAAATTTCGCTCAGCGCCGATAATGGACGCGGACGATTTCTGCCGCTTTGCGCTGCCGTCTGCGGTGATAGGGGACGAGAAGCTGACGAAGCGCACGCGACTCACGTGCCGCGAGCGCGGTGCGCAACGCACGAAGCTCGCTGCCGGGATCCTCGATAAGGCTCGCCTCGGCCATCCGGATCGGCTGCAGGCGATCATTGAGAATTTCAAGCGCGGGACGGTGTTCTGCGTTCGACGACATCTGGCCAATGGTGAGACAAAGCGCAGCCATCTGCGACGCCGTGTCGCCCGCAAACGCATCGGGTTCCACGAAAGCGCTGTCCGACCGATCGACGGTACGCGGCCAGGACCGCAAAGCCAGCGACAGCACCCCGAGATTCCAGGCATAAAGGTCGACGAGCGCGGGTGCATCGATCTGGACCACATGAAACCCCTCGCCCGTGCCGACATCGACCAGACCGCGACCGGCAAGCAGATGAAGCGCATCGCGCACCGGCGTGATGCTCGTGGCGAGATCACGGGCGAGGATGGACGGATCGAGACGCTGGCCCGGACCGTAAACGCGGGTCAGCAGGCGATGCCGGAGCACGTCGTAAACGCGCTCCGATGTCGGCCCCGAATTCACGACGTTTGCCTCTGCTCCGCCAGAAAGGCTTCGAGCTGAGTCTGTTGATCGGGTCGCAGAGCATCGATCGCGCCCAGCGGTTCGTCTGGCTCCCCGTGCAATAGGACCGAAGGGCATTGTCCCTCGTAATTGCCAAAATTGGGTCGATGTTGTTGATAGCCGACGAGCGCCGCCAGCGAGGGCGTAAACGTGCGGGCGACATCGGGCGGATAAGCGAGCCACTGGTTTTCGTAAGGTTTGAGCCACCCCAGCGAATAGCCAATCACCACGCCACGGCGGACATCTCGGCTGATGTTGCGCCCCGCGCCATGCAGCGTCGAGCCCAGAAACAGCAGCGCCGAACCGGGCGACATTTCGGCAGCAACGGGCTGCATGGCCGGTTCGGCATCGAGCGCATGAACACCGTGCGAGCCCGGCCAGATCATCGTTGCGCCATTGTCAGCGGAGAAAGCGCTGAGCGGCCAGATGATATTGACGAGATATTCGGTTTCGCCGACGGGCGCGCGCCACATATCATGGTCACGGTGCGGCAGTTGTGCGGGCGCTTGCGGATGGACGGCGATAGCCTGGGCAACGTTGAGCTGGATCCGGTCGCAGAACGGCGCGAGGATGTTCTCAACCACGGCGAGAATAAGCGGGTGCTCGACGAGCGCGTCGGCATGCGCCGAACGTGCAAGCAGCCGCCCAAAGCGTTTTGTCGTCTCGCCATAGAAGCCGCCGGTTCCAAACGGCGTCGTCGCAAAGGCATCCGACAGGTCGCGGTCGAGAGCGGCGATTTTCGCGCGCGGAAGAACGTCGGTCACAATGCAATAGCCCTGCGCGCGCAAGAGCGCTGCCGTTTGATCGACATCGACAGAATTGATCTCGGTCTTGACGATATCCCCTCAGGCTGCAACGCGGTTGTCGCGCGGCAACGTGGTGGACATGGACCGGATGCCGGCGGCATCGAGTAATCCGGGCGTTGCGCTGTCGATGGTGATGGCGAGCGCGGCGATGGTTTTGGTGCCGTCGCTGTGCGGCAGGCCAAGGGGCCTGCAGTCCCAGCCGAAGGCGAGAATCTGCGAATACCAGCCCATCTCGGCAATTGCGGTATAGGTCGTGATGTCATTGACCAGCGCATGACCGACGATCGCATTGACCAGCGTATCGCGCACGGTTCGCCGGTCCCGTGCGTTCAGCGACCGATCGAGGCAAAAGCGCGTGATCTCGTAGATGGTCTCGCCTCGGGGTGCCGGCACTTCGCAGAGCTCGGGGAAAATGTCGCCAAGGATATGCTCGCGTGTCGTCGGCAGCAGCCGTGCCGACGCCATGTGTGCGTCATTCTCGTCCGTCAGGACGAGATAGCTGGCATGCTGATCATCGAACTGGTCGATCTCGTACAGACCGGCAAGCACAGGCACGTCCCACTTCAGCAGGTCGATAAACACGCTTTTACGTGCGGCGAACATGCCCCGCAAAATGTGATCGGGAACGCCCCCGTGTGTCGAATGGAGAATGTGCAGCATGGTCGTTTAACCTCTCGTTTGGAGAGGCAAAAGATCGGGGGGTTCGGATTGCGGCGCTATTCCCTGAACAGGGAATATCAATAGGGTTCGAAATCGAGAAAGCTGAGCGTCCCATCGCGCAGTGCATGGATGATGACCAGGATCCGCTTCCCCACTCCATATTTTTTACGGGCATCTTTGAAATGGCGCGCAACCGTGTCTTCCTTGAGGTCAAGAATGCGACTGGTATCCCAGTCGCTTTTGCCACGCCCGCCCCAGACCACGATTTCGCGCTGCCTCCCGGTCAGGCGAGGCTTGCCCGTGCTGATCGGCCGGATTTCCCAGAGCCTGCGGGCACACTGAAACGCCGCGAGACCGACCAGTTGTGCTACCGGAAGCATGTCGACCGGCATGGCAACGCCGACACCATTGGCAAATGTGCAGGACCCCATCGGCTCGCCGGGGATATTGTTGGGCACGGTATAACCGTTGCCGAGGCCCTTTGCGGCCCCGAGCTCGAACATGCGGTTGTCGTTAGCCGTGAGTGGCATCAGCCCGGCAATGTTCGACCAGACAAAGCCCTCGTTGGTCATGTGACTGGCACGATGGACCGGATCGACCAGGCCAAGCGCGTTGGCGTCGTAATATTCGACCCAGTCCGCGGGATAATTGTGCAGCCGGATCGCCTTGCCACCAACGAGCAGTATATCGGCATGGTGGATGAGGGCGAAAAAGGCAAAGCCCATGCTGATGCTGACGTCGAGCAAGGCGGCGTACAATTCATCGGAGGTGGTCGCCGCCCGCGTCAGTTGCGAGAACGCATCAGCTATCGCCAGTCTGGACATCGCATTTCATTTCGATCCAGGGCCGTCGCTCGACCGACGCAAGTTCCCGTAATCGCCTTTCCCCGGTTGGTCTCACGATGCTCCTTGTCTCACCAAAGAGTCTCGCGATGGTGCCTGATATTGCCGTCTGAACTTAGCCCGAAACGACTTACGCAGATAAACGACCGACGAATACTTGAGCTGCTCGAACCCCCTGGAAGCAGATCGGTTCCGTCCGCATGATTACCAACTGGGAAAATGCTGATCAATACCAACGTCTTCTGGGGATAGATCGGGCCGGTCTGATGTGGGAATGGCTTCGCCGCGACCCTGCCTACATCGCCTGGCATCGCCGTGCGACGCGCGCGATGCGCGACGGAGCGGTCAGCGCGACACCGTCATACGGCGACATCGCCGACTGGGGGCTGCACTTTCGCGGAAAATCCGGCACGCGCTGCCCCCGAAGCCTGCATCATCTGGCGTGCCGAACTCGATCCGGAGACGATGCCCGTCATCGCCGAGGCCAGTGACGATAGGGATCCGGAAAGGCTCGATCCCGCCATGCTGGCTCCGTGGCTCACGATTGCGAGGGATGCGATGGCGGTCGAGCACGCGGTTTTGAGCGACGGCTGGCAGCGAATTAGGCTCGATGTTACACACGGGAGCCTCGCTGCGGGACACCCCGTTCACCTGCACTATCTGCTGAATGGAACAGTCAGTGCCGAAGCGAGACTGTGGCCGCTGCGCCGCCTCCTCCACTTCCACCGACACAGGGTATTCGATCCCGCCCTGTACCCGCACAATCGATCGATCGCTTATGCGCTTACCGTGCTCCGCGTGCACGACGCCACCGTGGCGGGCGCGAGCCACAGGGATATAGCCCGCGCACTTTTTGGAAATAATGTCGTCGCTTGCGACTGGAATTCAAGTTCGGATTTCCTGCGATCGCGTGTCAGGCGATTTGTTGCCAATGCACGCCGCATGAACAGCGGCGCCTTTAAGACGCTCCTGACCAAAGACTATCCCGCCGAGGCGCTTCGGTGAGACAAAAACCTGGCCATGTCAGTTGGATGGAGAACGAAGTATTTCATATAACCTCCCACCATGCCCTCTTCACGGCTAGGATCGTAGACGGGGATCAATCAGACTTCGGGTTCCATTTCACCGGTGATCCCGGCGAGCCACTCCTTTTCTTCTTCGAGCCGCTGGGCAACGAGCAGGAACATGACGATGGAGGGGATTTTTGATGTTCATCTTCGGGCTTCAATGGCAAGTGCGCGCGACGTCCAGTTATCGTCGAATGCCCTCCCTGTACATAGAGCTTTTATGCGCCCTTCCCCTGGTTGATAAAGGTGTCCATCGGTCTCATGCCTGGCTTATCGATGAATCACGGCGATCTTCGCCCTCGTTTCCAGTTTGAAATTTCTGATAGTTGTAAAACGTCGCATCTCGGCCCGAACTTACCGAGGAACTCCTCGGACTTGGCAAGCTCAAGGCCCATCGGACCTAGCTGCCGCGCCCCCCTCCCTGCCTACTGACCAGCGCCATATCTTTCCGGCCATCGTTAATCTCCCCTGTCCATTACCAACTGCGGCCGAGTCGGCGCCTCACGGTCACCTGCTTGCTCGGCGAGCAATCACCGTGGATTCATACTTATCACGCGCAAATGTCTTGGATCGTGATATTATGATGATGAGAACGACGGCAGTGCTACATTCTGCCTGTTAACCTCGCTTAACTCCAAGCGCAGGCACCAATGAAAGTTGGCTAGGCATCCCGTATGGAATGCCTGCCTCATCAGTTGGCACAACGCGCTCGCATTTGGCATTCTATGGGCCAAGGCGCAGGAGATTAGCAAAAGCGCCGTTGAGCTGCATTAGGCTGTCTTTCGAACAAATTGATGGCCCGTTGTCGATCGTAATAAGAGGTTAACCGATGTCATCCTTGCCGACTCCCGCTGGCGTAGTTGCCGAAATGGCATCCCGTGCCACACGATTTGAAACGCCGTGTGGAGACGGTAGCATGGTGTGGCACAGTTGGGGAAAAGGGCCGCCGCTGGTCTTGCTTCATGGCGCCCATGGCTCGTGGATGCATTGGATCCGGAATATCTCGTACTTAGAAAAGCACTTTTCGGTGTTTGCGCCGGATTTGCCCGGTTATGGAGGATCTAGCCTTCCGCAGCGTCCAGACGATGCGGACAGCTTCGCTGAGGCCATCGCGCAAGGCATTCGTGCGCTCATCCATTTCGATGCCCCGGTCGACGTTGTTGGGTTCTCGTTGGGTGGAGTACTGGCAACCCATCTCGCTGCGATCGCACCGGACATTGTCGGTCGGTTGATCCTCGTCGGGACTGGCGGTCTAGACACGCCGACTGGGCCTATGCCTACGATATCTTACCGCGGCTTGTCAGCCGCAGACGATATTATCGCGGCCCATCGGCAGAACTTGTTAGCCATAATGCTGCATCATCCGGAAAACGTAGATCCGCTTGCTCTCTATCTCCAGTCGATAAATATTCCGCTGGCACGAGTTAATCCTCGCCCCTTGGTTATGCCGGATCGCCTTTTGCACGTCCTTCCGCGCACAGACGTACCAATTGATGCCATTTGGGGTGAGTTTGATGGTCCCCATCCGAATCCAGAAGTGCAGCATGACGTTCTCAAGCGGTTCCGGCCAGATTTGGAGTTTCGTGTCGTCAAGGGTTCCGGACATTGGGTGATGTATGAAGGCGCGGAAGTCTTTAACCGCGAGCTCGGCAGCTTGCTGGCGCTACGTCATTGAGGCTGCGCCTAATCCGATAAAAAATTGGCGAGCTGATAAAAGTCGCGCCGCTGGGAGAAAAATATGTCCATCGACAGTCATCGCACTTCTTATGATGAAGGACACGCGCTTTTCAGGCGGGTTATACGACGTTTTCTAAACGAGCATTTGGTTCCGAATATTGAGCGCTGGGAAGAACTCGGCGTTCCGGATCGTTCGTTCTGGCGTCAGGCAGGAGCGGCAGGAATCCTGGGTGTTTTCGTTCCAGAGGAGTATGGTGGACCTGGCGGGGATTTTCTTTATCGCGTGCTATTGGCCGAAGAATTGGGCTACTGTCCTGCGGGCTCGAGCGTCGGTGGATCGCTAGAGATCGATCAAATGGCTGCTTACATTCTGGCCGTTGGCACCGAGGAACAGAAACGCAAATGGCTCCCTGCGATCGTCTCGGGCGAAGTTATCCTTGCGATTGCAATGACCGAACCCAATGCCGGCAGCGACCTTCAGGCGATCAGAACGAAGGCAGTCCATGACGGGGAAGACTATATAATCAATGGCACAAAAACCTACATCACCAGCGGTGCAATTGCCGACCTGATTTTGGTTGCTTGCAAGACAGATCCGACCAAGGGAGCTGCCGGTATCTCGATGATAATGGTCGAGGCAGACACAGTCGGATTCAGTCGCGGCAAACCGCTAAAAAAGATGGGTATGAAAGCCAGCGACACCACAGAGCTGTTCTTCGTCGATGTGCGCGTTCCGCGAACAAATATCTTGGGAGAGGAAGGTGCTGGTTTTAAGTTGATGATGTCCGAATTACCCAAGGAGCGCTATAATATAGCGGCCCGAGCTCTCGGAACTGCCTATGCAGCCTATGAAATTACGCTCGGTTTTGTCAAGGACCGGACAGCTTTTGGTAAGAAGATATTCGATTTTCAGAATACTCAGTTCGTGCTCGCCGACATCAAGACCGATCTCGCCGTCGGAACAGCGTTTTTCGATTCCTGCCTATCCGAAATGGCGGCGGGAATTTTTGACAACGAACGATCTGCTATGGCGAAGTTATGGCTGACGGAAATGGAAGCGCGCGTGGTGGATCAGTGCGTACAGCTTCACGGCGGCGCCGGTTACATGGACGAATATCCTATTTCCAAACTTTACACCGCAGCGCGGATTCATCGAATTTATGGTGGCACATCGGAAATTATGCGGATGGCTATTGGGCGCACGTTGTAAAGCCGATAACCATCGTGCATCCGGCGCTTCGTTTTTCTTATTGCCGTGATCGCCAGCATAGCCGTACCAGACTATCTATGGTAGGTTTTTGGTCAGGTGCGGCGCTTCTAAAGTGCCCTGATATTCTCGGCGGTCGCCTTGGGCTCGGCCGCAGGTATCAGGGCTGGATTTCGTCCGTTAAGGTACACTCAACAAGATCACTATTTTATGAGCTGGGCGTGGCAACCTGAAGGCTGATCCACGTCGCCCCATCGGGTGATCCTTGTCCCCTTGCGCATAGCGGCTCCTTATCTTTCCGGCTTGGTCTAGTACCGAGCAATGGGTGCCGCTATTTCAACATGGCAGCGCGGTATCTCGGGAGCATAGAACGAAACGTTGTTCGCTCGACAATGCCTGCGTACTTCCCGGTCTACAACCACGCTTCTTGATCTGTGACGAGCGGGTTATCTGCTAGCCACGCAGCTGCTCGGGTCGCTGCCGCGACGGGCACGGCAGCGTCGCCTTCTGAGTACAACTTCGTAAATCGCAACAAGGTAATCCGCCAGCGACCATCACCTTCTTTGTGCAACTCATGCAGATAATGCCCCCCGATAATGCAGCTGCTGTCGTCAATTACAAGGGTGGCGCGGACATGCGAGCGCACACGAGCAAATCTCCCTTCAATTGTTATTTGGAAGTTACTGATTAGGTGCTGGGTCGCGTCATAACCCGGTATGCGGGTAAGGATCCATTCGAAAATGTTTGTCCTGCCCGAAAATGGTTCGCCTCCAAAGACGGACACATAATCAAACACGACATCTTCGCTCAAGAACTTTTCCACTAACATGAACTTTTTCACGTCCTGGACAAGCGCAAAACCGCTTATGACTTCTTCAACCGCCGAACGGTCCAGCATATATTGCAGGGACGAATTATTCGAAAAGCTCTCTACCATGGTCATGGCTGCCTCTAACAGAAGGATTTAGTCAATCAGCATGCTCGTAGATTATTTCGCGACACCTGAAACGGCCTAGCGCCGCCACCATTATCCATTTCCCCAACATGCATAAAATATCATCGGTGCCCTTCAGGCCTTGGATGGAATGGCGCCTAAGCCAATTCCTGACCCACGTGATCACATCCGGATTTCTGGGTGCGGGTCGCCATACCTTTCTCGTCTCGAAATCGGCGTCAGTATACGGCCATGAACATGAGTCGTATCTTTCATGCATACGTGTCATATTTTTCAGCGCTGGTGATAAAGAGGGTGCCCGGTCGCGCTGGTCCGAACATGACTTAAATGGTCGCCATCGACGTTGGCAATAAATAAATCGCGGAGATCGGGTCCGCCGAATGCGCAGTTTGTGGGGACACGCAGTGTGCTGCCGTCGCTGCCATCCGGGCGATCTACGAACGGCGACCAGCGACCGTCCGTATCTATGACAATGAGTTGCTGGTTTGATTCCTCAAAATGGCCGTTATCCCCGTACCCCGTTAGCGTCACATATAATGAACCATCTGCTGCGAAAGCCATTCCGTCGGGATGCGATGGAAAATCGCTAGAGTATACCTCTGGATGTCCAAAGGACCCGTCGCTCTTTATTTCTATCCGCAAGCAGTCACTACGAGTAGATTGCAGAACATAGACTGCCGATTCCTGTGGGTCTATTGCAGTGCCATTGGCGAACCAGAGGCCGGTAGCAACTATCTCGCTTCGGCCGTCGGTCCTGAACCTGACTAACGAGCCGGTCGGCTTTGGATTCTTAATTTCCTCGAATACGTTATCGATTGTTAAATCAGACGAAATGGAAACATACAAATTTCCATCCGCATCGAAGGTTGCGAAATTCGGAAGCGTCAGTGCAGTATCTCCGGCACGATCTGCAAACATCTCTGGCCGTCCAAGACGATCTACCTTGATGATTGCTTGCTTTCCGAGATCGCAATAAAAAATATTGCCCTGCTGATCCATCGTGATCCCGTTAGGGATTGATCCCGAAGGTAATGTACAAAACTCGACAACCTTCTCGTCAGGCGTCACTTGATAAATGATGCCATTCCGACCCCCGCCGTACACAAAGTTGTTCTTATCGACAACGACGCCCTCTGAACGGAGCACACCTTTTCCAAAAGCTCTGACGTCCTGCAAGTCACCCCTCCTAGGCTTTTCATCTACGCATATCATATGGTTAGCGACTTAACGCGTACAACTCGAATTTCTTCTCAAGTCAGCAAGCCCGCTTCAGTCTTCCAAGCTTACGTAACGCTCATACTCCGCATAGAATTGCCGAATTAGGATCTCCTGCTCCGAGTATATCGAACCTTTGAAGCCATCCGATCGTAGTCGCTTTTGTATTTTAGGCATGGTTGACGCATCTTGGCTTATTACGGGGCCCAATGATTCTAGATCATTCTTATCAAGGTAGACAGGCTTCCGTATCGATTTGCCGCTACGATCAGCGTCGCTCGGAATACCCATATAGCTTGGCAGCTCGCGCCCTGGCAAAGCCCAGATCTGGCTAATATAAGTCAGCTTTTCCGGATCAGTCGGATGAGGCAACCATCGCTGCACGAGTACGCCCTCCGGATGGGTATTGAATGTGCACGAAGGAAAAAGCTTGACTGTCCAATCGTCAATGAGCTGCTCATCGTCGAACATGCTAAAATCATATCCTGCTGTTTTTGCATTCGCTCTTTTCGATTTGATTATAGCCTCTCTTACGTCGGCAGGTCCTCCCTGAAAGGTCACGGGATCGATACCCGCTTCTCTCATGAACAGATTATGCTCATCGGTAATTTTTGCGTTCAAACGATGAGCATACTGCTCGCTCGGTATGAGAAACCGCGATATTGAAGCGCTATGTCCATTAGGGAAAACATCCCGTTGGGTGCGATACGTATCAGCGAGCGGTATGAGTTGAGGGTGTAACCCTTGCAGATGATAACCCTCAATAAACGCTTCGAGAGCCAATTTCCAGTTAGCGTCCCATTCTTGGCGCTTGTCGGACATTCTTTTCATCTGCTCAAATGGATAGGCATCAAGACGAGCAACAAATTCTGCACCCAAATACTCTAGGAGGGGGCAGCATCTCGATCCATAGAGATAAAAATCCATCCCTTCCATGAATCCACTCGGATTTGTTCGATATCAAGGTCATGATCAAGTGCTTCGGCACGAAAACTTTCGCGATCCGTAACCTTTATACATTTGCCCGCAAGGTCGTACTGCCACAGGTGGAATGGGCAGTTAAACCTGACATTAGTACCAAAATCCCGGGCCTCGAGCTGCATTCCTCGATGCTGGCACACGTTGTAGATCGCCTTGAGGCTTTGATCTGCCTGACGCACGACTAAAATGGATTCCGGTCCAAAGTCTACCTTCATGAATGAGCCGACCTCAGGCAGATCGCTTTCATGACCGCAAAGGATCCAAGCTTTACGCCAAATCTTTTGCCATTCGAGCGTCATCACCGCTGACGATGTGTAGCGCTGCTTATCGTCGTGCCGTTCCGTGCCAAAATCTACATATAAGCGTTTCTGATCGTTTCGTTTCGCCCCCGGGATATGCTTTTCGCCGTAGACCGCGTGTTCCGGATGGAACGGCGTATAGGGTACATCCGATTGCGCCATTGTGATTTTCGGATCGTCCATAAAAAGTCCTTTTCGTTAAACCTCTGGCAACTGTTTGACGCGGTCGGTCCGCGTCCATGTCCATGTTGAGTTCCGAGAAGCCATCAATACGCCTCGGCGCTTGTTGGGGAGTGCGACGCAACCTCCCTCGCGCTATGACCACGGCGGACGAGGCGTCCTGGAAGTTTTCCTGTAGCCTGCCCATTTTTGAAAATGGGCTCCCCGCTAACGATCGTCCAGCGATAGCCTTCCGCACGTTGATGGAGGCGCCGGCCGCCCGCAGGTAGGTCGTAACAAACCTCAGGCGAGTACAGCCGGAGCTTTTGATGGTCGATGACGTTCAAGTCACCTTTAAGACCAACAGCGATACGGCCCCGATCTGTGAGACCCACCAAGTTGGCGGGGTCTACCGTTAACGCCTTAATAACGTGAGAAAGTGGCATTCTCTCGCGCTTTCTGTCGCGCACCCAGTGGGTTAGCATGAACGTTGTGTAGCTTGCATCACAGATCAAGCCATAGTGTGCGCCTCCGTCCCCCAAAGCAATCACGGCATCGGGATGACCGGTCAATTCGACAACGAAGTCTAGATTGCCTTCTCCAAAATTTGCAAAGGCACAATATAATATCGCGTTGCCATCATTTTCCATCAACAGGTCGTAAGCAAGCTCTGCCGGGGTCACGCCAATCCTGGCTGCCCGTTCGACCATACTTTCCTCTGGGGCCGGCTCATAGTTGGGCGGATCGCCCAAATAAAACATTCGCTCGAACAGACGGCCATAGCGGTTAAGCGGCAGTGTGGGGTCCATTGGCGTTTCTGAAATTAACCTGGCGCGGACGTCAGGCTTCCGCAATTCAACCATTTTCTCATCGAGCGAAAGACTAGCCAATGGTCCGTAGCTCGGGCACAATAGAAAAGGATTATTTGACAAGTTATGGCCCAACAGCATTCCGACCGGGCGAGGAAATGTTTGAGGTCGCAGCTCGACGCCGGGACGACGGTTTGCCGCATCGACCCAGCCCAAGATCTTGCGCCATCGATCGGGATACCGGTTAGACTGCGCCAATGTGAATGTTACGGGTACCCCGCTCACCTGCGAGATTCGCTCTAACATGGAGACATGAAGGCGGGTTTCTTCTTCCTCTGGCTGGTTCAATTCGGGAACGAGCTGGAAGACGCCATTCTGCCGACCGCCGATTGCCGTAGCAAGGGAGACAAGTTCGTGCTCGTGCGCTTCCCAACTCGGAAGGTGCTCTCCATCAGCGCGTCGATGAGCGTCGACGAGGGAGGACGCGACGCCCATCGCACCTGCCGCTATCGCTTCGGCGACAAGCCGCTTCATCTCGCTGAGATCGGCGTCGGTAGCGGGTTCTCGTGCTGCGCCTCTTGATCCCATGGCGTAGATGCGCAACGCAGAATGAGGAAGATACACACCGAAGTCGATGTCATGCGGACGCTTCTCGACCGCGTTCAAGAATTCAGGGAACGTTTCCCATTCCCACGTCAGCCCTTCGCTCATAACGATTTCAGGAATGTCCTCGACGCCCTCCATAGCGCTTATCAAAAGCGCCTCATCCCCGCGGTGAACAGGCGCAAAGCCAACACCACAATTGCCGGTTACCACGGTCGTTACGCCGTGGCACGATGACGGCAGCATCTTTGTGGCCCAGATAAGCTGTCCATCGTAGTGGGTGTGAATATCGACAAAGCCAGGCGTAACGATACAACCAGCCGCGTCGATCTCCTCGCCCCCGACGCTTTCTATTTTCCCGATTTCAACGATCAGGCCGTCTCTGATCGCAATATCCGCCTGATATGGTTCGCCGCCGGTTCCATCATATACCAAACCATTGCGGACGAGCAGATCTGTCGACTTAATCATTGGGCACCTTTGGGTTGCATCGCGGCCCTACTTTCGGCCTCGTGCAACCATACCAGCACTTGGGATATCTGTACGCACCGCCTCGCCATTCCTCGTGCAAAGTCCATATGGAATGCCTCCCGCTCGCAGTTGCGCCATCCAGCGTTTTGATGAAAATCGAGAACTGAAGAGACGAATCCAGCGATGATAAAGGGGAGTTTTATGCGAGCGATGGCGATCAATGCGTTCGGCGGTGGCGATCAGTTGAAGCTGATTGATCTGCCGAGCCCAGAACCCGGACCCGATGAAATCCGGGTTAAGCTTCAATACGCGGCAGTAAACCCAGCGGAGTGGAAATTCCGCGAAGGGTTCGGACAGAGATTCGCCTCGTTCAAGACAAATTTCCCTTTTGTTCTAGGCCTTGAAGGCGCAGGCACAATTGACAAGGTCGGAGCAAGCGTGACGCAATTTGTGCCGGGTGATCGTGTCGTATTTCGGTGCGATCAACGCTCTGGCGCCCCCGGCTCCTACGCGGAATTTGCTGTAACCAAGGAGAATGCAGCTGCCAAAATTCCTGATGGCATCTCCATAACCGACGCAGCGACGATGCCCGTTGCCGGGCTCACCGCCTATCAAGCTGTGGCCCACACCGGAGGCGTGGCTCCAGGGCAAGTTGTTTTGGTACATGGCGCCGCGGGCGGCGTCGGGGGTTTTGCAGTACAGTTCGCCAAGGTTCTGGGGGCGCAGGTTGCCGCCACGTGTAACACACGTAATGGTGACTACGTTGGTCAGATGGGTGCTGATCACCTCATATTCTACGATGCGGGCTCCATCACTGATGCTGCGCGTCTATGGCGGCCGGAGGGTTTTGACTCTATAATTGACTGTGTTGGCTACCACAGCCTGAAGGAGCCGCTTTCTTTATTGAAGTCAGGTGGCATCGATGTGCGCATCATAACCCTGTCCGATAGCGATGATGAAAGCCCAACTTCGGAGGAAGCGGAGCGCGAGGGCAAGCGAGCGATGGTCAAGGTCGTAGATCGCGCCACGGCCCAAGCCGACATGAGAGAGATTCTGAAGCTGATGGTGGAAGGCAAGGTAAAGCCGCCTGAAGTGACGGTACTCCCTTTGGTGCAAGTCGCTGAAGCCCATCGTTTGCTCGAAGAACGTCAGGTGCGCGGGAAGCTGTTGCTGCAGGTTGCCTAACGGACGAGAAGCTCAGGCCGGCGGCCGCAGTCTTTGAAGTTGTGGGTACCTTGATTGTTAATGTGTATGGTTGGACCGACGAGCCGACGAACGCCTCCTCTTCCCGAGGGTCGTCGATCCGCCAGCATGCATCTTCGCGGAAGGGACCGGTGAGCTGATGAGATCGTAGCGAAAATCACTTGCCTCGGCCGCCCTTCCATCGCCGGAACAACGGTGGCGATCGACGCTGGCTGCCAAGCTTTGGAGCTGGCCGCGCCTCACTTCTAAAGACAGGAATAATGATGGATTATCAGCATATTATCTACGAGCAACTTGGTCCGGTCTTGCGACTCTGGCACAATCGCCCCGAAGTGCGCAATGCCGAGGGTCGGCAGCTGCTCGAGGAGCTCGATCATGCCGTCCAGCGAGCCAGCGCCGACGCGAGCGTCCATGTGGTGATCTTTGCAGGCAAGGGTGATCACTTCTCGGCGGGCCATGACCTGAAAGAGTCGATTCGGGATAGACCAAATCCAACGGTCGAACAGCGCTACGAATATGAGTTAGAGCACTATTTCGAATATGGCTTGCGCATTTATGACATGCCTAAGCCGACAATCGCGCAGGTTCAGGGCGCATGCATCGCGGCGGGCTTCATGGTCGCCAATATGTGCGATCTGATGATAGCTTCGGATGACGCATTCTTTTCAGATCCGACAGGGCACACACTGGGCGCAGCCGCGGTGGAAATGCTGATACACCCCCATGTCCTTGGCATGCGAAAGGCAAAGGAAATGCTGTTTACTGGCCGCAGGATCACAGCGCAGGAAGGTCTGGAGGTCGGCATGATCAATCACGTCGTCCCGCGCGCGGATCTCGAAGCCGAGACGCTCAAACTTGCCGAACATATTGCTTCGGCACCCCCCTTCGGCCTGCGGCTAATCAAGCGCTCGCTCAACCGGACACTGGACGCGGCGGGGTTCCGCACGGCACTGACGGCACATTTCGACGCGCATCAGCTTTCCCATGTCAGCGCCGAATATCAGCGGGTTTGGCAAGAGCGTCAGGATAATGCTGCGAAGGGTGGCAAGACGTCCTTCGGGCGGCCAGTCGGCACTGAGGTCAAGGCTTGACCATTCATGAATCTTAACTTCAGCCCTGAAGATCGAAACTTCCGTGCGGAAGCGCGCGCGTGGTTGGCCGACAATGTTCCGCAAGAACGTCCCCCTTCGCACAGCGCGGAACTCCGGGCCTTCGAACTCGCCTGGCAGAAGCGCCAATATGACGGTGGCTGGGCGGGAATTCCCTGGGCGAAGCAATATGGCGGACGCGGAGCGACGCCAATCCAGCAGCTGATCTGGTTCGAAGAATATGCCGCCGCAGGGGCGCCGCCTGTGGCATGCCTCGTCGTCGCTCTCAATCATGGCGGGCCGACGCTGATCGTGCGGGGATCTGAAGAGCAGAAGAGCTTTCACTTGCCCCGCATCCTCAGTGGTCAGTCCGTATGGTGCCAGGGCTTTTCGGAGCCTGGAGCAGGATCCGACCTCGCCGGTCTACGCACCCGCGCGGTGATTGAGGGCGATCATCTTGTCGTCACTGGCCAAAAAATATGGACGAGCTACGCCGATGTCGCTGATTTCCAAGAATTGCTTGTCCGTACGGATCCGGGTGCACCCAAGCATAACGGGCTGACTTGGGTAATTTGTGACATGCGCGCGCCTGGTATCGAGGTTCGGCCAATCCGCACAATGGCTGGGCATGAGCACTTTTGCGAAGTATTCTACGAAAATGTGCGGATCCCACTGTCCAATGTCGTCGGTGCGGTCAACGATGGCTGGAACGTTGCCATGGCCACGCTGGGCTTCGAGCGCGGCACCGGTTATGTTGGTCATCTTAGTCGTCTGGCTTACGCCATTGAGGAGTTGATCTCGATAGCCAACTCGCCGCGTGGCGCCACCGACACAATCCATGCGCAGCTGGCAAATTGCCGCGCGGAAATAGCGGCGTTGCGCGCTATGACCTATATGGGCATCTCCCGGCCGGGTGATACGCCGGGGCCCGAAGGTTCAATGATCGCGCTTGGATATGGCGAACTCAATCAGCGCGTTCATCGCGTCGCGATGGAGATCATTGGATCGAGTTCGCTTGATCTGGATTCCTGGTCCTCAAAATGGGGCGTCGCTTACCTCGACAGCTTTCGTCAGACGATTGCCGGGGGCACCTCCGAAATCCGGCGCAACATCATCGGCGAGCGCGTGCTCGGCCTTCCCCGCGGATAGTACAAATGCTCCAACTTCTCCCTGATGATGACCAGTTGCAGATCGTCGATGCCGTTCAGCGTTACGTACGCGATGAGTTCCCGGTTTCGAGATTACGGTTGGAAAACGAGAAGCGGCGTGAACTTCCCCGTTGGGCGGAAATCGCCGAGCTCGGCTACCTTACTATCGCCTTGACCGAAGCGCTTGGCGGGGCCGGGTTTAGTATGGCCGAAGAGGTTCTCGTCTTTCGCGAGTTCGGCCGTGCACTGATTTCGCCCGTCGCGGTGGCAACGACGGTTACGGCGCATGTGCTGGCTGCCGGTGAACGGCAAGACCAGATCGTCGCGGCGATTGCCGCCGGCACAACACGCGCCGCGCCTGCCGTTTGTACCAGCGACGGGTCATTGCTCGTCATCGACGGCGATCGCGCGAATCTGGTCGTTTTGCGAGACGAACAGGGATTGTCTATTTTCGAGAGGCAGGCGTTGCGTCCGAAGGGGCAGGCCCGCTCTCTTGACGACAGTGTAGGACTTGAACGGGCTGAGATCGTCGGCAAACCTCTAATGGTCGGCACTGCTGCGGATACGCGGCACTATCAGTTGCTCATAGCGGCCATGCAGGTTGGCTTGGGCGAGCAGGCGCGTGACATGGCCGTCGCCTATGGCAAGGAGCGCATCCAATTTGGCAAGCCGATTGGAAGCTTCCAGGCCATCAAGCATCGCTGTGCCGATATGGCGGTGGCGAGCGAGATGGCTTATGCTCAGCTGCTGTTCGCAACGATCGCCGAACGCGATGGCGCACCCGGATCACCATTCCAGGTCCATGCGGCCTGCCTGCTGGCCGGGCGTTCGGCGGCCGAAAACAGCACCGGTGCAATCCAGGTTCACGGTGGCATCGGCTTCACCTCTGAGTTCGACTCGCATCGCTTCGTCAAACGCGCGCGCGTGCTCGATCAGCTTGGCGGCGATGCCACTGTTCACCGCACCGCCCTGCTGACCGCCTCCTTTCCCGCCTGATCTATCCATGGAAAGTCAGAACCACTTGAGCTACTTTGCCCGGATCAAGGACGCGCTCACCAGGCACCCCGACCTGCGCGCGATCGAGGACGGGCAGATCTGGTACAGCTGGAGCATGGTAGACACTATTGCTAGCCAGCTCGACGCCGTCCTGACCGAGGCTGGGTTGGGTACAGGTAGTCCGGTCGGTCTGGTCGCCCGCAACCGGATGCCGCACATTGCCTCACTCTACGGGCTGCTCGCCACAGGTCGGACGACCGTTATGATCTATTCGGCATTTACCCCTGCCGCGCTCGCCAAGGAATTAGAAAAGCTTAAACTTCCTGCGATTCTAGCCGATAGTGAAGATTGGACCGAAGAAACGCTTACGGTTTGTCGGACCACTGGAGCAATCGCCCTGCAGCCTACAAAGGATCCTGCGTGTCCGATCAAGATCGTCGCTGAGGGCAATCGGGCTATGCGCGGCAAACAACGTGAGGTCACACCCGGGGTGGCGATCGAGATGTTAAGCAGCGGTACCACCGGCGTTCCAAAACGCATTCCGATTTCGTGGCGCACGCTCGAGTTGACGGCGGAGGATGCCGCGATCAACTTCCGCGAAACAGGGCTGGGCATGGGTAAGGATGGTCAAGCCAGTCCCCTTGTTCAGCCTGCTCCTCTTGCTAACATCGGTGGCCTTTATGCCGTCGTGACAGCAGGTATTCAGGGCTGGCCGTTGGCGCTCCTGGATAAATTTGGCGTAGATCAATGGCTGAGCGCGGTGAAGCGGGTCGAACCGCAGGTGTCTTGGCTCGCGCCAGCGGCCATCAGTGCTATCTGGGATGCGGGTGTTTCTGCAGGAGATCTCGGCAGCCTAGTTGGCCTCCGAACCGGTAGCGCGGCGCTTAGTCCGCGACTTCAGGACGCATTCGAGGATAAATATGGTCTCTCCATTCTGCTGGCTTATGGCGCGACCGAATTTTGTGGTGTCGTCGTGCTCTGGACATTGGCTGATCATGCTATCTATGCGAAGTCTAAGCGCGGCAGCGCGGGCAGAGCTCGGCCGGGCGTTAAATTGCGTGTCCGCGACGCCGAAAGCGGCGCGGCGCTGAATGCTGGCGAAGTTGGCATTCTTGATCTGAGAGTCGATCGGATCGGAGGCGACTGGATCGCGACGACTGACCTCGCTTCAATCGACAGCGATGGATTCCTTTTCCTGCATGGTCGTGCCGACGATGCGATCAATCGCGGCGGATTTAAAATAATGCCGGTTCCTGTCATCGACGCGATATCCAAACATAGTGCTGTACTGGAAGCGACTGTCGTCGGCATGAAGGATGATCGCCTGGGCGAGGTCCCGGTCGCGGTGCTGGCCCTGCGCGATGGTTATAATCTGGAGGACGGCGAGATGAAAACCTTCTTGCGCGACCAATTGCTGGCCTATCAGATACCGGTCGAATTCCGCATAGTGCACCGTCTGCCGCGTAATCCGTCGCTCAAAGTCGACCGTGAAGCCGTGCTAGCAATGTTCGCGAATGCGAAGCTCGCGACTTCCTGATACGACGCGCGGGTGGGCCTTTACTGACCTTCACTCGCGCACTGAGACGGTGGATAATTGAGGGCTTGTCCTGGATCATTGTTTCGCCAGCTACAATCCCGCTGTTTTGTCAGGGGCGCTCTAGGAACGCCAAAGGCGGCATCGGCGCCAGCGCCCATTCAAATGACGTGCTCCCCGTTTTCAGGCCGCTGATAAGTTTGCTTCGGTTTCGTTATGCCCCTGGCGGGGGCGGTTGGTAAACACGGCGGGTGCCAACCCGCCAAGGCTGCTGTGCGGGCGCACGGTGTTATAGTCCGTCCGCCATGCCTCGATGATCCGTCTTGCCGCAGCAAGTGAGGGGAACAGGTGCTCGTTCAGGCACTCGTCGCGCAAGCGACCATTGAACGATTCCACATATCCATTCTGCTGCGGCTTTCCGGGTGCGATGTAATGCCACTCGACGCCTGTGTCCTGACACCAGGCCAGAACGGCATGGCTGGTCAGTTTGGTGCCATAGCACATTGGGAAGGGCCGGT
The DNA here is from genome assembly GCF_003660165.1 of Sphingomonas paeninsulae. Classification (NCBI taxonomy): domain Bacteria; kingdom Pseudomonadati; phylum Pseudomonadota; class Alphaproteobacteria; order Sphingomonadales; family Sphingomonadaceae; genus Sphingomonas; species Sphingomonas paeninsulae. The sequence continues at coordinate 164,365 of NZ_CP032828.1, forward strand.
TCGGGACCTGCTGTGGCCCTGATGAAGACAAGGCCGCGTAGCGGCCGCAGGCTTCATCCGGGCAAGTCATGGCCGGCCAGCAGGTGTCTAAAGTGAAGTTGTCGAGACAACACTTTGGAGGCCGACCGACCATGACCAAGCTCTGTTCTACACCCGCTGGACTTGTATCGGTTTCGTGCCGGTCACCTATTTCATTAAGCCACCTTGGCTTCGAACGCGAGCGGGCTGATGCCGCCGAGATATGAGTGGCGGCGACGTGTGTTGTAGAAGCCGTTGATGTATTGAAAGATGGCAGCTTCCGCCTGTCGCCGTGTTGGCCAGTTTCGTCGCCAGATGAGTTCTGCTTTCAGGCTTTTGAAAAACGTCTCGACAGAGGCATTGTCGTAGCAATTGCCTTTGCCGCTCATCGAGGGTCGCAGGCCGTAGGCCTGCAATTTCTTCTGATAGTCGTAGGAGCAATACTGACTGCCGCGATCGGAGTGGAACAGGCAGCCTTCAGGTGGCTGACGCAGGCGTACCGCCATATCGAGCGCCCTGATCGCCAGATCCTTCTTCATCCTGTCACTGACAGCCCAACCAACCACACGACGGCTATGCAGGTCGAGAATGACGGCAAGATAGAGCCAGCCTTCTGATGTCCAGATGTAGGTGATGTCGCCCGCCCATTTACGGTTGGGTACGTCGGCGGCAAAGTCACCGTCAAGCCAGTTTGCCGCAACCCCCAGGCGGTGGTTGCTGTCAGTTGTCACCTTGTGTTTGCGCGTACGAACTGGCTTGATCCCGTTGATCTTCATCAGTCGCCCGACCCGGCGCTCGCCAACGTCGAGGCCTGCCTCCTTCAACTCCATCGTCATCCTCGGACGACCATAGCTGCCAAGGCTCAGGCTATACTGTTCCCGGATATGGGCCAGCACCTTCATGTCTGTCCGCTCCCGACGACTGATCGGTCGTGACCGCCAGGAACGATAGCCGCGAGGGCTGACCCGCATCACCCGGCAGATGGTCTCAACAGACCATATATGACGCCAGTTCTCCACGAATGCGAACCTCATGGCCGCTGACTCGCGAAGAACTGCGTGGCCTTCCTAAGAAACAGCCATTTCAGGTGCTGCCGGTAACTCGTGCAAGGCAAAGCCGAACGCCTTGGCGCGACGCTGGAGATTGCCGATTACCCGCGAGCGATAGCGTTCCTCATATTGGGTGGCACCGGGATCATGATACTTCATGCCGTAACGCAGGCTGTTATAAAACAGGACTGCGATTTTGCGCGCCGTCGCGGTCACCGCTTTGGCCTTTCCGGCGCGTGCTGACAGTCTGCGGTAAAAGGCACCAAGGGCAGTGTCGCTACGGCCAATAGTCGTGGCGGCCAAGCGTAACAGCGCCGCAGCTCGACTTGATGACCTACGTGTTTTCGACGAGAGCAGCTTACCTCCCGATATCTTGTTCCCCGGTGCCAGGCATAACCACGATGTAAAATGCTTGGCGCTGGGCCATGCGGCAAGGTCTGTCCCGCATTCACCGACAAGCTTAAGCGCCAATGATGGGCCGATCCCGTGGATCTGTGTCAGGTCGACGCCGAGGACACGGTAAAGCGCCGAACGGACCTCGAAGTCTGGCGTGTTCGGCTGCTTTGTCTTGGTCCGCACCTTGGGTAGGTTTCCGATATCGTGACCTTGTTCGACTGCAAGGTTCTGAAGCGCGATTTCCAGCTTTCGGTCACATTCAACGATTTTGGTCTGATAAAAATCATACAGAGCCAGCGACTGGCAAAGTGCGAAGATGTGCTCATCCCGCCAGTTCCCCGACAACGCTGCACAGATTGTCTCGACGCTGGCGTGACAACGGATATCGCGCATTTCGGCAAGGACGCCGGGTTTGCGTTCTCCCGCGACAATGGCCCTGATAATCCGCATGCCCGTCACACCGGTGATATCAGAGACGACATGGTGGAGCTGTACGTTCATCTCCATCAGCGCTTTTTGCATATGCTGGATATGAGAAGCCGCATATTCGATCAGTCGCTCGCGCTGGCGCAAATAGGCACGTAACGTCGCCACCTCGGCCTCCGGACGGAAGCTGCCGCGTAATAACCCGTAGCTGTGAAGCCGCTGTAACCATGCAGCATCGCTGACATCGGTTTTGCGGCCGGGTACGTTCTTGGCGTAGCGCGCATTGACCAGGATCACGTGAAAACCGTGTCCCTCCAGGATCTCATAGGCCGGGATCCAGTAAACGCCGGTGGATTCCATTGCCACACTCGTGACGCCACATTCTTTGAACCAGCGGGCCATATCGTGCAGGTCGCCGGTGAATGTGCCGAATGCTCGTACCGGTTTATTGTCAGCCTCGGGATTTATGGCCGCCATGTGCATGGTCGAACCGATGTCGATTGCGGCGGCACCAGGGTTGACCATCGACAACGCATCAATGTCTTTGGATTTTGCTTTAGCCATTCCATTTCTCCTTCAAAGCAGAAGGGTATGGGTGATGCTAAACGTCATCTTCCTAACCGGGATCGTCGCAATACGGCGTCACCACTCTCAAGTTCGCAAACACCCACGGGCCACGTTTTTTAACGGGGATCATGCCACCAATAAGCCATCGGCCGCGACCCTTCCGCCAATACAGTAGCACGGCCCGTTTCTACCGCACACAGGCGGGCCCAGCCCGGGACGGTTTTTTAAGATGTCCCGCTCCTCCTTGAGTACGCGGTTCTCGAGGCGCAGACGTTCATTCTCGCGGGCTAAATCTGCCTGCGGCGCTGGCACCAGGTCAGCCGGACGATGCTGTGACAGCCATTTGCCCAGCGTCGACCTGCCGACCCCAGATCCGACGCAATACGGTCACGTGGCAACCCGCTGGTCAGCGCAATACGCACCGCCTCCCGCTTGAACTCTTCGGTATGCTTGATCATCTCGTCGGTCTCCTTGAACGAGTTTTAAACTCTCAAGTGACCGGCGCAAAACCGTTACAAGTCCACGCCGACGCTGTGCTGGTAGCGATCGATATGTCCAAGAACCGGCAAGAGGTCCTCATCGAGCGACCGGAAGGCGGCCGGCGTCGACGTATGACCGTTATGGCCACCAAGGAGGACTATGACGGTTTTGCCGAACAGCTCGCTGCCATCGGTCGCCCCATCGTTGTCGGGTTTGAGGCGACCGGCAACTATCACCGGACCCTCGCGCACCGCCTGCTGACCGCGGGGTTCGAGCTGCGCCTCATTTCATCGGTTGCCTTGGCCCGAACCCGCGAGGCATTGCACAACGGCTGGGACAAGAACGATTCTAAGGACGCGCAGGTCATTCTGCACATGCTCCGCATCGGCGCGACCCAGCGCTATGTCGATCCGCTCGCCGCCGGAATCAACGATCTTCAGGAGCTGTCGAAGACCCACGAGGTTGTCTCCAAGATGAACACACAGACCTGGCATCGGATTCTGACCCATTACCTGCGGCTCTATTTCCCCGAGATTGCGCGCTTCGCCGGCAACATCCGGTCGGACTGGTTCCTGGCACTGATCGAGCGGTTCCCGACCCCATCCAGCATCACTGCGCTTGATCGGGAAGCGTTCTCGGCGGAGGCATGGCCACTGATCGGGCGTAAGGTCTCCAAGGCCCGGCTGATCAACGATCTGTACGAGACCGCCTGCAGTTCTGCGGCGTTGCCGGTGCCCGAGGACTCGGTCGCGATCACCATGTTTCGCATGGTCATCGCGCAAGGTCGCAGCTTCATCCACCAGCGCGACGAGATCGAACAGCTCGCCCATGCCCGGCTCGCAGAGCATGTCGATTACCAACTGCTGCGCAATATTCCCGGCATCGGACCGATCAACGCACTGACGATCCTGGCTGAGGCAGGCGACCTTCGCCGCTTCAGCCATCACCGCCAGTTCCTCAAGTTCTGCGGCCTCGATCTCGCAACCTGCCAGTCCGGCACGTTCCGCGGTCGCACGAAGCTGTCCAAGTACGGTAATGCACGATTGCGTCGTACATTCTGGATGGCCGCCCAGGTCGCCGCGCGTCAGCGCGACAACAGCTTCCGCGACAAGCTCGGACGATATACCGCCGGGCACGCGGACGATGCCGATCGTCGCCGCAAGGCGATGACGGCGCTCACCGCCAAAATGGCGCGCGTGGCTCACGCCGTCATCAAGATGGGGACAGAGTACCGGCCGTTCCTCGAACGGTCGGATGCCAGGTGGAAGGACCCCTCTCTGATGTGCCGTGAGGGCGCGAGAGCGACCCTGTAGATAATGTTCGGGCCTTCCACCTGGGTGCGTATCTCGTTTTAAGGACGGTGAGGACCACGGCTGCTTCGGCACCGCTGGATCCTGTGTTTGCTATGGCAGGGAGCGATCCCGTTGACGGTGGAAGCCATCTGGCTCACAATGCATGCAGCGCCGATGGTTGTCGGCGCATAGATATCTGCTGGCCAAACCTGCCGCTGCTTCCCGACGTAGGACGTTGTCGCTGACCACCGTACACGGCAGTCCGCGACGTTCGGCAATCGTTACCAGTTCACGAACGACCCGCCGAACCCGACAACGATGTGTCGACGATACAGGCCAGACATTCCCGGCTATAGTCGTCGATGACATTGAGCATCCGGAACCGCCGGCCGCAGGCCAATGCATCACTGACAAAGTCGAGGCTCCATCGCTGGTTGGGCTCCTGAGGGATCGCCATTGGTGCCCGCGTGCCGAGCGTTCGCTTTCGCCCGCCGTCTTTGCGCACCGTAAGTCGCTCCTCTCGGTATAATCGATACACCTTCTTCAGGTTCATCCCGCTTCCCTCTCGCTTGAGCAGGACCGCCAGACGTCGATAGCCGAACCGGCGACGCTCGTTGGCGATCTCGCGCATCCGCACACGCACAGCATCGTCCTGCCCGCGCAGCGGCTCATATTGCCATGCCGACCGGTTGACCCCGATCAGCTTGGCAAGGCGCGAGGCCCGGAGAAGCCGTGATCGGCCATCAGCTTCTCCACTGCAGCGTAGCGCTCCGCAGACCGGGTCAGTTTTTTCCGAGCAGATCCTTCAACGCTGACACATCCAGCATCGATTCCGCCAGCAGCTTTTTCAGCCGCCGGTTCTCGTCCTCCAGCGCGCACAACCGCACGACGACGGACACCGTCAGCCCGCCGTATTTCGACTTCCAGTTGTAAAATGTCGCATCGCTGATCCCGTGCGTGCGGCACATGTCGGCCGCTTTTACGCCAGCCTCATGCTCACGTAATACGCCTATGATCTGATCTTCGGTAGATCGGCCTCGCCGCATCACTCGTCTCCATTCGACGAGCTAACTTAACAATGGCATGAATTATTGGGAGCACGTCACAAATTCCGCATTTCAGCATTCGCCAGCCAATTGCGGTTGCAGTATGAAATACCCGTGCGGCGCGGTCGATATCCGTCAGCCTCTAGTCTAGCTCTCAGTCGCTTTCACACTTTCACGAGAGTTACGTGCGGTTGATTTGCCAATCTGTGCATCCACTTGTGGCTTCGTTAACCCGTAAATCGGCTAAATCGATCCCAAATGGAATTACGGTCAAGCTAACGATTTGAAACTTTGCTCGGCAATGTACTCGCCCTTAAGCTCCATCCACCGCATGCACAACGCAAACCCTTTATCTTGAGGGCGCGGAACAAAAAAATGGGGAGGCGATATGTCCAAGAGCTCTTTTACCCGCCGCAGTTTACTGTTGGGCGTTGCAATTATCAGTTTTCCTGCCGTTGCTTTCGGGCAAGATGCACAGCCAAGTGCTGCCGGCGCATCAGCGGGCGATAAGACGGTCGTCGCCCAAGCGAAAGACGTCGGCCTCGAGGATATCATCGTAACTGCACGTCGTCGTTCGGAATCAATGATCAACGTGCCCGTTGCTGTCACGGCGCTGTCCGGCGCCGATGTGGCGCGCTATTCCGCAAACAATATCGACAAAATTACGCAGCTGGCACCGCAGGTCATGACCTCGAAGGGATTTTCCGGCAACGGAGCCTCATTTGCCATTCGCGGCCTGGGATCGGGGCAATCGGACGCCGGCATTGAACAGACAGTCGCTATCAATGTTGATGGGGTACAGATCAGCAGAGGTAGGATTGTCACATCCGCGCAGTTCGATTTGGCGCGGGTTGAAATTTTAAAGGGTCCTCAAGCGCTTTTCTTCGGCAAGAATTCCCCTGCGGGCGTAATTTCCATCACCACCGCGGACCCCACTGATCATTTCGAAGGATATGTTCGGACTGGTTTTGAATTCGCCGCTGATAACAAATATATCGAGGGCGCAATTTCAGGGCCACTGACGAGCACTTTGCAGGGACGGTTCGCATTTCACGCTGCCAAGTCTATCGGTTATCTGAAAGATGTCGCCTTACCGGCGCCAGATCTGGCTGCAGGGCTTGCCGCGTATCCATTTCCTGGGGCGTGGGAGGGCCGACTTGGTGGTGCGACGGAGCTGGCAGGCCGCGGCACTCTGAAATGGGCACCCAGTTCTCGCTTCGATGCCACTGCCAAAGTATTAATTGGTCGCTACAAGTCGGACGATCCTTACAGCGCAGCGCAAGTGTTCTGTGCGCCCGGGGTCGTTCCGACCGGGCTTGGTTTGCCCGATACTCAGGACGATTGCGCTTTCAATAATAAAACCGCGGCCACTGCGCCGCCAACTGCGTTCGTTGCTGATTGGCCTGGCAGTGGATCAAAGCCTTTTCTCGACCAACACACTCTGCTTGGCTCGCTGACCATGAACTACAAGTTCGATAATCTGACGCTAACGAATGTGGCTGGCTATACTCGGCTAACCACCGCATTATTTGCCAACGCCCAAGGTAGTTCAAATGCGCAGATTTATGCCGCAAGTCCTGAGCGCGCCGAGACGTTTTCCAATGAAGTGCGTTTGAATTCTGATTTCGATGCGCCAGTGAACTTTGTAATAGGCGCGTATTATGATCACTCGAAGCGGCGAAGCGAAGGCATTTCCCGCATTGCAGGCTTGGCTCCGGATCCTGCGACGGGCGTATTCTATCAGTTTCACCGAATCGGTGATGTCTCCGGCGATACCTATTCGGCCTTTGGCCAAATTCGTTGGGATATCGTATCCAATTTGGAGTTGGCTGGCGGCGCGCGATACACCAAGGAGAATAAAGACCTAAATATTCGTAACACCTACGTTAATCCGGTGTTTCTGAATTCAACACCGAACGGATTTCGCGCACCTGGAAGCCCGCTAATTGCCTCACAGAAAAGCTCCAACTGGTCGCCAGAGGCGACACTGACTTGGCATCCAATTGAAAATACGACTATTTATGCAGCGTATAAAACGGGCTATAAATCGGGTGGGTTTTCTAATCCGGGGACGTTGCGGAACTTCTATACGTCGGATACAATTCAGTTCGGTCCGGAACGCGCAAAGGGCGGCGAAGTCGGGTTTAAGGGTTACCTTCTTGATCACACATTACGTCTTGAGTTGACCACATATTCTTATAACTTCAAAGGCCTTCAGCTTTCCACTTTTGACGCGCAAACGATTACCTATCAGATCAAGAATGCGGCAGAAGCACGTACGCGCGGCGTCGAAGCCAATATCGATTGGAAGATCAGCAGCGCGCTGACGGTTCGTGGTGCACTGGGCTATAATAAAGCGCGTTATCTCAGCTTTCCGAACGCTACCTGTTACCAGAGGCAAACGACCTTGGGCACCGGTTGCAATATCATTCCGGGAACAACCACGCTTTCTCAGAACCTGGCCGGGAAACCGCTGCCGCGCGCACCGGATCTTTCGCTGAATTTTGGCGGTTCTTATGATGTCCCATTGGGGGACGCCTATATGCTGAGCTTTTCTTCCGATGCCAATTATTCCAGCAAATATTTTACTGAAGATTCGGATGACCCCTATTCCATGCAGAAGGGCTTCTGGCGCGTAAACGGATCGGTTCGCTTTAAGCAGGCAGATGACAAATGGGAGCTCGCGTTGATCGGTCGCAACATCTTTAACCAGCGCTATAAAGCAGTTGTCCTAGACGCGCCGGGGGATCAGCAGGGTCTTACTTTGCAGTCACACCACAAGCGCGCGAAATTGCATTGGAGGCTACAGTTCACTTTTGAACGAAGCTCTCCAACGCTGCAACGATAGGGAATGGACGCGCCGCTAGAGTTCGCGGTAGTGCCCCGGGAGGTCGCGTATGTTTCGCGGGTATGTTTCGCGGGTAGTCATCGGCGAGCTTCGGGTAAGTCTGGGTTGCAACGCTCAACTTAACGGAGACACCGATGACCAAGGACAAGGATCTACACGCACTGGTTGGGAAAACGGCTGACGCCGATTTCGACGCGATATGTTCGGCTTTTCCGTGCAGCGGCTGATGGAACCGGCGGTGGGCGGCCTCACCGGCGCCCTTATGGCGATAAGGACGCCTAGCGCTCCGCCCAGCGTCACGGCTATCGCGATCGGGACTGGGAGACATGGGCTGGTACCGTCGAGCTGCGGATCCCGAAACTGCGTAAGGAACTGATACCCAATCCGGTGAGCTCAGACTCATAATATTCCCAGCAGCCAAGATGGCTGCGCAGACTGAACGAAGATCCCAGTCGTTGGCAATTCCATATGGAATTGGATGACGCCGCTCATCCGTAGCCCTTGTGATTTCGCCGCATTTGAATAGGCAAATCACATAAGTCTGGCCATGTGGAATGAGGACGCGCTTAGTGGTAACCCACAAAAATATCTGCTTGCTACGGTGCCGCGCCTCGTCTTGTGTTGCGAGCTGCCCAAAATGAACACATTGCCGACTTGGCGCTCGTTGCTCTACGTGCCCGTAAACGTGCAGCGGTTTATCGATCGCGCGGTCAGGACCGATGCCGACGCGGTTCAGCTCGATCTCGAGGACAGCATTGCTCCTTCCGAAAAGGACAATGCTCGCGGCGTTGTAAAGAGTGCGGCTGCTTACATTTCAGCCAGTGGTAAGGATGTGATTGTCCGCATCAATCGCCCCCTTGGCTTGGCTGTTCGCGATATTGACGCCAGCATATGTCCAGAGGTTACCGCACTGTCGCTTCCTAAGGTGGAGAGCGCTGATCATGTGCGACTGATCAGCGAAACGATAGCTGAAGCAGAATCACGCGCTGGACTCATCGTCGGATCCATCAGGCTGATCGTGGGAATCGAGACACCGCGGGCGTGGCTTCATATGGAGGAGATTGCATCGGCCGACCCTCGGATCGTGGCGATGTTATTAGGAAGTGAGGATTTCGCCAGTGCGATCGGTATGAGCCCCAGCCCTGAAAACCTGCTAGGTCCGAAGCAGAGTCTCGTGATCGCAGCTGCATCGGCCGGCATTCTGGCGCTCGGCCTTGTCGGAAGCTTCGCCAATTATAAGGATACGGCGGCGTTTCGCGCCATGGTGGAGCGTTCCCGGGCTGTCGGCTTTCGTGGATCGAGCTGCATTCATCCGAGCCAGATTGCAATCTTGAACGAAGGTTTTAGTCCAAGCAAAAAGGAGGTTGATGCCGCGCGACGGGTAGTCGATATGTTCGACCAGGCTCGGTCTGAGGGACACGGAGCATTGGGGGTGGATGGTGCAATGGTAGATCTTCCCGTTATGCAGAGAGCGCGGGCACTGCTGGCCCTCGATGCGCGCGTCCAAGCGCAAAGGGGATCAATGATTTGACCCATCATCGAGTCTTTTTCTTCCAATCACCAGCCAACGCAAAGCGGAAATGACGCCTGCGACAATCAAATCCGCTCAACGCACTTTGAGGATTTTCGAACTGTTTGCTGAGTTGCGCCGCCCGGCGCGGGTCGCCGAACTCTTTCGTCGACTGGATCTTCCCCAGTCAAGCACATCGAAGCTACTGCGTTCCTTCGCAAAACTCGGCTATCTTCAATATGATGGAGAGCAGCGGACATATTATCCGACGCTCCGAATCACCCTGCTCGGCAGTTGGTTGCACGACCAATGGTTTGGGCATGACAGCCTGCTGGCGACAATGGAATCGTTGAGGTCCACACTGGGAACGAGCGTCCTACTTGGCATCCAGAACGACAAGCATGTGCTGTACATGGTTGCGTTGCAGGCGCTCGTTGCTCCACGTCCTGCGCTTTCAATCGGAACGCTGCGACCGATTTGCGTGGCGGCCGCTGGCAAGGCGCTGATGATGGGCAAAACCGACTATGAGATCGGGCTGCTCGTTCGGCGCATTAATTCCGAAGAGCCCGATCCCACTCGATATATCAACCTCGCCGAATTCCTTACTGATATCGAACAATGTCGAACCCGCGGCTATGCGCTTAGCGATGGCGCGGTAATGCCGGGCACCGGCGTGGTTGCAATGCCGCTGCCGCGGTTGCCCGGTCAGCCAGCCATGGTGCTGGGTGTCGGCGCAACGCTCGAGTGGTTGCGTCCGAACCTCAATTCTGTTGTCGACGCACTACGGAATAAGCTGACTGCGCTCGCAGCGGACACGCAGACTCAGCCTTTAACGCCAATGCCGGGAGGATAAAGTCGTTTCGCTGTCGATAGGAATTTCTAAGCCCCGCGCCAAAGCAAAAGTCCGATGGTTGATCTCACCGTTTCGATCACGCCGGTTCCCTGCCAATTATCATGGACGACGTTATGCAGCTTGGAGGGTTCGGCCGTAATTCAACGTTTTGGTAAAGACGGTGTTATCCGCAATCTTATTTTACAGTGCATGCGGAGCATGCAAACGCGGCATTTGATGCCCAGTATGAGCATGACGTCCGGATATGTCATTTGCTTGTCCCACCTGTCCAAAGAAAAGTTTAAGGCAGTTCGATTACTACTTTTCCAAATATGTTGGTTTGCCCATAATAATCGAACGCCTTGTCCGCATCGTCAAATGCTACGACGCTATCGACAATCGGACGGAGCTTCGCCAAGCCTATGGCATTCAACATTTCCCGCATCTCTGCGAGGCTGCCCAACGTAACGCCCTGCAGGCGCACCGCTCGCATCACGATCATCGGCAGGTTCACGGTCGGGTCCGAGGCGGCCAGCACACCGACGCTCAAGATCACCCCTCCACCCCGAATGGCGCGAACCGAATCATTGATCGTCCCCGCGACCTCGACGATCGCGTCCGCCCCTCGGCCATCGGTCAACGCACGTATTTGCTGGGGCCACTCTGCGTCCCCATAATCGATAACGTGATCCGCACCCAATTGCTTCACGCGCTGCAACTTTTCGAGGCTTGACGAGGTGACGACCGTTCTGGCGCCAGCGAGTTTTGCGAACTGCAAGGCAAATATTGACACGCCGCCGGTGCCCTGAATGACGATTGTCTCGCCAGGCCTTACTGCGCCATGCGTAACAACTGCGCTCCAGGCGGTCAGGCCAGCACATGTCAGCGTCCCTGCCTCCACGAAGCTGAGATGGTCCGGCACGTGAAGAATAGTGCTGGCGCGAAACAGCCGATGTGTCGCGAGTGTACCGTCATCAGGGCCACCATACATGATGCGATCGCGATCCGTCCGGAACGGACCGTCCTGCCAACCGGGTAGTCCGTGGTTCACTACACGGTCACCGACCGCGAAGCTTTTCACGCCGATGCCCACGGCAATGACATCTCCGGCTGCGTCGGAACAGGGTATCAGCGGCAATTCTTGCCGGGGGTTATACGCGCCACGGAGTTGCAGCACATCGCGATAATTGAGCGACACTGCCCGAATCGCGACCAGCACTTCGCCTGGCCCCGGACCCGGAATATCGCGCATCGCGCGCCGCAGCGCGCGCGCGCCACCTGGCCCGCCTCCAACAATTTCCCAAACCTGAGCAAGCATCTCGAAGTCCCTTTCAGTCTTGATCCTGCCAATTAATTCGGACTGCAACGCAATATTGGGCTGAACCCGATGGCATTCGCTGACGAATGACTGTCCGCGAGGCATTCAGTTTCTCGCTAATGCTGCTTTCTTCTCCGCGACCGCTGCCGAGTTCCCTCCGCACGAAAACTATATCGGTCGAACGGTGTCCTCTTACCGTTCCCACGATTGGTTTCGTGCGGCCGAAACCGGCGCCGCCGTGTCTTGCCACCACCCAATGAGTAGCGTTGAACTGACCATGCACGACGCTCCACCCCTCATCACGCATTACCGCGATCGAGAGTCTGCTTATCGGTCAACGGTGCAGGTGGCGAAGGGCCACCTTGTCGACTTTGCCGGTAGGCACATGCGGCAGTTCGTCGACGAAGATAACGGTCTTGGGGCATTTATAGCTGGCGATCATTGAACGCGCGAAAGCTATCAGGTCAGCGCCGCTGAACGAGCTGCCGGGACGGCGCACCACTATTGCGCAGACCGTCTCACCCCATTTTTCATCCGGAAGGCCGATGACGGAGGCCTCTTGAACCTCGGGGTGGGAGATAAGCGCGCTTTCAACCTCCGGGCTGTAGATATTCTCGCCACCAGAGATGATCATGTCCTTCATGCGGTCAACGACGTACAAGAAGTTGTCCTTCCCGATGTAGCCGATGTCGCCGGTATGCAGCCAGCCGTCGCGGATTGCGTCAAGTGTCGCAGCATGGTTATTCCAGTAACCGTCCATGACTTGATCACCCCGCAAACAAATTTCGCCATGGCCGCAAGGGGGTAGTTCCTCACCGTCATCGCCGATTATGCGCATTTCGGTGTGCATGAGAGGCTGACCAACTGAGCCGACGCGCTTGAGTGCTTCCTCGTTGCCTTCAAGTACAAGATATTGACGACGTAAAACCGTGTTGCCACCCTCGGTTTGGCCATATCCGTTGGAAAAGACGGGGCCAAAGGCCGAAATTGCGCGGCGCAAAAGCGGCACCGGCATCGCTGAACCGAACGAGATAACCGACTGCAGGGTTGATAGATCATACCGATCAAATGTGTGCAGCTCCAACATGAGTTGCAGCATGCTTGGCACGAGCGCTGAGATCGCTATCTTGTCATTCTGGATCGAAGCCAAGGCGGCTTCGGGATCAAAACTGCGATGGATGACAAGACGACCGCCGCGCAGCATCTGCGCAAGATAGATTGATCGTGCACCCTGATGGAACAGTGGCATGATGATGAGCGCCGCCGTTCCGATCGCGCTGCCATGTTCGATTGCTTGCGTCAGCCCCAGGGAGATTGGCTGCTTATGCCGGCACAACACGCCTTTAGGCCGTCCGGTGGTGCCGCTGGTGTAGATGATGCTGACGAAATCGTTGGCGGTTGCACGAAATGGCGGACCAGCGGGATCGCCGCTGGCTACATAGCTTTCGTAGTCGACCGCCCATGGCGGTTTCTCTTTCCCGATGCAGATGAACTGGGTTATTGTTTTACAGCGCGTACGCAATTCATCAACCAAATCAGCATAACCCGACTCAAAAATCAGCACGGATGGCTGTGAGTCATTCAGTATCCATTCGACTTCTGGCCCGGCGAGGCGAAAATTCACCAAGACGAGAATGAAGCCACAAACTTCTGCAAGGCCATAGGCTTCGACATATTCGGATCCATTCATCGCCAATATTGCGACGCGATCCTGCTTTCTGGCACCACCCCGATAGCAAGCGCTACCGAGCTGACGCACTCGCGCGGCGAAGCTCGCGAAAGTGACATCGCGTCCGTCACAGCTGATGAATATCTCATCGGGAAGATTTTTGGCATTCCGCTCGATGGCGTCACCCAGATTGTCGATCAAACTCATTTCGCTCCCCATCGCCGACACTCAGCGATCACCGCTGATGACCTGACCGGCCGTTTTGCAGGGTCCTATGCTCAGCTTTTCTAAAGTTAATGCCGAGTTGCCTAGGACACCCGATTCAACGCGGCATCTACATCGTCCATGAGTTCAGCCAACCCGTAAAACCAATCCTTCATAATAGATATCGAATCATTCCATGGCGAATGCCCTGCGGCACAACCGTGGCTACGGTTGCGCGAGGTCACCAACTTCACTCTAAGTGCAGGCGGTAGCGATAAGGCGAACGAACCATGAGTTGTCGAATCCGCCACCAACAGGGAATGGAGAATTACGTGCAATTCCTTTTAACTCTCGCGCGCGGCGCATCGCATTATCGCGTGGCGACGATACTCAATATGAGGGCCGCGAAAAGCAGCTCAAGGACCGCATGATGGCCGGAGGAGCTCTTGAGGGGATTCGCGTCGTTGACCTGACCAGTGTGGTCGTGGGTCCGGTGGCGACAATGTTTCTCGCTGATTATGGCGCCGACGTGATAAAAGTTGAAGCACCGGGTGGCGATTTGCTTCGCAAGCTCGGCGGCGCTTCGAAAAGCGGCCAACTCTCACCTAAGTTTCTCCACTTCAATCGCAACAAGCGCTCTATAGTGCTTGATCTCAAGCAGGCGGAGTCGATGGCTGCGCTCAGGAGATTGCTCGAAACCGCCGATGTCTGCGTAAGCAACATGCGGCCAAAGGCGATGGCGAAGCTGGGTCTCAGCATTGAGGGATTGCGAGAAATCAATCCAGCGATGATTTATTGCGGCCTTGTTGGATTCGGACAAGGTGGACGATATCGATCCAAGCCCGCCTATGACGGCATTATTCAAGGTGCTGGCGGCTTGACGGCAATTTTCGAAAAATCGGACGGCGAACCTCGCTTCGTGCCGATGACGATCGCCGATCACACCGTCGGTTTGATCGCCTCTCAGATGATCACATTGGCGCTCTATAAGCGTCAGATGACCGGCGCGTCCGACGCGATCGAAGTGCCAATGTTCGAGAATATGGCGGCATTCGTGCTATCCGAGCATATGGGGCAACTGAGCTTCGACCCTCCCCGCGGCGAACCCGGCGACTTACGTGTTCTCGACGCCGGGGCAAAGCCAGTTGCTACAAAGGATGGCCATATTTGCATTTCGGCCAATACTGATGCGCAGGCCTTTGCCATGTTTCGCGCCATCGGGCAGCCAGACCTGTGCGTAGATGCCAGGTTCAACTCGGTAAAAGCGCGTTATGATAACGTCAGCGCATATTTCGCACTGCGAGAATCGGCTCTGCTCAACAAGACGACCTCGGAATGGATTGAAATATTCGACGAGGCCGATGTTCCCGCAGGCCCAAGCCATACGCTCGAATCCCTTTTCCATGACGAACACTTGAACGATGTTGGGCTGTTTCAGACGCGGATTCATCCAACCGAAGGCGGTATCGTCGACATCACACTACCGAATAAATCGCAAGCATTGGCCCGCACAAATTATATGCTGCCACCATTACAGGGTGAACACACCCGTGAAATACTAACGGAATTGGGTTATACTGCTGCCGATATCGACAGCACGTTCGTGTCAGGCTCAGTTGCGGAACCTTACGCGCCAGTCACCAAAGACACGCTCAAGCACGCTTAGCCAGGAGAACATGATGCCATTGAAGCAAAGAGTGGCGGCGCTTACAGGCTCAGCGAACGGCATCGGTCGCGCTGCAGCGGTAAGGCTGGCGAGTGACGGCGCCAATGTTGCCTTGCTAGACAGGGATGCGGATGGCCTCGGCGAAACCGAACGGCTCATTGTCCAAAGCGGCGGACGCGTAATGACGCTGGTCGGCGACCTTACCGATGCGACCTTCGTCCAGGGCGCATTTGCACGTATCGCCGGCGAACTTGGGCCAGTGGACATCTTGTTGAATAATGTTGGCCAAAGCGCACGCGAAAAGGCGTCCGAGTTCTGGTGCTCCGAGCCCGCGCTCTGGGACTTCATGATCGACATCTCTTTGAAGACAACGATGCTGTGCTCGCATCAGGTGGTCGGCAGCATGCGTGAGCGTAAGCGCGGTCGCATCATTAATATCTCTTCAGAATCCGCATATATCGGCAGCAAGAATGCGACGGCCTATGCCGCTGCAAAGGCCGGCGTAATTGGATTTACGCGCTCTCTAGCCCGCGAACTGGCGCCGTTTCATGTTGGTGTAAACGCGGTGGCGCCGGGGTATACACGCACACAGGCACTCGATCGACTACCGCAGGAAATCGTGCAAAAGGCCATCGCCGAAATCCCGCTTGGTTTCGTCGGCGAGCCGGAAGACATCGCACATGCGATCGCGTTCTTTGCAAGCGATGAGAGTCGCTATATTACTGGGCAGACGTTGCTCGTGAACGGTGGTCGCTGGGCGAATTAAGCTGCGAACCAGCAGCCGACTAAGCAGCGGTATGGCATTGCTGCAGCTGTTGACAATGAGCTCCCAAGGTCTCCGCGATATCAAACCAACGTGGCGATTGCTATGCGGCCATTGCGGGCAAAATGATATTTGAGCACATTGCTGCCGTCGACCGACAAGGGACCGCAATGGACTAACCTCGCTTCGAGGGAATTCGGCTGGGTTTGTCGTCTGCCTAATGATATCGCCGTGGAGGTCGGTTCTGTCATCGACCCCGCAGTGCACTCGACGAACGTCCATTCGGTCATTCTCGTGGCTGAATCGAAACGCCGCATTCTATCTAGAATTAATCCGCGCGCCGGTTGCCTTTTTGGCCCGATATTACGAGAGTTTTGGTAGCGGCGCTTGTGAACTTAGGGATGCAGTTTTTTTCGCTCAGGCTCGATCGATCTCGCCGATTGCCGAGGTTTAAGTGGCGATGGTGCCTGATCACGGCCGGAACATTAGAGACTAATCCGGTTCGTATAAACCGCATGAGAGATAATAAATGAGTGAAGAGTGGAAAAGCTGATGCAAGCCGCCGACAAGCCAAGCACTGATCCTGTTTCGCCGGATTTCGACGTCGTCATCGTGGGGGCGGGCATCGGGGGCCTTTACTCTCTGTATAAGCTTCGCAGCCTCGGCTTTCGGGTCCATTGCGTGGAAGCCGCGGAAAGTGTCGGCGGAACTTGGTATTGGAACCGTTATCCCGGTGCTCGCTGCGACATTGAGAGCTTGCAGTACTCCTATTCTTTCGACGAGAAACTGCAGCAGGAATGGGAGTGGAGCGAGCGTTTCGCCGCACAGCCGGAAATCCTCCGCTATCTGGATCATGTCGCCGACCGGTTCGACCTGAAGCGCAATATCAGTTTCAACACATGGGTTGCGGGAGCCGATTTCGACGAGGCCGGCCACTTCTGGTCCGTGAAGATCAACAACGGCAGTACAATCAGCGCACGCTTCTGCATCATGGCGACCGGCGCCCTGTCGGCCCCACGGAAGGGTATGTTTGAAGGCGAAGATCGCTTCAAGGGCGAAATATATCACACAGCACTTTGGCCGCACACCAATCCAGATCTTACGGGCAAGCGCGTCGGCATCATCGGCACCAGTGCATCGGGCACCCAGGCCGTGCCGCATCTCGCACGGCAGGCAAGCCATTTGACCGTCTACCAGCGCACCGCGAATTTCAGCATTCCCTCCCGGATTGGGCCCGTCGATCCGGCCGAAGTTGCGGAACAGAAGGCGAATTATTCCGCCATTCGCGCCGAACAGCGCCGTTCGACAACCGGCGCGGTTTTCGAATTGCCGCATTGCGGCGCACTTGAAGTCGATGAGAAAGAGCGCGAAGCCATTTATGAACGGCGCTGGACGATCGGCGGTTTGAGCTTCCTTCGCAGTTTCAATGATCTGTTCACCAACGATGAGGCCAATGCGACCGCGGTGGCGTTCGTGCACAATAAGCTTCGTGAAAAGGTCAAGGACCAAGAAACCGCCGAGAAGCTCCTACCGCGTTCGCACGCCATCGGAGCGCGCCGGATCTGTACTGACTACGGCTATTACGAGGCCTTTAATCGCGACAATGTCAGCTTGGTCGATATTCTCGCCGATCCGATCGTCCAAATCACCGAGAAGGGCATCCGGACTGAGAGTGGCGAGATTGAACTTGATGTAATCGTCATGGCGACCGGATTCAACACGATGGTCGGCGCGCTGACCCAGATCGACATTCGCGGACGCGGCGGAGAGTTACTGCGCGACAAATGGCAGGATGGTCCTAAATCCTATCTTGGCATGGTCATGGCTGGATTTCCGAATCTGCTTACCCAGGCGGGACCGCTAACGCCGGGGACGTTGGGCATGTTCTATATGCTCAACGAGCAGCAGGGTAACTGGATTGCCGATCTGCTCGTACATATGCGTGACAATGATATCATTGAGGTCGAGGCAACGAGCGAAGCAGAAGTAGAATGGGTGCAACATATCCAAGATATTGCCAAGCATACGCTGCATTATAAAACGCCTGAATCTTCTTATTTCTTCTATGGGACGGACGGCAACCGAGTCTTTCTCGTCTTCATAGGTGGCTTCAACGTCTACAGCGATATTTGTAAAAAGGTCGCGGGCGAGGATTACAAGGGTCTCATTATGCGGGCTGCAGGCGGCGTCAATCAGGGCCAAGCCCCCTCTCCGCTCTTCCGCGAGAGCGATGGTAGCAAAGTGGCCACGGTATTCGAATAGCCGACGGACAAACCAAGATTAAATCGGAGTTTCGTACGGGTTCGTGGCAGGCAGCCGCAGGAGGTCGGTCCGGTGCCATCATTCCGGGTGCTGCATTGTTTTGTTTAAGGTCGATCTCGCTACTGCGTTCGAATGTCAATTTTCATAACGAGTTCACCCGCGGGATTAAGCGCCCAGAACAAGCCACCCTCGGTGTCAGCCACGCCGTACAGCGATGCCGTCTGATCCTCGAACAATGGTCTGACTGCCCGGACGTTGTAGCTCGAGACGGACTTACCGAGCCGTTGCCGAGCCATTTCCAATAGCAGCAAGGTTGTCAAACCGCCATTGGCGACCATAGCTGGGTAGCCCTCGACCTCGGTGGCATACGTCCGGTCATAGTGTATTCTATGCCCGTTGAAGGTTAGCGCCGAATAACGAAACAGTGCCACCGGATTGGCAATAAAACTACCCTTCCACGCGGGTTCGGGCAACTTTTCGGGAGCCTTGTCGACCGCGGACCGGTTGATCGGCTGCTCTGGACCAAGGTAAACGACTTGCTGATGTTCAGTCATGGCCAATCCAGCCGGTCCGTTAATCTCGTGACGAATGGTAACGAACACCATCGGGCCGTTACGCCCCTCCTTTGGCGTGACTTCGGTAATCGTGGATCTCCTTTCGACGGGATCCCCGATGCGTAGCGGCTTGACGAGTTCGACCGAGCGACCAGCGAATCGACGCCTCGGCAGCGCTATGGGCGGCAAGAAATCGCCGCGCAAGGGATGGCCATCCTCGCCTATGTCACTTTGCCGAGCTACGCCGGGGAACAGGACCGCGGTCCATGGAAACGGTAATTCATCACCGCGTTTAAGTTCGTCGAAGTCCAGGTCGAGCAGCGCCCCCAAGCGACGACACAGCGGGAGCGAGACCTCGTCCTGCTCGATGCGAACACGATCGGAATAGTCGACAATATCCAAACCTTGGGCCTCGTTATTCACCTCCCAGGACCGGGAGCAGTATTGTTCTTATTAGGCGCACAATTGCATCAGCAGAAAGCCCGAGAAGCCAGCCAGCACCCCAACCGAGAGCTTATTCCAAACGGAATGCCTGCGCCCTTGTGCGCCGTCGCCTTGCCCAACGGTCGGTAAATGGTCCACATCAGACTGAATTGGGGCAGAGGTTCCGACGTGTTTGGAGGTTTGGAGGTCAATGCCCGGGTTTGACGACAATGCCCCCTCGCCGGCCTGCGCGTAATCGACATCGCGACCTTGCTGGCGGGGCCGTTGATCGCAACGCACCTTGGCGATTTTGGCGCCGACGTCATTAAGGTCGAACATCCCTCAGGGGACGCGTTGCGGCATACGGGTTTCCGAAAGGATGGCGTGCCGCTCTGGTGGAAGGTCGGCGGACGCAACAAGCGGAGCATCACGCTCGACATCAAGCGCGGACCCGATGTGCTCAAGAAGCTGGTCAAGGATGCTGACGTGCTCATCGAGAGCTTCCGGCCGGGCACGCTTGAGAAATGGGGCGTCGGATGGGAAGAACTGTCCGCTATCAATCCGCGGTTGATCATGGTGCGAGTCACGGGTTTCGGTCAGACTGGACCTTATCGCAACCGCCCAGGCTTTGGAACACTTGCCGAAGCCATGAGCGGGTTCGCGCATATAACGGGCGAACCCCAAGCCTCACCAACGCTACCGCCGTTCGGTCTCGCCGACGGCGTCGCGGCACAATATGGTGCCTTCGCGACGATGTTTGCTCTCTATGAGCGCGACGCGAAGGGCAGCGGCAAGGGTCAGTTCATCGACTTGGCAATCTACGAGCCGCTGTTCGCGTTGCTCGGCTACCAGCCCACGCTTTATGACCAATTGGGAATCGTTCAAGGCCGCACCGGCAACCGGTCGCAGAACAACGCACCGCGCAATACATACAAGACGCGCGACGGGCGCTGGGTCGCGCTGTCGGCATCGACGCCCTCGATCGCGGATCGGGTGCTCCGGTTGGCCGGCGGCGATGCCTTCGCCGCGGATCCCCGCTTCGCCACTGCGGCGGGCCGGGTAGCGGCCATCGATGAGATCGACCGGGTGGTCGGCGGATGGATCGCGGCCCGCGATCTGACTGAGGTCATTCGCATCTTCGAGGAATACGAGGGCGCGATCGCTCCCGTCTACGACATTGCCCAGATCTTCGAAGATCCGCAGTATGCCGAACGATCGGACATCATAGCCGTCAACGATACCGAATTGGGCAGCATCAAGATGCAGAACGTCTTTCCGCGGCTGTCGCGCACGCCTGGCAAGGTTCGGCATACAGGCCCACGAGTGGGCGAACATAATGAAGAAGTATACCGCGAACTGGGACTCGACGCCGACCAGATCGCGCTCTTGCACGAAGGGAATATCATATGAGCGATGCCCCCAAGGATCGGTATCTGTTCGTGGTCCTGACCAATCCGGTCGAAGGGCAGGAGGAGATATATAATGATTGGTACACCAATCAGCATTTGCCTGACCTGCTACGAATTCCCGGTTTTATGGCCGCGCAACGTTTCGAGCTGACAGAGACGCAACGACTTATCCAATTCCCCCATCCCTATCGCTATGCGGCGATTTACGAGCTCGAGACCGATGATCTTGCAGCAACCTGCGATTTGATGGGCCAGGCGTCAGCCGAAGGCATGATGACCTCGACACCGTCGATTGCGCACGAGCGGATCGGATCAATCTATGCTCCCATTACCGACCGCGTGACCGCGGCGGGCTTCGAGTAAGCGCGATGGACATCATCGCGTCCGAGCTGCGTTTTCCCGAGGGGCCGATCGCGATGCCTGACGGATCGTTCCTGGTAGTTGAGATCGCTGGAAAGACGCTCACGCGGATAGATGCGCAAGGCCGTAAGAGCGTCATCGCAATGCTCGGTGGAGGGCCTAACGGCGCCGCCATTGGCCCGGATGGCGCCTGCTATGTCTGCAACAACGGTGGGCTTGGCTGGCATTCCGATCCCGACCAAGGCCTTCGTCCCGCCGGCACGCCTGCTGATTACGATGGCGGAAGGATTGAGCGCATCGATCTTACCACTGGTGAGGTGACGCGTCTCTACGACCGAGCCGGTGATCATCTTCTCAGCGGTCCTAACGACATCGTCTTTGACCGCCATGGCGGTTTTTGGTTTACCGACCTTGGTAAGTTCCGGCCGCGCAGCGCCGATCATGGTGGTGTCTATTATGCAACCGTCGACGGAGCCTCCATCCGCGAGGTGATCTACCCGATGTCGAGCGCGAACGGCATCGGTCTGTCGCGCGACGAAACACGGCTGTACGTTGCGGAGACAGCCGGTGCGCGGATATGGGAATTTGAGCTCTCTGCGCCCGGAGAGGTCGTTCGCCAGCCATTCCCGTCCCCCAATGGCGGTCGGATGCTGTTTGTATCGCCGCGCTTTCAACGCTTCGACTCACTGGCCATCGACGCAGACGGAAATATTTGCGTAGCCGCCATCTTCGAGGGCATGATCTTGGTGATATCGCCCACCGGGGAAGAAATCGCCGCACTTCCAATGCCCGACGTGTTTCCGACCAACATCTGTTTTGGGGGAGCCGATTTGCAAACCGCGTACATCACGCTTTCGGGGCACGGTTTGCTCGTTGCGCTGCCTTGGCCACGACCTGGGCTGCCGCTCAACTTCCTCAATGACTGACAGGTTTCGGGCATTCTGATTGGAATGCATTGAGCGCTTCCAACCGATCCGCAGGATCATGGTTGAATTGCTGATGGCGGCTCTGCATGGTCTTCTGCGAAGCGAGTATCCAATATGCCGATTACAGGGAAAATAGCGGCTGTCACGGGGGCGGCATGGGCATCGGGCGTGCATCGGCTCTGCGGCTGGCGCGCGACGGCGCACATGTTGCTGTGATAGATCGCGATGCAGATGCGATAGTCGAAGTGGTCGATGCCATTGGAGCCGCAGGCGGGCATGCCTTCGCCGCGATCGCGGATTTGCTGGACACTAAGGCGATAACGGACGTTTTCGCCAGGATAGAAGCCGATCTAGGTCCGGTCGACGTCCTGGTGAACAATGTCGGCCAGAGCGCTCGCGAGCGGGCAAAGCCATTCTGGGAAGGCGACCCCGAGATTTGGGACTTCACCCTCGGCATTTCTCTACGCAGCACAATGGTCTGCACCCGCCAGGTAATCAACGGCATGCGTGAACGCCGACTGGGCCGGATCATCAACATGTCATCGGAATCAGCATTCTACGGGCATGAGCTCACGATCGACTATTCAGCGGCGAAGGCCGGTGTGCTGGGCTTTACCCGCGCGCTTGCCGGTGCGCTGGCGCCGTGCCAGATCACGGTCAACGCTATTTGCCCCGGCCTTGTGCGGACCCGCGTGATGGACCAGCTTCCCGCCGATCACATACAGAACATGGCAGCCGCCATCCCGATGGGCTATATTGGTGAACCCGACGACATTGCTGCTGCGGTCTCTTTCTTCGCCAGTGAGGGTAGCCGATTCATCACCGGACAATCGCTTCTGGTCAACGGCGGCAAGTGGATGATTTAACCGGCTCGGCCGGATAAAGGAGAGTATCAATGACCGTGCAATGGAAAGATATGTTCTCGGCGAACGAGGCCCTCGGGACCGGACCGGTCTCGATCGATCCCTATGTTTCCGAAAGCTATTTTGAACTGGAGCGCGAGCATCTGTTCAAGAAGTCCTGGCTGCACGTCGCACGGGCGAACGAGATTCCCAATCCGGGCGATTTCATCACCCGCGAGATCGAGATCGCCAAGGCATCGATCATCATCGTCCGCGGCAAGGATATGAAGATCCGCGCTTTCCACAATGTCTGCTCGCATCGCGCGGCGAAGCTCGTCTGGGTCGAAAAGGGCAGCCAGGGGCGGTTCGTTTGCCCTTATCATGCGTGGACCTATGACCTCGAAGGCTCGCTGCGCGGTGTTACCGGCGAAGACAAGTTCGTTGGCCTTGACCGCAAGAACTGCGGACTTACGCCGGTCGCGTGCGACCTATGGGAAGGTTTCATCTTTCTGAACTTCGATCGGCAGCCCAAACAGACGCTGGCCGAATTCCTGGGCGGCTTCGCGGATTATGCGTCGGGCTATCCGTTTGACGATGCCACATCGGTTGCGCATCTCGAGTTCGGCGATTTGCACTGTAACTGGAAAGCCGCGATCGATGCATTCCAGGAAAGCTATCACCTCGGCTTTCTCCATAAGCAGACGCTGACCGGAGTCTTCTCGGGTAAGGACAACCCGCTGAGCGATCCCCTCGCCTTTCAGACCTATGGGCCCCACCGTACCATCTCGCTCTGGGCAAATCCGGATCACAAGGCTGGGCGGGTCGAGAAGCTCTCGCGCCAGTTCGGTTCGACGATAAACTCAACGACCGGCGAAACCCGCGCCGCCACCCAAGCAAAGCTGTTCGCCCAAGCGCCAGGTCTCAATCCAGCACGTCATCCCAACTGGGCGCTCGACGTCAACGTTATTTTCCCGCACACGATCTGGCTGGCGATTCCGGGCGCTTTCACTGTCCATCATTTCTGGCCGATAACGGTCAACCGGACGCGCTACGAAGCTTATAGCTATTATCCTGAGCCCAAGCGGGCGAGCGAGCGCTTCAGCCGCGAATATGGCTTCTGCCATTTCCGCGGTGTGGTGTCCGAGGACGTCTACAATATGGAATTCAGCCAGACGGCGATGGAATCCGGCGCAAAAAAACTGCTTCAGCTTCAGGAGAGCGAGATTTGTATCCGGCATCACTTGGCTGCGGTCGATGATCATATCCGTGCCGAAATGGTCGCATAATGTCGACGATGATAGTGAACGACCGCCCCCTCCCCATGGGCTTCGAGGATCTCGAACCCTTCGTCGCCGAATGGGCATTGCCACTCAACATGGCGCGTTACACCAAACGTGTGAACTCGACGATGGACGAGCTGAATAGCTTTTACGCCGCGATCGAGCCTCGCGCAGAAGAAGCGCTGCGACTCCTCGACACATATTCGATTGCCGAGATAGAGGGTCCCGAAGCGCGGCTGATGCACCTGTTGTTGATGCTGATCGACGTATCCTTAGCCGTTGAAGTCTATCGCATGCCCGCCCTCCCCTTGTCTCCCGCTCCGCAACGCTACGCCGTGACGATGGATAACATGTTCTTCAATTGACGATGGCGCGCTAACCAGGGACAAATGACATGAGCGACCCTTTTGAATCGCGACCTTCAAGCGGACCGCTGGTAGGCTTAAGGGTTGCCGAATTTGCAGGGCTTGGCCCCGCGCCTCATGCATGCATGCTGCTGTCCGATATGGGTGCCGAGATCGTACGTGTCGATCGGCCGGGCAGCGTGCCGCCCGATCCGACCGACGCCACCGTCAGGGGGCGACTTGGCACCGTAGCGCTGAACCTCAAATCGGCGGATGACGTCGAGGCCGCGTTGCAGCTGATCGAAAAGTCCGACATTCTGATTGAAGGCTTCCGGCCAGGGGTGATGGAACGGCTCGGCCTGGGTCCTGACGTAGCGCTCGCACGTAATCCGCGCTTGATCTACGGTCGGATGACTGGGTGGGGACAAACCGGCCCACTCGCGCAAGCAGCAGGCCATGATATCAACTATATTTCCCTCAGCGGTGCGCTGGCTGGTATCGGACCTCGAGATGGCAAGCCTGTTCCCCCGCTTAATCTCGTTGGCGACTATGGCGGCGGATCGCTTTATCTGACCGTTGGCCTGCTTGCTGCGCTACTAGAGCGGACCCGATCGGGGCTTGGTCAGGTTGTGGATGCGGCGATTTGCGATGGTGTGGCATCACTGATGGCCCTGCCGAACTGGCTATTGCAGCAACGTGGCAGTGATGCCCGCGAAGAACGCGGTTCGAATGTCGGCGACGGGGGGCGTTTCTTTTACAATAGCTATGCATGTGCGGACGGTCGATACGTTTCGGTAGGAGCATTTGAGCCACAATTCTATCAGGCGCTGTGCGAAGGAATGGGCGTTGCGGACGATCCCGATTTCAAGGAGCAAAAGCTCGGATATTTGGAATCGCGCAATCTGATCGCACGTGCCGAGACAATTTTTCGCTCAAAGACGTCCGCCGAATGGTGCGCGATTTTCGCTGTCAAAGATGCCTGCTTCACTCCGGTACTCTGGCCGAGTGAGGCACCTCACCACCCCCATAATGCCGAGCGGGGAATCTTTGTTGAACTTGGCGGCGTTCCACAGCCTGCACCTGCACCTCGGTTCGGTCGGACGCCCGGAAGATTGCAGGGCCTGACGCCGATCAAACCGCTGCAGATTGCCGACGTCCTGGCGGCGTGGGATTGGGAGGCGGCTAACGGAAAATGGCGATCAATATAATGAATGCGGCGGGAGAATGAGGTGGCTGGGACGGACAACGGTATCTACGTGGACAGCGCGCCGGAACGGCGTGCTGACCAGAAGGTCACCACTGTGATGCCTTCGGGTACGCAATTCCGGGCCACGATATCGCACGGGCAGGATAGTTCGATAAGGGAATTTGAGATCAAGGTGTTCTTTCAGGGGCAGCTAAGCGGCGAAGCTGCCCATATCCGTCCCATCGAGCGGTGGTGCGACCGCTAAGATAGCCGCCCGTGAGATTGATATGCTACCAGCCCAGTGATGCAGTATGGGGCGGCAGAGTTTCTTCGAGCGGTCGTGCTTTCGTGGCCATCTCGCTTAGGGATCGTTGCAGACATACCGTATTCCACAGGATTGCGGCGGTGAGGAGCGCTACCCCCTGATGCGCGGTGCTGCTGCCCTTGCCGACTTCGGTCGCGAAGAAGATTAAGCCGGTGAAAGCAGGCCGCGCGGGCGAGCGTGTTTTGGCTCTCTCATTTGTCGAGCTCGATTGTGGATCACGCCGCAGTTGCGGGTTTTCGAGCCAGTCGAGCGTGTTGTTGAAACGAATAGGCTTTGCTGATCGGGATGCGGTCCCGCGGGGTAATAAGGGTTCAGCGGGGCGCGATCGGCGATCTGCCGCGCGCTTAGTCCGGTAATTCTGTTCGACTGAATATCCAGGGCCCTTCAGGCAGGGGATGGGCCGCTTCGATCTCGCCTGCTTCGCCAGTAACGCGAAGCGTCTTGCCGGTAACGCCGACTGCGCGCTGCCTTGGCCAAGTTTAGTCACGGCTCATTTCCATCCGAGGCGGCGCGGGACACCGGGATCCTGAAATACAAAGTGGGTCGCGTCGCCCGCAGCAGCGTCAACAGGTCAATCTGCGCCAACACGGGGAGCTACGTCGAAACGCGCCTTGGCCAGGCTCCGCGCCCAAATATTCAGGCCGGGATCTCAAGACGGCGTTATGAATCGACCTGGCAATACTAAAGCGAATGATCTGCGCACCAGCCCGCTCGACAGTCGCGTAAACATGTACCGGACGGCCTGCCCAAGGTGCCGCCGATAGAAAACTTCGTGGACATCAGTACCGTGGGCGTTCTGTCGACGCGTTGTATAGCACGCAGCAGCCACATTCATCGCTCGGCTAAGCCGCCGGGGTAATTTGGCGCTGAACTCAAAATGCAACGGTCGGGGTGAGACCCGACCGTTGCTTCACCTGCGTTCATGCGCGACAACGACCGACAGTCTCTGATCACCGCTGGATGAAAGGCGGGGTTACTTCACTATGCTTTTCAGATGGCACACCGGCGCGCCGTCGCCGCCGATATTGAGACAGCAATCGGCAACCATTTTTCGGGCAAAAGGGATCACGGCATATTTGAAGAGCGGCGGGCCATGGGAATGGGCTGCGACCATGGCGAGCCACGCCTCTACCCGCACCACTCAGCTTTACGATCGCAGGCCCGATGATGTGACGCTTGATGACGTTGAGCGGGTGTTAATTGGGTCTAATAGCCCATGAGCTTGAGCACCTCGCTGCGACTCCTTGAGTCGTCGAGGAAACAACCCAGCAGGCGGCTTGTCGTCATTGTGACCCCCGGCGTACGGACGCCCCGACCGGTCATGCAGCCATGCGTCGCCTCGATGACTACCGCGACCCCCTGCGGATTGAGGTTATCCCAGATTGACTGGGCAACCTGCGCGGTCAGTCGCTCCTGGACCTGAAGTCTACGCGCATAGCCGTAAAGGACACGCGCCAGCTTCGAAATGCCGACGACTCGATCCTGCGGCATATAGGCGATCGACGCTTTCCCCGCGATCGGCGCCATGTGATGTTCGCAATGCGACTGGAACGGAATGTCCTTCAGCAGGACGAGCTCGTTATAGCCGCCGACCTCCTCGAAGGTGCGTGATAGGTGATAGCCGGGGTCTTCCTGGTAGCCCTCACAATATTCTTTCCACGCCCGGGCAACGCGCTTTGGCGTATCGAGCAGTCCCTCACGGCCAGGATCGTCACCGGCCCATGCAATCAGCGTGCGTATTGCATCTTCTACATTTTTGGGAACGTGCGGTTTTTCCTTTGGCACGTGTGCGAGCGGCGTCATGGTTTCCATTCTCAACTAACTAATTACGGTTCTCGCGTTTAGCCATAGCCAAACGCGTCTGGCTGGAGTGAGAAAACATTCCGCCTAGCGGACATAAATTGAGGAGGCTTTAACTTAGGCATAAAACCAGATTTGAATAACTCACTATTTTCTGAGCGCGGATGGGTTCTATTTGCCATGATACGGGCCGCCTGACCCGGACTGTGGCACTCTCTCGCTTACTCAAACAAGCATGGAGTGCTTCTTTATTACAGCTTCTCCGTCAGTTCAGGCACGAGCTTGAACAGATCGCCGACCAGCCCGATGTCGGACACCTGAAAGATCGGCGCATCCTCGTCCTTGTTGATGGCGACGATGATTTTCGAATCCTTCATGCCCGCAAGATGCTGGATCGCGCCCGAGATGCCGATTGCAATATAGACTTCGGGAGCGACGATCTTGCCGGTCTGGCCAACCTGATAGTCGTTCGGAACATAGCCCGCGTCGACTGCCGCACGCGATGCGCCGACACCGGCACCGAGCTTGTCGGCGAGCGGTTCGATGATCGTGTGGAAGTTTTCGGCGTTCTGGAGCGCGCGGCCACCCGAGACGATGATCTTTGCGCTGGTCAATTCGGGGCGTTCCGATTTCGCGATTTCGGCGCTGACGAACGTGGCAACGCCAGCGTCGCCGGTCGAGGTCACGGCTTCGATCGTGCCGCTGCCGCCTTCGCGTTCAGCCTTTGCGAAAGCCGTGCCGCGAACGGTGATGACTTTCTTGGCATCCGACGTCTGCACGGTCGCGATCGCATTACCGGCGTAGGTCGGACGGGTGAACGTGTCCGGGCCATCGACCGAAAGGATTTCGCTGATCTGCATGACGTCGAGCAAAGCGGCAACGCGGGGCGCGATGTTCTTGCCGATGGCGGTCGCAGGCGCGAGAAACGCGTCGTGATCGCCCATCAGTGCGACAATCAGCGGCGCGACATTTTCAGGAAGCGCATGTTCGAACGCGGCGTCATCAGCAACATGAACCTTGCCGACGCCAGCAATTTTGGTCGCCTCGGTCGCAACGGCAGCGATGCCTTTGCCCGCGACGATCAGATGCACTTCGCCGAGCAATGCGGCGGCGGTGATGACAGGAAGCGTTGGGTCCTTGACCGTGCTGCCGTCGTGTTCGACCCAGACCAGAGTCTTCATGCTACAACTCCCAGTGTCTTCAGCTTGGCGACCAGTTCATCGACGTCGGCGACCTTGACGCCCGCAGTGCGCTTCGACGGCTCGACCACTTTCAGCGTGGTCAGACGTTTTGTGACATCAACGCCATAATCGGCGGGTGTCTTTTGCGCCATCGGTTTGGATTTCGCCTTCATGATGTTCGGCAGCGACGCATAGCGTGGCTCGTTCAAACGAAGATCGGTCGTGACGATTGCGGGGATTTTCAGGGAGACCGTTTCCGATCCGCCATCGACTTCGCGCGTGACCTTGACCGTGTCGCCATCGACTTCGACAGCACTGGCGAAGGTGCCCTGTGGACGACCGAGCAAGGCAGCAAGCATCTGGCCGGTCTGGTTCGAATCGTCGTCGATCGCCTGTTTGCCGAGGATGACCAGCCCGGGCTGTTCTTCCTCGACGATCTTGGCCAGCAGCTTTGCAACGCCAAGCGGTTCGACTTCGGTTTCGCTGACGATCAGGATCGCGCGGTCGGCCCCCATGGCGAGCGCCGTCCGCAGCGTTTCCTGCGATTTCTGTTCCCCGATGGAAACCACGATCACTTCGGTAGCAACGCCTTTTTCACGAAGGCGCAGGGCTTCCTCGACGGCGATTTCGTCGAACGGGTTCATGCTCATCTTGACGTTGGCCAGGTCGACGCCCGAACCATCCGCCTTAACGCGCGGTTTCACGTTATAATCGATGACCCGCTTGACGGGGATGAGGATCTTCATAGTGTTTACCTGTTTCGCATCGATTTAGGCCACGTAGCAACAACCCAAACGTCATGCGACTGCATAATCCCAGACCACCGCGTTGAACGAGCGCAGCTTCATGTGCTCAGCGCCGGCGGGGATGCGTGTGACGACAAACAGGGAATTTCCCGTCAGACAGCTCGCCCTCACTTGTGGACATTGTCGCTTGACAGGATGACCGGTCGATGATCGCGGTCTTGCGCATCTTTTTTTGAGTAATTGTCACGACGTGATTTCCTGCTAACGTCCAATCGCAGTCGCCGCAACGCTTGAAGGCGGCAAAGCAGCTCAAGACCTTGATTACAATTTAATAGATGATCCGGATGTCATTTTGGGCCATGGCCGGATAACCGTCCGACTTTGTATTGCGCGAATGTTGCGACGCCGTTCCCCGTCTCGGTTAATCACTATCCTCTACCTAACGCACACGTGCTGGACCGATAGCTTGCCTTTTTGGCTGAAGCTGCGAGACAACGCGGCGCAACCTACACGGGTGGTGAAGAACTGTACGTAGTTGACGCGTCGATTGAGGTGCGCAAAAGTTCGGATCCGACTAAATCTCGGTCCATTACGCTCAAAGCCGTCGATTGTGAACGCCCCGGCTGCGTCGGGCTCGTTGTCACATAGGTACATGCCGGGGCGTGGTGGAGATCAGCAATCAGCGATTATGGCCTTAGCGAGCAGCGTCAGCTTGCGTCTCCGACAATACCCGCAAGACATTTCCGCTCCATAGTTTGGCAATGTCCCCGTGCGTGTATCCGCGTCGCTGCAAGGCCGCCGTGATATTGCCGGTCTTGCTTTCATCTTCCCACCCAATCAGGCCGGTGACGCCGTGATTGAAGTCGGTGCTGAGGCACACGTGATCTATGCCAATGGTTTTCACTGCGCGGTCCACGCTGTCGAGATATTGGTCGATTGTTGCCTTGGGGGCGACTCTGTTGAGTTCGGCATAAAGCGCCTCTCGCTTGGCAACAGTCAGCCCCTCATATCCGTTCTTCAGCACCCCATAACGATCGAGGACTTCTTGGAGTTTCTCCGCCGACGATGCTATGAGATAGTTGCTGAAAGCGACGATGCAAACAGCGCCGCCTCGGCCGGCGACAGCTTGCAATTCTTCGTTTGTCAGATTGCGGATATTATCGACCACCGAGCGGACGCCCGAGTGCGTGGCGAGCACGGGCGCCTTGCTGAGTTGTACTGTTTGGAGAAGGCCCTGCGTCGTTAGCTGGGAGACATCAAGGACGACCCCATAGCGGTTTGCGTCTTTAATCCATTGTCTGCCGAGGGCGCTAATTCCGTGGTTCGCACCGGGGATATCGCGGGCAAACGGCCTGGATGAATCGGCGAGCTCGTTGTTGCCGGCGTGGACGAAGCCGATGACCCGGACGCCTAGGTTAGCAAGCGATCGGACGGCGTCCTTGTCTTGTGCATAAGGCGACCCATTTAAGACGGTGAGCACGATAGCCACCCGCCCCGAAGCCGCTATTTTTGTTATGTCGGTCGGCGTGAGGGCAATGGCCGCCTTGTCCGGATGACGTGACGCGATTTCGCGGATTGCCTTAAGCTTGGCATCAGCGGTGTTGCGTTCGATACGATGTCCCTCCGGAGTCGGTGCATTTCTTGGGGCGTGAATCGACAAAAATATCGCTCCAACGCCGCCGGCGCGAAGCTTATCGATATCGACTTCGGTTCCAGCATCGATCGTGCCTTTCCGATCGGGATGCTCAAGCGGATCTGGAACGTCGGCATGCGCGTCGAGGACCAGGATTTTGCTGGGCTGTGAACCAGCGACGGCAGGTACCGCTGACGCAGCGATGGCGGCAACGCAAATTAGCGACAGTTGCATGGCGAAGATGTAGCGACGGTTTTTCAATTTACTTTTCCTTAAAAACGAGCCGCAACTCGTGCATAGTAACGGCCGCCGTCCGCCTCGTACGGGCGATAGGTCGGGTATCTGGCGCCAATGAACGACAGGCCGCTCGTCGAGCGATCGGGGTAGTTGCCCAGAAAGTTTTCCGCACCGATCGTGAGCTTTATTTCCTTTGTCACGGCGTAGGACGCCGAAATATCCAGGAATATCTCGGAACCGTAACGCTGATTGTCAGAGGGAGCGAAAAATGGAAGCGTGTCGGTGAATGCGCCATAATAACGGGCCCGACCTGCTAGGCCGATCTGGCCAATGACATATTCCGCACCGAGATTTGCTGTGTGATGAGGCAGCCGGTCCTGCACTTCCTGCTCAAGATTAGCGTTCACTATTTTTGGGTCACCGCCGGTGATCTTAGATTTATTATAATTATAGGCCGCCGTGACCAAAAGGCGCCCAATTCCGAGACGCGTGCTGTACGAACCTACTATGTCCACGCCGTCCGTGCGAGTGTCGTAGCCGTTGATAAAGAACCGGAAGGTCGATAGCTGCGCCGCTTGGCTCACGCCTTGCGCCACCAAGATGGCCCGTTGGGCCGAGGTCAGTGTCAAGGTCGAAGTGAGACCAAGACGATCGCGAATCTTGATGCGATAATAATCGACCGAGAGAGTCAGTCCTGCCACCGGTGTAAGAACGAACCCAGCGCTGTAGTTGGTCGCCCTTTCAGGCACTAGCGGCTTGCCGCCCGCCGCGGCTGCGATCGGGTTGGTCGATGGGATCAGGCCGTTGGTCTGAATGACTTGTTGGGCAGGGGGCGGAACATTGGGATCGGGACTTTGGGTGGTCATGGTCAGATTTTGTTGACCGACAGTTGGCGCGTGAAAGCCCGTGCTGAGGGCGCCTCGCAGGTTAAGCCACGATGTGGCCTTGAACCTCGTCGCTAGTTTGTAGTTCCAGGTTGAGCCGAAACCGTCGAAATCCTCAAACCGCAGCGCGCCGCTGAGGTTCAGGCGTTCGGTAAGATCAATATCGACGTCCGCGTACGCTGCGCGACTATCGCGCGACCAGCGTCCTGCCTGATCAGGCGTGGGAGATGGAAAGCCATTAGAGCCAGACGGCAGATCGTTGAGTGGACCGATGACGTAGGCCGCTTCGTCCCCTGCGCGGATTTCATAACGCTCCCTGCGCCATTCACCGCCGAATGAGACGCTGATCGGTCGAAACAGACCGGCGTCCACCAGCCAGGTGAAATCGGTGTTGACGGCATATTCGGTTTGTGTCTGCGCGCCAGCGTTGAATGACGTCGGCGATACTGGACCGAGCGATGCATTGATCGTATTTCGAATATTGTAGTCGATCCGATTGCGGCCGTAGCGCCCGCTCAAGTCCCAGCTCAGCGTGTCGGCAAGTTTTCCCCGAGCGCCCGCCACTAAACTTGCGTCCCTCGATTCGGCGGAGAATTTTGGTACAAATCCGGTCGGATAGATGTCAGCTAGGTGGTAGTTCGGATAAAGGAACGGCGGATTGTCCTGATAGAACGATCGAGCAAATATGGCACCCGTCGGATCCCGGAACAGGAAGTCATTCTTACTTTTGGTGCCATTGAAGTTGCCGAAGCCGTATAACTCGAGGCCTTCGGTAAGTGTGTATTTGGCGTTTCCAAATATCTTCCAGCTCTCAACCGCTGGTTGGCCAATCTTCGAAACCGCTGAACCGCGATCGGTTGCCTCTGAGTTGCTATATTCGCCGGATAGGCTGGCAACACCGCGATCGCCCAATTTAACGCCCGCGCGGCCTGCGACTTGATATGTTGTGCCGTCCCCCGCGTAATATTGACCACTCTGGGCATCGAGGCTGTACCCAACGCTTTCGTCCAGTATAAGATTGATCACCCCAGCGATGGCGTCCGATCCATATTGAGCGGATGCTCCGTCACGGAGCACTTCAATGCGGTTCAACGCGATCTGCGGGATCTGACCGAGATCGACCGCTTGCGATCCTTGTTGAGGAGTACTGATGTAGGCGGAGCGATGTCTCCGCTTGCCATTTATCAATACAAGCGTTTGATCGGGCGAGAGGCCGCGTAAGGTCGCCGGGCGTACGAACGCGGCGCCGTCATATGCCGGCAAGCGCTGCACATTGAAGGATGGTATTAGCCGAGCCATTTTATCATTGAGGTCCGACGATGGGGTGGCAGAACGCAGGTCGTTCGCGCTCAGGACGTCAATAGGCACGTCTGAGTCTGCGGCGGTTCTTGCCGATCCACGCGTACCCGTGACTACGATCGTCTCGGCATCGGTGGGACGCGCTTTATCTGCGTCTTGTGCACACACCGCTGTCGTCCCAAACGCCATCGCAGCCAAAAAGCTCGGTATGGCCGTCCATGGAGACGTGATGGAAAGCGTTCGCTCACCGCCGAAGATTTTATTTTGGCTCATCGATTATTCCCTCCCTTGTTAGTGACAGAAACTATAGCCCCATCCGACCGAAAACTTGTTCCAAACTATGCTCCTAGTTTGATTTTTACGGCAATAAATACCTATGATCACTGATCAAAGCAGAAAATCTTTCTGCAATTGAAGACTGGCTTGTTGAGTTTGGACCTCGCGAATCAGAAGGTTCGAATCAGATGATCAACTGAGAAGCGGCAAAGCTGTGGTCGACTTGATCTCTTGCATTGCAAACGAGGAACTGACGTCATGAAGGTCGGCAACCTTCGTCAGCTTGCGATAAATGCGATCATAATCGGCGATGTCACGGGCAACGATCTTCAGGAGATAATCAATTTCTCCACTCATCCGATAAAATTCGACAACTTCCGGAATTTGGGAAACGCCTTCGGCAAACGCATCGAGCCAGTCCTCACTGTGCTTCGCTGTGCGGATTGCCACGATCACCGTAACTCCTAAACCAAGGCGATCGCGGTTGAGAATAGCAACCCTGCGCTCGATAACACCTGCTTGTTCGAGACGCTTTATACGTTTCCAGCAGGGTGTCGTGGACAAGCCGACGGCCTCGCCAATTTCAGCGACCGATTGCGTTGCGTCATTCTGAAGGATGCCAAGAATTTTTCGATCGATCCTGTCTAGAACAATATTCTCTGCCATTATTAATTCCTAGAACGAATCCGTTAAAGATAGCCGAATCGGTAGCAACAAGAGAACCATATTTTCAACATAACTGTCTATATTTGTTTGGCCAAAAGCCAAGCAAACGGAGGACGCTTTAATGTTGAAACGCTATTTTAAGGATCACCTGCACAGCGTGGACGAGAGTTACGGTGAGCATATGAAACACGCGCTCGGCTTTGCCTTCGCTATGTTTCTTGGCGGGACGGCATGCCTGATCCACGCGTTCCTGCCTTTCCTTTTTGAAACGACAGGCAGCGGCCGTGTCCGGATGTTGCACGATAGTATGATAGCTAACCGCCACCGCACGTTGCACGAACCATTGGACGCTGCGCCGTCCGCTGCTGAATAACGTGACGGTCATAGCGCCAGATTTTAGACTTTTCCCATGCGCCTAATGCTGCCAATGGCGGCCGATCTTTACGGCGACCTGATTGACAAAGGTTCGCAGACCTGGCGTAATATCCTGCCCGGTTCGGCGGTCGTGACGGCAGCGACCTTGGCGGCGGCTTATCTCGCGGACCGTTATGGAGTTCCGTTAACGTTGATGAGCCTGCTTGTTGGCCTGTCTTTGAATTTTCTTGGCAATGATCCCCGACTCACAACTGGTTTTGCGATGGCCTCCGGCAGGCTTTTGCGTATCGGCATAATTCTCCTTGGCGCGCGCGTTACACTGGCCCAAGTTGTAGGTATTGGCCCGCTAGCGCTGTTTGGCATCGTCCTGATCGTTTCAGTGACGATAATGTCTGGAGTCTGGACAGCAAAATTGCTGGGGCATCGAGCCCCATTTTTTGGCATCTTGGCGGGTTCGGCAGTTGCTATATGCGGCGCATCTGCCGCGCTTGCTGTTGCAGCAATACTTGGCGAGCGTCGGATCGACAAAACGCAGTTGACACAGGTCCTTCTCGGTATTGCTGCGATGAGCGCCACGGCCATGTTCCTTTATCCTATCCTCGCTCACTTTATCCATTTCAATGACCGACAGGCAGGTTTTCTTCTGGGCGCCGCGATCCACGACGTCGCGCAAGCAATCGGAGCGGGATATTCATTCTCGACGTTGGCGGGAGAGACCGCCGCTATCGTGAAATTAAGCCGGGTTGCGCTGCTTGCCCCCGTGCTAATGATCATTTCTTACAAATATCCCCAGCCGGACCGCGCGTTGCGCGTTTCCGCCTTTCCTGGCTTTGTCGGCGGATTTTTCCTCATGGCCGCTGCCAACTCATTTGGCCTGCTCGCAGGCGCCAGGCACTACACCGATTTCGGGGCGACCATGTTGCTGGCGGCTGGCGTGGCAGCCACGGGAATCCGTGCACCGATGTCGGCCCTGAGCGCGGCCAGCGCTCGACCGCTTTTGGTCATCATCGTTGCATCCCTCGTCGCGCTCCTACTTTCGCTCGGTTTCGCGTCAATGGGGATGGGCTAGGCGCGACCTGCCATGGCCCTCTGTAGCACTTTGGATGAGGGAGGTACGCAAGGCCAGGCTGGCGTGACAGTATTTCAAAGCAAATATCAGTTCGCCCTATCAACGCTTGGTTCACCGATGCCGTTGTTGGCTGCCGCTGATGGGAGCCAACGACAGCGGCGTCAGCAGCGCGTCGATTCCTGGATTGTGACTGTAGCCTTCGACGCGCACGCGATCATGCTTTCGTTTGCGATCGGACGCGTGTCGATCTGGCGATCGACAGCAAACTGCGACCCTGTGACACGTCAAGATCGTAAAGTTGGCGATCAGGTCCGCGGCCTCACGGTCTTTATTCATCAAGCGACCGAAAAGCCGGTTCGGATCGAACCGATAACCGATTCCAAATCAGCTTATTCGCATGAGCATTTGAGAGTCGCAATTGACCTCCCGAGCCGCGCACGAAGATCCGCGCCAATCGCCACTAGATCATCGTCGCTAGGGCGCCCAACAAGGTCGGCGGCCCGGACGTCGAGGTAGAGCACCGTCGGGAAGGCAGCCGGGTTCGCAGACATGGGCTTTTTCTGGCACAATATGCCCGTGGTCGGATCTGCCGTTCCGACGAGCAGCTTCAGGCGTGCGACCGTCTGCGCAGGCTGTGATTTTGCACCCGAGGGCCGTGCATTCGGGTCCATTGCAGTCCATCGAGCAGCGCCGATGTCCCAGCTCGGCGTCAGCCGCATTACGCCGTCACCTACGCGAGGCCAATAGAAGCCGCCGCTCTAGATAGCCTTGCTCATCGGCATCAGGTCAGTGTTGCCCCAGACCAGCCAGCTTGATCCGGTTCGTGCGCCTTCCGACTTCGCTCAGGAGAGCGTTCGAATGGGAACATACGCCACACCCGAGATCGGCTTGAGGCCAAGCTCATTCTTGACGAGCGCTGCCAGGCCGACTGCCCCCTTCCTGAAGTCGCCCGGCCGTGTGGCAACCATGACTATTGTTCGGTCCGGCGACTGGCTCACGTCGCCTGCCTCATCGCGGTAATGACGCGTTCGATACGCGACCGTGACACTTCCGAGACCTTTGATCGTCATCGCACATGTATATCGCACATGGATCACGATCTCCGCAGCTGTTGATCGCGACGGTGTAGCCACATCGCGCTCGTGAACCACCACCGGCACAAAGCCATCTCGCGCAACGACGTGCAGCGCCCACCGGTATCACATCCATCCTTTGAGGGCGGCGACGGCCCTTGCTTTCGAATATTGTTTTGACACCCGACACCAAGCTACCCCTCACATGTGGGACAAATCATATTCAGGTCAGCGACCGACGATATGTGGTGGAAATTTGGCACTTGCGGAAATCCGCTTAGCAAAAACCAGGCCCAAACACTTCGTCCACCAAGGCTTCTTCTCTGCCGTGACGATCATGAACATCGTAAGCGCCAAATCTCTCCCACATATCGGCGATCGGTGATCTGAGTATGGTTTGCCCCTCATGTGAGGGGTAGCTTGGTGTCAGGTATCGAAACAACATTCGAAACGACTTTCGAAAGCAAGGGTGGCCGTCGTCCTCAGCGTATGGACGTGATCCCGGCGGGTGCTGCACGCCGGATGTGGGCACCCGATGCCAAGGCGCGGATCGTCGAGGAGAGCTTTGTCGCCGGTGCAAATATCGCGGCGATCGCGCGCTCCAATGACCTTTTACCCCAGCAGCTTTATGCGTGGCGGCACACAGTGTTGAAGGCGCGTGAGATGGCGTTTGTGCCGGTGGTTGTCGACGAGCCTGGCCTGCCGTCGCCGTCAGGATCATCCGCCGCGGAGATCGTGATCCATGCCGGTGCGATAACGATCCATGTTCCCGAAAATGTCACGGCTGCGCACATCGAACGCGTGCTTACCGCGATCAGGCAGGCGACGTGATCCTTCCGCCGGGACCGCTCAAAGTGATGGTTGCGACCAAGCCGGTCGACTTCAGGAAAGGAGCCGTCAGCCTGGCAGCGCTGGTCGAGAATGAGCTTGGTTTGAAGCCGTTCTCGGGCGTGGCGTATATCTTCCGCTCGAAACGCGCGAACCGGATCAAGCTGCTGGTCTGGGACGGCACGGGACTGGTGCTGGTGAGCAAGGTTCTCCAGACCGGCGGCTTTTGCTGGCCGCGGGTTGGTGACGACGTGATGCGACTGACGCCGAGCCAGGCGTCGGCGCTGTTCGAGGGTCTGCAATGGACCCGAATGCATGCGGCCCGGGTGCAAAAACCGCAGGTTGCGCAGTAGGTCGCACGCCTGAATCTGCTCGTCGAAATGGTGGTTGCGACGGCGGAAAAACATGCCAGAAATAGTCCATGTCTGCGAGCGAAGCCGACCTTCCCGACGATGTCGGAGTCCTCAAAGCGATGATAATCGCAGGGCTCGAACGCGAGGCGCGGATGCAGCATCTGCTCGATCAGCTGAAGCGGGCAACGTTCGGCAGGCGCTCTGAAAAGCTCAGTGCCGATCAACTGGCGCTGGCGCTCGAGGATATCGAAGTCGCGCAGGCCGAGCTGTTGGCGCTCGCCGAACAATCGCCGGTCGGTCCGAAAGCCGAGAAGAAGCGCAAGGAAACCACCGAACGCGCTTCGCTGCCAGCGCATCTGCCACGGATCCGCGAAGTGATCATGCCGGTCGAAACCGAATGTCCCTGCTGCGGCGGTGCGCTGCACTGTATCGACGAGGATGTCGCCAGTCGGCTCGATGTCATCCCCGTCCAGTATCGCGTGATCGTGACCGTGCGCCCGAAGATGGCGTGCCGCACATGCAGCGACGGTGTGTTCCAGGCACCCGCGCCAAAGCATGTCGTGCCCGGCGGCCTTCCCACCGAAGCGCTGATCGCCGACATGATCGTCAGGAAATACGCCGACCATGGTCCTTTTTACCGGCAGGCACAGGCACTGCGTCGCCAGGGCATCCAGATCGATCGCGGTACGATGTGCAACTGGTCGGGGCGTAGTGCCGCGTGGCTCGGGCGGATCACCCGGCGCATGAAGGCTGAACTGCTGTCGGGCGACCGGCTCTTTGTCGATGAGACCACTGCGCGGGTGCTGGCACCGGGCACGGGCAAGACAAAGACCGGCTATTTATGGGCGATCGCCCGCGACGACCGTGCTCATGGCGGGACCGATCCGCCGGCCGTGGTCTACAGCTACATGCCGGGGCGCGGCAAAGTCTGGGCCGCGCAGTTGCTCGGCAGCTATCACGGCATCGTCCAGTGCGACGGTTATGGGGCTTATAAGCATATCGAGGCCTCCGATCGTGCCGGTGGCGCGGGAAAGCTCGCCTTTTGTTGGGCGCACGTGCGGCGCGGCTTCTTCGACGCGACAAAAGGCGGCAACGCACCGGTGGCCGATGAGGCGCTGCGCCAGATCGCCCGTCTGTACGCCATCGAGGCCAAAATCCGGGGATCAGACCACGAGCATCGCCGCGCAATCCGTCGGGCTGAATCCGCACCTCTGGTCACGGCGATGAAGCTCTGGATGAAAGACATGCTGCCCAGGCTACCAAGAGGCTCCGGAACGGCAGGCGCAATCGGCTATGCGCTCAATCATTGGAACGGCCTCAATCGCTTCCTCGATGACGGGCGCATCGAGCTCGACAACAATACCGTCGAACGTTCGATGCGACCGATAGCCCTGCAAAGGAAAAATGCGCTCTTTGCTGGGCACGACCTCGGTGCCGAAAACTGGGCCATCATCGCCAGCCTGGTCGAAACCTGCAAGCTCAACGCCATCGATCCGCAAGCCTATCTGACTGACGTTCTCGGCCGGATCATCCACCGCAGCGACGGCGATCCCGTTGATGATCTGCTGCCGTATAACTGGACTGACAGCCGGGCCGCGAACCTGCCGAGCATCACTGCGCAAGCCGCGTAACCAATCCCCGTGGCGATGATTTAGCGCTTACTGAACATCAGTATGTCGCAATTAATACTTTTTGGGGGCATCCGACCCACATTTTCAATAAATCAGCACCTCATGGCGCACACAGAGTTATGCCGAACCGGATTGTGCGGGGATATTCTGCAATCTTTCCCGCAAAATATTCTTGAGGACTTTCCCTTGAAAATTTCGAGGAAGCGTATCGACAAGCTCGATCCGTTCCGGAATCTTTTGGCGAGCCAAGCCAGCAGCGATCAAATATTTTGAGATCTCCTGTTGGTCGATGCTACATCCTGTTTCGACGATCAGAAAACAGGCGACTCCCTCTCCTAGCCTTTCGTGAGGCATTGCCACTACCGCCACGTCAGTAATGGCTGGGTGGCAGATTAGAACATCTTCAATCTCACGTGCGCTAATATTCTCGCCACCACGGATGATGAGGTCCTTTTTTCGGCCGGTAATCGTAAGCGTGTTGTCAATACCAACTACACCAATATCACCGGTGAGGAAAAACCCGTCCGCGTCGAAGGCCTGTTCATTATCTTCTGGTCGCAGGTAGCCAACAAATTGCTCAGGAGCCTTGACGGCGATTTCACCCGCTTCCCCCTGCTTTAACAACGCGCCGCTAATCGAATCGGAAACATGAATTTCCACTCCCGGGGTGAGCACTCCGTCTGTATCGGCACCAAGATCAATTTGATCGCGCGTTGCAATGGCTAATGTAATACTTGGCACTTCGGTTAGGCCAAAGCATCTGCCAATAACGGCGTTGGGAAACCAAGCATGCGCCTCTCGGACGAGATAAGGTGCAACTGCCATTCCACCGCAAACAAACCGCTTGAAAGTCGGCAGATGCTCGTCTCGGCCCTGCGCTGCTTCCAGCAATTCCTGCAAAAAAGGAGCTGATGAGGTAGTGAACGTGACACCATGTTCGAGAAAGAGATCTACTGCAGCATGAGGGTTCCATTTTTCTTGAAGTATTACTGGCGCGCCAATTGCCCATGGGAGCTCGAACGCCATTAGTGCACCGGTAATATGACTGACCGGCGAGGCCATAAAGATGACATCCCCATCGGTCAGTTTCCAATAATCGATATAGGATTTAATTTCCGCTTGAAGGGTGTTGTGAGTGTGCATCACGCCCTTTGGGCGGCCTGTTGTCCCGGAAGTGTACATGACGATCTTGACGCTGTCGGCACTGACCTCAGGCAACCGGAGCTGTGCTTGCTCAGCCATGATAAAATCGGACCATGCAATAAAGTTCCCAGGATTGCTACGAAGCACCACGACCGTTTCAAGGTCGGGCAACTCTCCTGCGACACTCTCAATCATCTCTACGTAGTCAAAATTACGAAAGATCCCTGAGACGAACAGCAGTCGGCACCCGCTGTCGCGCAGCATAAATCGTACCTCACTCTCGCGCAGTATTGGAAGCACGGGGATTAGCACGACACCGGTCAAGCTGGCGGCAAGATAGATCGCCATGGTTTCGGCCCAATTCGGCAACTGCATTGCAACGACGTCGCCCGGTCCCAGCCCGCGTTGAATCATTGCAGCGGCGAGAGCATTCGATTGCTCCCATATTTGCCCGACTGTGAATTTTACGTCACCCTCGACGACCAGCACGCGCTCCGGATTGCTTCTAAACATTCCGCGGGCAAGTGCCGCGATGGTCAGATTTGTCCATTCTCCGCTCGCGACACGCGTGCGAATTAATTCGTCTGTCAATAGAGTGTGCATTCCGCCGACGTCTCTTTGCATTTCATGCTCTTTCTTAATGCCGAAAATATGCGACCGCCCAGCTCGCAGCGATCATGAACGGGTTCTGAATATCATTTCGGCGCACTCCACGCGGAGGACGACCTAAGTGTATCATGCCGATAGCGCCCCGGCATATTGTCATCCGTTACCTTCCACATTGAACACATGCCCACCCGCGCCCAACAGTTGAACCTGTTTAGATATGTTACTAGGCTTGCGGCCGAGCATCAAACGAAAAGCGTCGGCAATTTCGAGGTTGGCGATCTGGAACCGCGAAATCGTCGGTCTGCATCAAGGATGGTAGATTGTATGGACGTTATCTCAGCCTTTCTTCGAACTGTCCGGCAGCAACCTGACAGTATTGCCATTATCGACGGCGATGAGCGAGTGAGCTGGCGCGAGTTGGCTGAGCGCATCGGGATAATTGCTGCAGCGCTCCGTCGGTTCGGGGTCCGTCGGGAAAGTACAGTCGCTATTTTATCCCTTAGCTCCACAAAGGTGTTTGAACTTTTCTATGCAGTGCCGTGGGCGGGAGGGAGGGTCTGCCCGCTCAACTACCGTCTTACTGCGACGGAAATTATTGAGATCGTTGAAGACGCCAATGTCGAGATACTTTTTGTGGACGAGGCGTTCGTCGATAGCGTTCCCACGCTGAAGGCGAGTGCGCGACACATCATATTTGTAGGCGCGGGCCAAGCGCCGGAAGGGATGATCGACTATGAAAGTTTGCTTGGAGAAGCTCAAGCTCTCCGCCACTCAGATTGCAGCGAAGAGGATGTAGCATGCCTTTACTACACTGGCGGCACAACCGGCAAAGCCAAGGGTGTCATGCTCACGCACCGCAACATCTTTGCGAACGCCCTTAACTTTGCCCTTGCCACCAATCTTACCGAGCAGGACCGGGTACTCCATTGCGGACCAATGTTTCACGTAGCTTCCGGGTCTCGCGTGTACAACGCCGGCATATTCGGCGCATCAAATGTCATCATCCCGCGCTTCGAGGCGCATGAGGTTTTGAAAAACATTGAGCTCCATCAGGTGTCGGTCGTATCGCTCGTTCCAACCATGCTGAACACCATCGTTCATCTTCATGACTTCGGATCGTATGATGTGTCATCGCTTCGGATGATCCTTTATGGAGCTTCGCAGATATCACCCGCGCTACTTGATACAGCGATGTCAAAGTTTGACGGCGTGGCTTTTTGTCAGGCCTATGGTCAAACTGAGGTGGCGCCGTTCGCGACCGTGCTCGCACCGCGCTACCATTGTCTCGATGGCCCGCTCTCCGGAAAGTTGCGATCAGTCGGACGCCCGATTGGAAGCGTCGAGGTTCGGGTTGTCGATACCGATGACAGCGACTTACCTACGGGCACCGTCGGCGAGATCATAATCCGTGGCCCGAACGTGATGAAGGGCTATCTTAATAAGCCCGAACTTACCGCAATCGCCTTGCGTGGCGGCTGGATGCACTCCGGTGACCTTGGCTTTTTCGACGAGGACGGCTTCCTGTACGTCGTCGATCGCGCCAAAGATATGATCATCAGTGGCGGTGAGAATATTTACTCAGTTGAGGTCGAGAACGCTATCTGCGCGCATCCGGCAGTCTCCGAGTGCGCAGTGTTCGGAATACCCGACATTCAGTGGGGTGAAACCGTGCATGCAGTCATTGTGCTCAAAAAGGATTATCGTCTTGAAAGCTCTGACATTATCCAGCATTGCAGACGTCTGATCGGAGGCTTCAAGCTGCCG
This sequence comes from Sphingomonas paeninsulae, assembly GCF_003660165.1. Lineage (NCBI taxonomy): Bacteria > Pseudomonadati > Pseudomonadota > Alphaproteobacteria > Sphingomonadales > Sphingomonadaceae > Sphingomonas > Sphingomonas paeninsulae. The sequence goes on from NZ_CP032828.1 coordinate 207,927, forward strand.
CGGTCAATCGAGTTCCGCAACGAACCGATGCCGCTCAGCGGTGCGAATAAAATACTCAAAAATACCCTGCGCGACGCATATCTGACATCGCGAACGGGCTGACGCCCCACAGGTAACGACCCCTCCCCTTTCGGCACTCATGCTTTAGCGATTAAACGGGTCAGACGACAACGTCGTCAGATCACGTTCTTTTCGCGTAGCGACCTCATCATTTCGTTGTCATAGCCAAGCTGTTGAAGGATTTGATCAGTGTGCTCGCCCACCAGCGGCGCTCGCGTCCGGATGGTTCCCGGCGTACGCGAAAGCAGAAACGGCGTGTCCATGATCGGTGCTGGGGTTGGCAGGCCCGGGTAGTCCATGGATTTGAAAAAGCCCATTGCCTGGATATGCGGATCTTCCAGAGCTTGCTGAGGGGAAAGCATCGGAGAGGCCGGAATGCTCAATGCACCGAGTGCTGCCACGGCCTCCGCATTGGTTCGCGAGAGGCACCACTCCGCCATTCGCCCATTCAGAACATCGCCATTCTTTGCCCGCAATTCGTCGCTCGCGAAGCGGCAATCGCTCAACCAACGCTCCTCGCCCATCATCCGGCACCACCGTTTGAACTGGGGCTGTCCGATAATCTGAACAAGGACCCATCCATCCTTGGATCGATAAAGGTCAGATGGCGCTCCAACGTAGCTGCGGTTGCCTATCGCTACCCGATCTGATTTACAAACTGCCTGTTCCATCAACATTATGTTTGACATCATGAGTGCCGTTCCGAGCAGCGATCCCTCGACTTTTTGGCCCTCGCCAGTCCTTTCTCGATGGATCACGGCGGCAAGCGTCCCCACCGCCAACGCGAGCGACGTCCCAAAATCCACATAGGCCGCAGCCGACCGCATCGGTGCTTCGGGCGTCCCCGAGCGGTATATTGCCCCGCTCATTACCTGACCGACGCCATCATAACCGACACTATCGCTATACGGTCCGCCATTGCCGTAGGCAGTGCCGTTCGTGAATATGATGCTGGGCTTAATCGCCGCCAGAGTTTCGTAATCAAGTTCTAACATTCTCAACGTCTTATCCGGAAGATTCAGGACGACGATATCGGCCGATTCCACAAGCTTTCGCTTGATCTCTTTTCCCTCAAACGATTGCGGATCAAGCGTCATCGAGAGCTTGTTGCGGTTACATTGGAGGAACATTGCTCCATCGCCGTTTTCCGACAGCGGGTTGACCCCCCTGTCCTCGCCACCTTCCCGGCGTTCGACTCGGATCACCTCGGCGCCCAAGTCGCCGAGCAACGCGGCGCACCACGGCCCGGAGATATATCTCCCAAAGTCGAGCACTCGCATGCCGGCCAATACCTGATTCATATCGTGAAGGTTCCAATTGCAGTTGTTATTCGCATGGGTTTGCCGATCAGTGTTTCATTGAAGCGGAGACTTAAAGTTAGAGGCTGGTAGGATTGGACCGACGGAGAAGGCTACCTTCGAGCTCGCTTGCGACTTGCGCGGTGGTGCTGGAACTGCCTCAATTATCAAATCCATTAATCCTCTTAGGTCAATCCCCTTTTTATGACATAGATTACCTAGCTATAGATATCTATCGACTTTCTGAAGTTGCCGTGTCAAATGCAATTCGTGAGAACGGATAAAGCGCAACGAGCGATGCACGGACATCAATTTTAGCGTGCGGCATATTTTGGAGCGGGTATGCAATATCTGCCGGGAGCGCGGCCCAAGCCCAAGATTGCCGACCTCGTCCTCAAGCGACTGCAATTGGTTTTGAAGGGGTTTTTATGAATAGCGTTGTCGTCACGGACAAATCCGTCGCCACGATCTCCGTCGAGGATGGTATTGGGGTCGTTTCCATTGACTCGCCGCCGGTGAATGCTCTTGGCGCAGTCGTGCGGCAATCGCTCAATGATAGCTTTCGCCAGCTTGCTAATGATGCAGCGGTAAAAGCCATAGTTCTCATATGCGAAGGCCGGACGTTTTTCGCGGGCGCTGACATCTCTGAGTTTGGAAGACCAATCCAGGAACCGCGGCTAGCTACTATTTTTGATCTGATAGAAAACATGTCAAAACCGGTCTTGGCAGCGATACATGGGACCGGCCTGGGCGGCGGTCTCGAGCTGGCGCTCGTGTGCCATCATCGTGTTGCCGAACGCACCGCGAAGGTCGGCTTACCTGAAGTAAAGCTCGGCCTCCTCCCGGGTGCCGGCGGCACCCAGCGACTTCCGCGGATCGTGGGCATAGAAGACGCCCTTGAGCTTATTACAAGCGGGCGCCAGATCGGTGCAGCGGAGGCCCAGAGGCTCGGCCTGATTGACGCCCTCGCCGAGCCAGGCGCGCTTCGCACGACCGCGATACAATTTGCGCGCCAGGTCGTCGCCGACGGGCGGCCGCTCACGCGAATTCGGGATCGTGAGGACGCGATTGCAGCCGCGCGGGGCAAGCCCGAAATTTTTTCAGACTTCCGGACGAAGAATTCGCGGCTCTTTCGCGGCTTCCGTGCGCCGGAGGCCATCGTCAAAGCGGTGGAGGCGGCGGTAAACTTGCCGTTCGAAGCGGGCATCGCCCGGGAGCGCGAGTTACTTGGCGAACTGGTGGCGTCTGTCGAATCCCAAGCTCAACGCTATATGTTCTTCGCGGAACGCGAGACGACCAAAATTCCCGACGTGCCTTCAGATACACCCGTACGACCTGTGAAGTCGGTCGGCGTGATCGGTGCTGGGACGATGGGCGGGGGCATCGCCATGACCTTCTTGAATGTGGGAATCCCGGTGACGTTGGTGGAAACTAGCCAAGCGGCCTTGGATCGCGGGCTCGGGGTGATCAGGTCAAATTACGAGAACACCGCCAAAAAGGGCCGGATGAGCGTTTCTCAGATAGAAGAACGAATGGAGCTGATCACTCCTGCCCTTGGCCTCGATGCGCTCAGCGACGTCGATCTCGTGATCGAAGCGGTCTTCGAGAGTATGTCGGTCAAAAAAGAGATATTCAGCAAGCTAGATCAGATCGCCCGACCCGGGGCCATACTGGCATCAAACACTTCATTTCTTGATTTGGACGAAATCGCAGAAGCGACAACGCGTCCGGAAGATGTGATCGGCCTTCATTATTTCTCGCCCGCAAATGTCATGCGACTCCTTGAGGTCGTGCGCGGCGAAAAAACAGCGCTAGACGTAATTGCAACGGCGATGAAGTTGGCCAAACAGACAGGAAAGCAGCCGATTTTGGCGCGGGTATGCAATGGCTTCGTCGCCAATAGACTGATGTCTCCCCGCTCGCGGCAGGCGGAAGCGCTGGTCTTGGAAGGTCCAACCCCGAGCGATATAGATCGCGTAATGGTCGAGTACGGCTTCGCCATGGGCCCCTTCCAAATGGCCGATCTGGTCGGGCTCGACGTCCTTGGACGGAACGATAGCATTCGTACGCTTCGTGGTGACCTCGTTGCCAAGGATCGGCTGGGACAAAAGAAAAATGGAGGATATTACGACTATGACGAGCGACGAAAGCCACAGCCGTCTCCGGTTGCGGCACGGTTAATCGCAGAATTTGCAGCCGCACAGGGAGTCCAAAATCGCGGCGTACAAACCGACGAAGATATTCGTGCTCGCCTGCTTTTTCCGATTGTCAACGAAGGAGCACGCATTCTGGAAGAGAAAATCGCTCTCCGGGCATCAGACATCGATGTTGCTGCGGTGCTTGGTTACAACTGGCCCGCGTACACCGGTGGTCCGATGTTCTGGGCCGACACTATCGGTCTCCCGTTGATTGTAGCGAACCTGCGAGCGTTTCAAGATCAATATGGAGATACTTTCAAGCCAGCCGCACTGTTGGAACAGCTGGCAAAAGATGGCAAAAGCTTCACCAGAAAGTAGCTTAATGTCGGGCACGATCGTCGCTGGACGCGCCCGGCTGCAGCTGTTTCTGGCGATGGCGACCGATCGAAAGTGATCGGCTCACTACCTTGTAATTGAGCCGGTGGGGGCGTCGCCTTTTCATTTTCCGAGATTTCACCACCGCGCTCACCGACACGCACGATAGGACCGGCATGATTAATGCGGACGCCATTTCAAATTTCATAGGCCGGCAGCGCACGGAGCATGACATTGCGTCCGCCAGAAGCGTCGGTGGGCTGGCAGCTTTGCTGGATCATGAGAATCCACCTTGGGCGCCGCGAGAACTCCCACCTCTTGGTCACTGGTTGTGTTTTCCACCATCAGTGGCACAATCGAAACTTGGCGGCGACGGTCACCCCCTCCGTACGCCAGATGGTTTGTTGCCCTCCGTCGATCTCCCGCGGCGCATGTGGGCAGGAAGCCGCATCCGATTTGCAAAACCGATCTTGCTGGGTACTCCGATCGATCGGCGTACTACAGTGATTGCTGCTAAGCCGAAGTCGGGAAGAACGGGCTCTATGCTGTTCGTAACGCTAAAGCACGAAATCATACGCGCTGACGGCAGCGTAGCCATCGTCGAGGAACAGGATATCGTCTATCGCGAAGCGAGCCGGCCAACGGCCTTTGCGCCGCCGCTTGAACCCGCCCAACTCGCAAGCGCTGGGCCGACGCGGACGGTCGTACCCGACCCGACCATGCTTTTTCGATATTCTGCGCTGACGTTCAATGCGCATCGGATTCACTACGACAGCGAGTATGCCCGTAACGTCGAGGGGTATGAGGCGCTGGTTGTGCATGGGCCTTATGTCGCGACACTGTTAATGGATCACGTCTTACGCCAACACACTGGTATTACTGTGACTTCCTTCAGTTTCCGCGCCAAGGCGGCCGTGTTCGCGGGACAGTCGCTTTTGCTACAACTGGTAAAGACGGCGGACGGAGCGGAGTTAACGGCGGTCGTTCCTTCTGGGATTGCCATGACGGCTACCGCGGAATTCGTGTGTCCATGATGCGCTGGCGTTCCCTCCTGTTCGTTGCCGCGAATGACGATCGGCGGCTTGCTAAGGCTGCCCAGCGTGGGGCCGACGCTATCATACTCGACCTCGAAGATGCTGTGCCGAAGGACGACAAGGCTTCGGCACGGGAACTCCTCCCCGCTGCAATTGAGCGCCTCGTCGATGCAAGAGCTCAAATCGTCGTTCGGATAAACGTGGATTGGCTCGATGCTTTCGCCGATTTGAACGCGGCCGTCCGACCCGGCGTTGCCGCGATCATGGTGCCAAAAGCCGAAAATAGGGGTCGTCTGGCAATCATCAGCCAGATCGTCGCGGAGATCGCGTCCGCGAAAGGCCTTACTCAGGTGCCAGGGCTAATCGCCCTGATCGAAAGTCCGAAAGGTTGCGATGCAATCTCCTCCATAGCGGCACTTGATACGATCGTCGGGCTCGCATTTGGTAGCGAAGATTTTTCTCTGGCTTTGGGCGTTCCGCCCTCGCCAGAATCGCTTGATTTGCCCTGCCGGTTGCTTGCACTTGCCGCGGCGAGGCGCGGCGTCATGGCCTTGGGCGTGCCGGTTTCGATCGGGACGATCAAGGACCGCGATGCATGGCGGCTCGGCGTTGAACGCGCACGCCTCATTGGATTGAACGGCGCTTTGTGCATTCATCCAGATCAGGTTGGGCCCGCAAACGAGGGATTTCGTCCATCCTCTGTAGAACTCGAACGCGCTGAACGCGTCGTTAAAGCGTGGGTGGCCGCTGGAAGTAGCGGCGTGATAACACTGGACGGCCACATGATAGATCGCCCGGTGGTGGTTGCCGCGGAGCGGTTGCTGGCCCAGCTGCGCTGAGCGAAACATTGGCTTCTCAAAGGTAACCTAATTCCTCGATTGTAGTTTGCCCCGTGCGATTATTTGCGCCTGAATTTCAGCAGCACCCTCGAAGATATTGAGAATTCGAGCATCGCACAGCACCCGGCTAATCTCATATTCGAGGGCGTATCCGTTCCCACCGTGTATCTGCAGGCTCGAATCGGCATTCGACCAAGCTACGCGCGCAGCCAGCAGTTTGGCCATTCCTGCATCGATGTCGCAGCGCCGGCCCTTGTCCTTCTCTCGTGCAGCCGCATAGGTAAGCTCCCGGGCAAAAACATTCTCAACCAGCATCATCACCAGCTTATCGGAAACACGCGGGAATTCGATCAGAGACCGGCCAAACTGATTTCGTTCGATCGCATAGGCAAGTCCAAGCTCATACGCCCGCTGCGCTACCCCACCGCTCGAGCGGCTGTCTGAATTCGAGCGCCTTCGAAAGTCTGCATTAGCTGTCTGAAGCCTTGACCCTCAACGTTGCCGAGCAAAGTAGAATCCGAAGTGGGAAAATCGCTGAATGCGAGCTCATACTCTCGCATACCGCGATAGCCGAGCACTTCGATTTCGCCGCCTTCCATCCCTTCTGCAGGAAACGGAGTGTGCTCGGTACCTCGCGGCTTGGGCAATAGAAACATGCTCAGGCCGCCATGACCTGCAACCGCAGGGTCGGTGCGTGCGAGTAACGTCATTAAGTCGCTGCGGGCGGCGTGCGTTATCCAGGTTTTGCTGCCATCAATCACCCAACCTCCCCATCACAGCGGGTCGCTCGAGTGCGTAATCCACCAAGATCAGAGCCGTTGCCGGGTTCCGTAAAGACTGCGGTAGGAAGGACCTTACCAGAGGCGATTTTTGGAAGCCAATCCGATTTTTGGGTGGCTGTACCGGCTAGGCTGATGAGTTCACCCGCGATCTCAGAGCGGGTTCCCAGCGATCCAGCGCCAATCCAGCCTCGGCTGAGCTCTTCTGTAACAATGCACATCACCAACTTGCCGAGTCCGAGACCGCCGAACTCCGTGTCAATGCAGACACCGAATGTCCCGAGCGCCGCCATGTCCGCCACCACATCATCAGGAATAAGAGCGTTGGCAAGGTGCCAACCATGCGCGTGAGGCAAGATCCGCTCATCCGTAAAACGACGATACTCAGCCCGAATGGCATCGAGCGTTTCATCACCCAGTGTTTCGGTGACCGTTCCGCCAGCGCGGATCATCGCAATCAAGGTCTTCCGGGTTTCAACGGTGTTGCCCTGAAGGAAAAACCAGTCAACTGCTTGAACTGTCCTAAGTTGGTCGGCGGCATTTCGTATCCCGAGATCCTCAGGTCGTACCATCTCGCTCTGGCTCATCGCCACGCCGCCGACTAGCTGCGCTAAATATTCGCCAATACCGATACGGACGACAAGCGCATCAAACTCGGAAAATAGATCGCCCTCATACAGCCTGTTTGCCCAGTGTGCCATCGTGGACAGCGCTTCGACAGTAGACTGAATCCAAGCATAGCCATGTACCATTCGCTGTTGGCTATCCATCAGCTCACCGACAGGCGCGCCGTCGGGACATACCGCCCGTCGAACGCTCTCGAGCGCCGCATCGGCAAAAACTTCTGCTGCCTCAGCAGCAGAACAGGCCATATCAACGACGTCCGATTTGGTTAGTCCATCTTCGGCGACGAAAAGAGCTGAACGCACTTGGGTATCCCCCATCCATAAGTCACTCCCGTTGCAGCAAGCGTGTAGCCCATTGGCGCGCTTACAGACAAACGAGATCTAAGCTGTGTTCTATATGGCATAACGCCTTACATATGCAACTTCGTAGGATATCTTTGCTTTTCTGTTAATACCTGTCGGGGATGCTACCCAAAGATGGCGTTTCGCCCTAGCGCGAAATCGCAGCTTAGAGATGGGAATTTCCTGTTCGCAACGAGCAAGTGTGCGATCGAAATGATAAAAGCTACCTGAACGGGCAAGAGATGAGCGACAACTGCGAAGTCTCCCCGGTCTGGCATCTCGGCGAGGATCGTTCTACACCTGTCTAATCTGTTTGTTCAACGTGATTAAAGAATGCGATAACGGGAAGATGTTGCTGTATGTCGATGGTAAAAGACGCCGCGCGCAGAGTAAATATTTTGGATGAAGAATGGTCGGTCTCTTCCTCTACGGTTCGGTTGCCCAAGACCGCGGAGCTTGTCGCGGGACGCATCCGAAAGCGAATCATCCGGGGTGAGCTAAACGAGGGCGATTTTTTGCCCCCCGAAAATCAGCTAATGGCGTCATTTGCGGTTTCCCGACCGACGCTACGGGAAGCTTTGCGGATACTTGAATCCGAAAATTTCATTAGCGTGATGCGCGGCTCGCGAAGTGGTGCCAGAGTTCATCGGCCGCCGGTAGAGAACGCCGCCAGATACGCTGGATTTTTGCTGCAGATCGAAGGCACGACGGTTGCCGATGTGTATGAGGCTCGTCTTGCGATCGAGCCCTATGTGGTCAGCAAACTGGCTCGCTCTCAACCGGACGGCGCGACAGACCGTCTACGCGCAGAGGTTGGGCGGCTGCGCAAGATGGTCGATGACCGTCGATATTTGGAGTTCATGGTGGCGATTGCTGAATTCCACCGCCTTCTGGTGGAAGTTAGCGGACTGAAGACATTATTACTTCTTACAAGTATCCTTCAAGAAACCGTTGCGCGCTATCAGGTAAAGTTTTTCGAAATACACGAACTACCAGAGGAGCTCCAGCGCCAACGTGCTTCTTCGGGACTTCGATCTTTTGATAAAGTCATAACGCTGATTGACGCAGGAGAGGCTCGCGCAGCGGAAGCGCATTGGCATCTGCATCTGGTGAATGCAAATCTGGCCTGGGTTCCCGCTGGACTTAAAGCGAAAGTTGTCGATGTTCTTGACTGACTTAGCAACTTCTTTGATGAAGCCCTTTTCGTAACTCGAGCCAAGTTGCCAGTGTTCGAGATCGCAGCCTCGCTGGTGCATGTATGGGTCACGTAGCGAGCGCTCGGATGAAGCGTTAGCCGTGTGTTTGGTAGCGTCTGATCAGGGTGGTCGGACGATCGCGCAGAACACACGACGGCCCGACCCACGCATGCCATCTACAACCCGGCCGCACGATCAATGAAACTCTGGTTCGACCCAAGAGGGAAAAATATCTGGCAACCCATCGGATACCTTCCCAGGAAAATGGGGTTTTCGCTTTTCGAGGAATGAGGCAATCCCCTCCTTTGTATCGGCGGTCGGGCCGCGGAAATGAACAGCTCGGCTATCAGCCATGTGAGCCGCCATCGGATGGGCTGCGCCGGCTAGCCGCCAAAGTAGCTGACGAGTCAATGCCACCGAAATCGGAGACGTGTTGTCGACGATTTCCCGTGCGATTTCGCGAGCTGCTGGCATAAGATCATCTGGCTCGTGAAGCGAGCGGACGAGGCCACGGTCGCGAGCTTCGACCGCGGAGATCTGCCGACCAGTAAAACACCATTCCAAAGCTGTCGGCAGGCCCACAATGTGCGGTAGAAACCAGGTCGAGCCCGCTTCCGGCACTATACCCCGCCGCGTGAAGGGAAATGCGTATTTGGCCGTCGTGCTCGCGAGACGGATGTCCATCGCCGTCTGTAACGTTGCCCCAATGCCAGCAGCTGCACCATTCACTGCCGCAATGATCGGCTTCAGACTGTTGAATAACCGCAATGACATCCAGCCGCCCCAATCACGGTATATGCCATTAACCATCAGCCGTTCGCGGTCTCTGCCTTGGCTCGCATAATCAAACGTCGCGGCGCCCTGCGACAGATCGGCACCAGCACAGAATGCCCGATTCCCGGCACCAGTAATGATCACGACGCGAACATCATCGTCTGCATCTGTCGCATCGATTGCGGCGACGAATTCAAGCATAGTATCGATCGAAAACGTATTCATCTTGTCAGGACGGTTGAGCGTAATCGTTGCGATCCCATCGGACGTCTCGTAAACGATATTATTGAACGTTGATGTCATTAATCACTCCAGACATGGTTTATTCAGTACCAAATCAAAAATTTAAATTCGATAGACACGTTCGGCTGTACCGCCGAAAACGTCGGCCTGCTCAGCGTCACTGAGCCCTGCTACCGCCTTCTCGAATGTGGCAAGAAGGCCTTCGAACTCGCCATAAAGCTGTTCAACAGGAAAGTTGCTTGCGAACATGCAGCGTTGTGGCCCAAACAAATCCAAGCAATACTCCCAGTATCGGCTGAAAGCTTCCGAATCCGTGCGATGAAAGGTCATGCCCAAGCCGGAAAGCTTGCATATCGTTCCGGGCACCGCTGCGAATTCAGCGATCTCGTTTTTCCACTCGGCAAAATGATCACGGTCTGTCTGCAGCGGCCAGCCTGTATGCTCGATGATAAACGTAAGATCAGGGTGACGCGCCGCAGCGACCGCAGCCCGCGCAATTCCGCCCCCTGGGTGCGCCACTGCGTCATACACAAGCTTTCGCTCACTCAACAATGACAGGAGATTTTGACCTTCAGGACTTGAATAATCGATTTCCTGTAACAGTCGGATGCCCCGATATAGAGGTGTAGTCATCTGGTCATCAAGGATCGCCTCGATCTTGGATATTGGCTGTGTGGAATCGAGCGTACCAATGATGGCCTTTAAACCCCCATGCGATTGCGCAATTTCAGCCAGCCAATGAGTCTCCTGATAGGCGCTTTGCGGTGTTGCCGTTGCAGAAACGTGTATAAATTTCTCGACGCTGACCCCGGAAAGCGCGCTATAATAGTCCTCAATGGAAAATACTTGCGGCCAACGGGAAACATCACCCAGACCGAAATTATTGTCCGGGGTTGGGAAGTGGTACCAGCCCTTAGTTACGTCCCAGAGATGCATATGAGGGTCGACAAATTTTCTTTTTTCCAATTGCATTGCCTAACCCTCAAAACCGCCGATATGAGCGCGCCGCCACTTATATAACCTACACAGCGATCTGGCGCTAGTCTTGTCTACGGACATTTTCAACGTGCTGGAAAAGACATCGGGAATCGCGGCGGGCCCTTCCCCGAACAACCAGCGGGATTATACTGCTCAATAGGGTGCCACGGCGGACTCAACGATTCTTCTGTCGTGGAGACTCGCAATTTCGCCTGCGCCTAGTCCGAGCAATTCCGCCAGAACTTCTTCGGTATGCTCGCCTAAAAAAGGCGCTCGAACGGGATTGCCACGGTTAGACTGGCAAAACGTGCCAGGTGCGCCTGGTACGGGATAGGTGAACCCGCTTGGTTGCCGGATCTCAGCAAACAACGGGTTGTCACGAACCAATGCTGGATCTGCAATAGCCTCGCCAACGGTTTGATAAGGCCCCCAGCACACACCATGCGCGCTAAACGCGGGGGCGAGATCATCGGTGGTCCGTGCTCCAATCGCCATCTCGACAAGAGGGATTAGCACGTCGCGATGCCTGAACCGCAACCCTTCATCGCTCGCAAAGCTGAGCCCCAGGCGGGTTTCAATCTGAGCTACAGCTTCCTCAATCGCCAGCACGCTAATGAGCCCGCTCCAATGCCGCGGCGTCAATGCCATCACCATTATCCGCTTCCCTTCAAGCGTGATGAAATCACGACCAAAGGCACCGAAAACGTCGTTGCCCAGCCGAGGACGCTCGGTGCCGAACTCAAGAAATTCTGCAAACTGCCCAAGGTTTGCCACAGAAGACGCGGCAATATCGGCAAGCGGCACGCGCACCTCCTGCCCTTCCCGGTTCTCTGACGATGCCTCTCGGCCGCTAAAACCGTGAATGCAGCATATGCACCGGTCAGTAAGTCCCAGGCGGGGAGGACATGATTGACCGGTTCATTCCCCAACGAAGGCGGGCCTGTCAGATACGGGATGCCAACAGCAGAATTGACGGTATAATCGAGCGCAGCCGAGCCGTTTGCCGTGCCTGTTACCCTGATCGTTATAAGATCCGGGCAAAGGCGCGCTAATTTATCATGCGAAAGAAAGCCCTCGGTCGGATAGTTTGTGAGGAAAATCCGGCCGCGCGGGTCGGGCGATGTGGCGATCCTCGCTGCGAGTTCCCGCCCCTCGGCCGAACTTAAATCAATTGCGACTGATTTTTTCCCCTTGTTGAGACCTTCCCAGTAGAAGCTGTCGCGTCCAGCGGAAACCGGCCAGCGCCGATAGTCTGGCCCGCCGCCAATCATATCAAACCTGATGACTTCAGCACCGAGCTGAGCGAGATACATCCCTCCGAGTGGAGCGGCGACGAATGACGACCCCTCCACTACGCGTAGGTCAGACAAAATCTTATACATAGCTGCCCTTTTTCAAAAGTTTTGCGCAATAATCTGACGTATAGGCTGCTTTTGGATTGGCACCGTCAACCTCGCGGCATCGACGCGCATTAAACGATGGAGCTCACCCGCGCTCTCGCCACTCAACGCCTCCGTATTTGCGGCGCCATTTCTTGGACCACAGATAGCATCCTGTCTATCCATGTCGAATTTCTCGCATGATTGGCCTTGGCGACAGTGGAAAGCTTAGTAAGACATTCGCGAGAAGTTCGTAACGCACATCCACGTAGCATACTAGGTTGTATGTCTTGAAGTTTGTGGTTACTGGTTCAGCAGATGACGAATCACGAGTAGCCGCAACGGCGGATCTTGAGTGCGTCGATCGCAGTTATTGAAGGAGCAAAGCTCTATGAGCTTTATGTTGCGTGACCGTGTTGTAGTCGTTACCGGCGCAGGCCGCGGTATTGGCAGAGAAATCGCCCTGCTTTGTGCACAGGAAGGCGCTGCGGTCGTCGTCAATGATTTCGGCGGCTCTGCCGAAGGAGAAGGCGGCGACACTAATCCCGCCCGCGACGTCGTAAATGAAATTGTTGCCGCGGGCGGAAAAGCGGTCGCCAATCTGGCGAGCGTGTCGGACCCGGCCGGCGCGACTTCGATCATAGAGGATGCAGTCAAGCATTTTGGTCGGATCGATGCGGTCGTGAACAATGCCGGAATCTTGCGTGATCGAATCTTTCACAAGATGAGCGAGGTCGATTGGCGCGCTGTGCTCGAGACGAACCTTTACGGCCCGTTCCTCGTCTCAAAGGCTGCGGCGCCGTATTTCAAGGAGCAGAAAAGTGGATCATTCGTTCATTTCTCGTCCGCGTCCGGGCTGATCGGTAACTTTGGGCAGGCAAATTATAATTCAGCCAAAATGGGAATAGTGGGCCTGTCAAATTCGATTGCACTCGATATGGAGCGTTTTGGTGTACGCTCCAACTGCATCGCGCCGTTTGCATGGAGCCGCCTGACGGCGACAATTCCGGCAGAAACTGACGCCGAAAAATTGCGAGTGGAACGGCTGAAGACGATGACAGCGGCCAAGATAGCGCCTTTGGTCGTTTGCCTGGCTAGCGATTCAGCGCACTGCGTGACGGGCCAGATCTTCGCAGTTCGGAAGAATGAGATTTTCCTGTTCAGCGTACCGCGCCCAATCCGGTCTATGCATCGCTCCGATGGTTGGACGGCGGAAACGGTCGCTAGTGATCTTATACCGGCGTTTCGGTCCAGCTTTCACCCATTGGAGCGGTCTGCTGACGTGTTCTGTTGGGACCCGGTGTAGGGTGGCCTCAATGCCATTTAATTATGAGAAGGTCATCAATCTTCGCCGGGAGCTGGAGCAGTCCTACACCGCCCGCGATACAATGCTTTACGCTCTTGGCATCGGCGCTGGCATAGATGCGCAAACGCCGGCCCAGCTGCGATACGTCTACGAGAATGCACTGCAGGCGTTTCCGAGCATGTCGACGGTGATGGCTGCGCCCGGATTTTGGCAGCAGGAGCCGGAATTTGGCATTGACTGGGCAAAGGTTTTGCATGGCGAACAGTCGGTCGTCATGCACAAGCCGCTGCCGGTTGAAGGCAAAGTGGCGGCGGTTCTCACCGTAGATTCGATCTACGACAAGGGTGAAGGGCGCGGCGCCCTGCTTTACTCGACGCGCGAAGTCTACGATCGGTCAAATGGCGACCTGCTCGCCACGGTGCGCCAAGGCTCGTTTCTACGCGGCAATGGCGGACAGGGCGGATTGAGTTCAGGAGCACCGAAACCGCATGAATTGCCGGTGGATCGGAAGCCGGATATAACTCTCACCCTTCAAACGCGGCCCGAGCAAGCGCTCCTTTATCGCCTCTCGGGCGACTATAATCCGCTTCACGCCGATCCGCTCGTTGCCATTCGCTCTGGGTTCCTCAGGCCGCTTCTTCATGGGCTGGCTACTTATGGGGTGGTGTGCCGCGCCTTGCTCGAAGCGTTGTGTGACAATGACGCGACGCGGATGAAGCGCCTCGACGTGCGTTTTACCAGTCCGGTCTATCCGGGCGACTCCATCACCACTGACATCTGGAAACAGGGCGACGGAAAGGCGAGCTTCCGAGCACGTGTTGCCGAGCGCGATGTCTTGATAATCAACAATGGCTATGCCGAATATAGGTGAATTTGATGTGACTATGACTGGTATTCTTGCTTATGGCGCTTACGTTCCCCGCCTGCGGCTGCAGCGTTCGGTCGTCGCTGCCGCGCACGCCTGGTTCAATCCGGCGCTTAAAGGGCTCGGAAAAGGCGAGCGCGCGATGGCCAATTGGGATGAGGACGTCATCACCATGGCGGTCGAGGCGAGCCGCGACTGTCTGACCGGACTCGATCGCGCCGTGATCGAGTCCGTTTCCCTCGCTTCCACTAGCGCACCAAATGCTGACCGACAAAACGCCGGCATCGTGAAGGAAGCACTCAATCTTGCGGATACGACTGGCTCGTTCGATCTGTCGGGCGGGCAGCGCGCCGGAACGTCCTCTTTGATCCAGGCTCTCGCCGCCGGGCCCAGACAGGTCACGCTTTGTGTGGCGTCGGAACGGCGCAAGTCAAAAGCAGGGTCCGAGGCTGAACTGAACAACGGTGATGCGGCGGCCGCTCTGCTCGTTGGTTCGGGGGATGTGGTAGCGCGGTTTATGGGATCGCACAGCGTCAGCGTCGATTTCGTCGACCATTTCCGTGCCGCGAATAAAGAATTTGATTACACGTGGGAAAGCCGTTGGATCCGCGATGAAGGGTATGCGAAGATCATCAGTGGGGCTGTGAAGCAGGCGCTCGACAAATTCCAACTTAATCCGGCAGAGATCGATCACCTGATCGTACCGATTACTCTTCGCGGCGTGGCGGATGGGATCGCCAAGAAAGTCGGCATAAGGCCTGAAGCGGTTTGCGGCACCTTGGCAGGCACTGTCGGCGAGGCTGGAGCGGCACATGCTTCCCTGATGCTTGTCGCCGCGCTTGAAGTCGCCAAGCCGGGCGAGCGGATTTTGGTGACGGGATTCGGGCAAGGCTGCGATATCATCATCCTGGAGGTCACCGAGGCGATCGCCAAGCTGCCGCCACGGAAAGCTACAAGCGGCTGGCTCGCGCGTCGCCAGCCGGAAACAAATTACCTTAAATATCTGTCTTTCAATGGTCTACTTGATATGGACAAGGGCATGCGCGGTGAGGCCGACTTCAAGCAACCGCTTACGGCACTTTATCGTAATCGCAAGACTGTGTTAGGCTTGGTCGGCGGCCGCTGCACTAAAACGGGCACAGTGCAATTTCCCAAAACAGACATTAGCGTCAATCCTAACGATCCGACCATTGGTACGCAGGAAGATTATCCTCTGGCGGATCGTGCCGCGCGGATCCTGACATATACGGCAGACAATTTGACCTATTCGCCTGATCCGCCAGCTTATTACGGCATGATCGAATTCGAGGAGGGTGGCCGCATGATGGCCGAATTCACGGACGCGGATCCCGAGTCGGTGGAAGTTGGTCGAAACGTTGATTTGGTCTTCCGGATAAAAAGTGTCGACGATTTGCGCGGCTTTACCAAGTATTTCTGGAAAGCCGTTCCGGTGAAACAATTATAAAGGAGTTCGTTACATGGCCAAGGGCATCAAGGATAAAGTAGCGATACTTGGTATGGGGTGCGCGCGGTTTGGCGAGAGGTGGGACGCCGATGCCGACAATTTGATGGTCGAGGCCTATCAGGAGGCATTGACCGACGCAGGCATAGAGACCTCGCAGATCGATGCGGCATGGTTGGCCGTGGCGTTCGATGCGGTGAACGTAGGCCCGTCGGGAATTCCGCTCGCAACGGCGCTGCGGCTCAACGGTGTCGGCGTCACCAAAGTCGAGAACTATTGTGCCAGTGGCACCGACGCCTTTCGTGGAGCGGTCTATGCGGTTGCCTCCGGAGCGGCCGACATCGCGCTGGCGCTTGGTTGCGAAAAGCTCAAGGATACCGGCTACGGCGGATTGCCGGTTCGCAGCCGCGGTACGATGTTCGACATGGTCGGCGTCGTAGGCTCCGCACCGGGCAGCTTCGCGCAATTGGCAGCCGCCTATCGGGCGCAGCATGGCGTGTCAAAGGAGGATCTGAAACACGCAATGGCCCATGTGTCTGTGAAAAGTCACGCGAACGGGGTGAAGAACCCGCGCGCACACCTGCGCAAGGCAATCGACATCGAAACCGTGATCAACGCGCCGATGATCGCCGAACCGCTGGGCCTGTTCGATTGCTGCGGCGTATCGGACGGTGCCGCCTGTGCGATCGTCACCACGCCGGAGATTGCGCGCTCCCTGGGCAAGTCCGACATTGTGTCCGTTAAGGCCGTGCAGATGTCAACGTCCAACGGCTGGGAGCTTCAGGGATCCGGCTGGAACGGGAGCTATTTCCATACAACCAGAATTGCCGCAGCCCATGCGTATCAAGAAGCAGGAATCACCAATCCACGCGAACAGCTAAGTCTTATGGAAGTACATGATTGCTTCTCAATTACGGAACTGGTGACGATGGAAGATCTCGGTGTTTCAAAGGAAGGCGAAGGTTGGCGGGATGTACTGGACGGGTTCTTCGACGCAGACGGCACCATCCCGTGCCAGATCGATGGCGGCCTGAAGTGTTTCGGCCATCCTATCGGCGCGTCGGGATTGCGCATGATCTACGAAAATTACCTGCAATTGCTAGGACGCGCTGGGGATCGACAGAGGAAGGATCCTCCCGTTTTCGCACTTTCCCACAATCTGGGTGGCATGCCGAACCAGAATGTCAGCGCCATTTCGATCGTAGGCATGCTGGGAGCCTAAGGAAAACCGTCGGCAAGGATCAGCGATCTCATGTTCACACAGGGCTGCGAGATAGCGCGCGGCACCCCAACCTTCCTGGTCGGCGCGCGCGGCAAAAGCCTGCCAGTGCTGACCGATGCTGGGGAGGCGCAGGCTGGACAACATGACACTCAGGCGGGAGGCATCGATGATGGTCTCAGAGAAGGGCATTGGCGCTTTCCTGATGCAGCAAGAGGGTGTCGTAAACGGCAAGGTCAGGGGGGCGAACGACAACTGTGGGTACAGCGATCGGTGGCGGTGCGACGGCGATACGTGCCGTCTCGACATCGGGAAGATTACCGGCGGCGAGCACCTGTTCGAGGTGATTGGCAAGAGCGGCTTCGCAAGCACGGGTTGCAGCCAGATGGAGCAGTCCGACATAGACGCGACAGGCGCGTCGCGGCTCGAGCGTGGCATCGAGCACGTCCCAGGCGCGGCGGAAGATATCCCGGGGGAACATGCCGTCGCGTAAGACCGAGCGACGGAAGGCCTGTGGCTTTTTGACCAGCGCGTCGATGATGTGTCGATAATCAACGACATGTGCAGGTCCGTTGGCGCTACGCCGTCGCCGCTGAAGAACAAGGACCTCGGTGCTGCCGAGGAAACAGACCAGGCGGCCATCGTAGATATGAACCTGAGCCGCGATCCGATCAGTCGCGACGGCACGGTATACAGTACGGCGCACCGCGATCGTCGGGGTTCGGGTGACGGTTACCACAGTATGGCTGAAATCGGTCGTGCGGAACTGCGGCAGGACCGCCATGCCCGCCAGCTCGGCCGCGACTTCAGCGTGGCGGCGAGCGTTCCGCCGGGTGACATGTTCGGTGATAAACGCCTGATAGGCAGCGACGTCGGCAAAATCGTTTGCGCCGCAACGCGAGGGCTTCACGCAGCGTGCGCTTCAAATGGCCATGAGCGGCCTCAACAGATCCATTCTCGTGGCTGACGCCCAGGTTGTTACGGGTCGGCTCGATCCGGTAATGATCGCAAAAGCTCTGATAGCCTTTTGCCGCATTGTCATAGGACTCGCGGTTGCGGCCGCACGGGATGCCACATGGCTATCAGGCGCCGGCCATCGTCTCCAGGCTCCCACCATCCGCCACGATGGCCTGACAGGTCACGAGGCTGGCCTGGCTCGATAGCAGCCAAACGGCAAGATTGCCGATTTCGTCCGGATAGCCGAGCCTGCCGATCGGGACAGCATTCGTGATCGCACTGACAAATTCGGGATCCTTCTCGCGAAGATCTTGGAGCATTTGGGTTTCGATCGTGCCCGGACAGATGCAGTTGACGCGTACACCCATCGAGGCACCCTCCAATCCGGCCGTCCGGGTGAGACCGATGAGGGCGTGCTTGGTTGCGACATAGGGCGCCAGCATCGCAAAGCCGCGCAGGCCTGCCTGCGACGAGATGTTGATGATCGAGCCCGATCGAGCCGCTTCCATCATCCGCATTTCATGCCGCAGGCAGAGCATTACGCCGCGCTGATTGACAGCGTGGATGCGGTCATAGTCGCTCATCGACAGTTCAGAGACACGTGCGGGTGCAATCTGGATCGCCGCGTTGTTCACGGCGCCGTCGAGTCTGCCATAGGAATCCGAGATGACCCCGAAAAGCCGGTCGACATCGTCTTCCCGGCTGATGTCCGCCGCGACGAACATGGCCTTTCCGCCACGGATCCTGATCGCGGCGACGGCTTCCAGCCCCAGGCCCTCCCGCCGTGCGGCCACGACGACGATGGCGCCCTGCTCGGCACAAAGCGCCGCGATCGACTGACCGATCCCGGAGTTGCCACCCGTCACCAAGATTATCTTGCCTTCAAGCATAGCCGTTCCTTCGCAGGAAAGCCTTATCGTTTACTGACAAACGGCCCGACGATCCGCGCCTTGGTATGCGGCATCGCGGGATCTGCGACGACGGGCTCAAACCTCAGCTTCCGCCGGCGAGCGAACATTCGCTGAGCTCCGCAGCAAGCGTCCCGGCAATTCCCCGGTGGAAATGCCATTCTCGAAGGTCACCACGCCGCTGACGATCGTGGCGCGATAGCCAGTCGCGGTCTGCACGAGCCTTCTGGCGCCCGTCGGCAGGTCACTGAGCATCATCGGCTCAGAGATGTTGAGCTTGTCGAAATCAATGATGTTGATGTCGGCCTTCATACCGGGCGCCAAGACGCCCCGGTCACGGAGTCCATAGAAGCTGGCGGTACCGCGGGTCTGCCGCTCGACAATTTGTTCGATCGTCAGCCTCGGCCCTGCACGGTCCCGCGCCCAATAGCTGAGTGTGAAGGTTGGAAGCGCCGCATCGCAAATGACGCCGACATGAGCGCCGGCATCCGACCCGCCCAGAATGACCGAGTTGTCGAGAAAAGCGTCGTGAAGAAAATCAAGGTTGTAGGCGTCGGAATAATTGATGATAACGGTGAACACATATCCATTGCCTTCGCTCTCCATCATCATGTCGTAGACAATGCTTTCGGCAGGCCGATCCTGACGCCGTGCCTCGGCGTCGACGCTATCCTCCCAGCTCGGCTCATAGTTGAGCGAACCGTCGGTATCCTTGAGCCGGAACATCATCGCAAAGCTGACACCGAGCCCCTCGAACGGATTCTTGTACGACTTTTCGGACAATATCGCCGCTTGGACCGCGGGCTTCTTCAGCTCGACGAGCTGCTCGGCGAAGGAGAGGCCTGCAATCCGATCATAGGACGGCCGCCCCATGAATATGTGGAAGCTGCTCTGCCAGCCCATGATGATCCCGATGGGCCGCATCGTGATTTGCGCCCACACGTCCGCCTTGCTCCGCCGCGCCTGCTCCGTCAGCGCGAGCGTCTTTTGCCATTGTTCGGGGCTGCCCGGATGCTGTTGGAAGGTGAAGTAGAACTTCACCCCATATTTGCGGGAAAATTCGGACATCCAGTTGATATCCTCGGCAGCGGACAAGCCTTCGGGAAGCAGATCAAAATCGAGATCTCCGTCGAACAGGAGATCCGACACCACGCCGAACGCTCCATGCCCGGCCATGCCGAGCGCCTCGGCGATACCCTCCATCTCTTCGATGGTGACACGCGTGCCCGGCACGATCGAGCCATCGGCCGCGCGATGGGTCGACACGCGCGACGTGGTGAAACCGAACGCGCCCGCATTCATCCCTTCCAGAACCAGCTTCGACATCTCGCCGATTTCTGCCGCGTTCGCCGGTTCGTTGGATCTTTGCGCACCCATCACATAGGTGCGAACCGCCGCATGCGGCACCTGGGCCCCGATATCCATCACATATGGCTTCTTGTCGAGTTCTATCAAATATTCGGGGAAGGTTTCCCAGTTCCAAGTGAGGCCCTCGCTAAGCGCGGATCCGGGTATGTCCTCGACTCCCTCCATGATGTTGATCAGTTCATCGCGCAACGACGGTTTGACCGGCGCGAAGCCGACCCCGCAATTGCCCATGATGGCTGTCGTCACGCCGTGCCAGCACGAGGGCGACAAATAAGGATCCCAGCTCACCTGCCCGTCATAATGCGTGTGGATATCGACCCAGCCCGGCGTGACCAGAAGTCCTGCGGCGTCGATCTCCTTCCGACCCTTCGCGCCCACGACCCCTACCAAGGTGATGACCGCGCCATCAATGGCGACATCGGCGCGGCGCCTCAGCGCGCCAGTGCCGTCGACCACGATTCCGTTGCGAATAACCAGGTCATGCATCTGGACTCTCCTTCAAAGACATATTGGCCAACATGGCCCGACCTCATCATGTGCTGACGGCGACGTCCTTCCGGACGCGCTCAGTCGGCTATCAACGAGGGATGGTTCAGAGGCTCGAGCTCCTTGAGATCGAGGTGGTTGAGCCGGTCGATCGCCCATTTCGATGCCGCACGCAGCATTGATGCGGGCCCGATCGCGATCGACCAGGCGATTCGGGGCTCATCCGAGACATTAGGGAAGGCGCCGTGGAGCGTCAGCCCATCATGGATGGCACATTCGCCCGCCTTCAGCGGAACGCCGACCGGATTGCCGATTATCTCGAAATCGGTAGGCCGCAGCAGATCGGTGAGCTGATAATCCTGGGCCATGGGCAATTTGCCCAATGGACCCAGTCGATGCGACCGCGGGATGTAACGCATGCACCCGGCTTCCTCAGGCACGTCGTACAACGGTGTCCAAACCACCAGCAGTCCGCGGCGGTCGACGGGAAGATAAGTGAGATCCTGGTGCCACATGGTGGGCCGCGTGCCATCCTTGGCCGGCGGCTTGATCAGCACATGATCATATAGGATCCGCACGTCTTCGCCGAGCAGATGCCGTGCCAGCGCAGCATATTTCCTGACGATCGGCATGACTTCAGGATATTCCAGCCGAATATCGAATCCCGTCTCCGGAATCCTGAATTGCATCAGATACCGCTTGTCTTGGCCCTCGACGCGGACACCCGTCTGACGCTGATCCTCGTCCGAACCCGCCCCTTCCAAATCCGCGGCGGATTGCGATGCCAGCCGGGCCTCCGCCGCCACGACCTTCTGGACCGCCGACCGCAGCGTTTCGAGCTCAGACGCCGATATCAATCCTCCCTTGATCAATGCCCATCCCTGTCTCTGAAATTCCGCGGCATCAACCTGTGCAAGGTCATCCATTATCGACTCCTTTTCTGATGCTGCTCATCAGCTTGTGATCCGCTCCGGAAAGTTGGGCGGCCGGTTCGCGATCAGTGACCTGATACCTTCCTGAACGTCGTCACCACCGAAGCACATGAACTCCATCGCCACGGACGCATCGAACGTCGGGCCGGCGGTTCGGTAAAAATTGTTGAGCACCTGTTTGGTCCATCGCATCGCGCGCTGCGATCCGTTCGCCAGTTTTCGCGCGATCTCCATCCCTCGCTCTTCGAGCTCGCTTTCGGGAGCGACGAGGGAGATCAGGCCGATGCGCTCGGCTTCGGCACCGGACAATTCGGCGCCCGTCAGCAGATAATATTTGGCTTTCGCCATGCCGATATGTAGCGGCCACATCGTGCCGTTGTCCCCAGCGGCAGCCCCATAGGCGACATGGGCATCACAGATAATCGAGTCGGGCGCCGCAATGGAGACGTCCGCCAGTACCAGCGCCGGCACGAACGCTCCCGGATAGAGAGCAACGATCGGCTTGGTACAGTTGATGATGTTGTAGATCAGATCCGACGCTTCCTTGTAGACACGCATCCGGACCGAATAATCCTCCACCACTGCACGCATCTGGCGGATCGTGGCATCGCCATAGCCGGCCATGGTATCGGAATCGGTTTCGGCCAGATTCTTCCCAAACAATATTGCGCGCACATCGGAATCGCGTTCAGCCTCTAGGAATAGCCGAGGAAGTTCGGCGTGTGTCTTACCGACGTCACCGGCCCGCATGGCGATCCGAAGAATTCCTTCATCCTTTTTCTCGATGCTCAGTCCTTCAAATCCATCGTACTTATCCAACATACACCTCCTCTTCACTCTTTATTATTACTGATCACCGGCTAATTGTCTTACATCTGTCCATGATTTAAGAGTTCTGAATCACTGATTGTATGGCACCATGTATTTAGGGGGACATGTTGCAGCGTCTAATAATTTATGCCTGCTGTTTTATATGATACTATTATGGCCGGGCTTCCTCCTGCGAGAGGCAATGCCGCCGCGTCAGCACAATGGCGGGGCCGCCGTTCGCGAGCCGGCGATTTATCCTCGACGACTCTTCTGCGATCCGACGCCCGCCAATTCATGCATGTTTAACGGCTGCTCAAAATATGCTAAAACGATGTTGTCCGGATCATCATGCGCAAAGCTGGGGCCGAATTCGTGGCGAGAGGAGAGGATGGAGTGGACATCAAGGCGTTGAAGGGCTTCACGGCGATCGCGAACTGCCGGTCATTCACCCAAGCCGCGAAGCAGCTGTCGATCACGCAGCCCACGCTTTCGATACAACTGAAACGGCTCGAGGATAAGCTTGGCTTTCACCTTTTTCATCGCTCGAAAAAGGCAGCGGTGGAACTGACGAGCGAAGGACGAAAATTCCTGCTCGAGGCCCATCACGTGCTTCAGGCCTATGACCGTGCCGTCACCTATGGCCGGGAGATTCTTGCCAGCAAAAGCGGACAGCTGACGCTGGGCGCTGAATCCTTTTCGCTGCACAGACCGGAGCGCAACGAGCTGGTGTTCGAATATTTGCGCTCCTATCCGGAGATCAAATTCCGCGTGATCAACGATCAACCGTGCGAACTTTTTTCCCAGCTCGAGGAGGGCACGATCGACGTCATGCTGTGCACCCGTCCCGATTGCCGGGAGAATCTGGAGATGCTGAAGATCTGCGAATATGACCTCGGAATGTTTCTGCCGATCGAGACATGGTCGGGCGAGGGTACCACGATTGATTTGCGTTCGCTCAGCGGCTCCAAGGTCCTGAACGTGAACAGCCGCTATCATCTGCCGTGGACATCCCGTCTATGCCAGTTTTTCAGCCAGTTCGGGATCGAGATCATCTCCCCACCCGAAGAGGGATATGAAGCGGTCGTGCGCTTCTCACAGATGCTCAGACTGCCGATGCTGACATTGGATCTGCCACCGCGGTTCAACGAAACACCCGCCGATATGGTGCACTGCACGTTCGACGGTGTCGCGCTGCCCATCGAGTGGTACCTGATCAAGAAGAAAATGACTCGCAGCAGGGCACTCGACAAATTATGGGCCATGGGCACGAAAATCGCCGATAACAGCGAAGCCGATCTGGTGCTGGCGCGATAGACTTACCTGAACAACTGACCGGCTGAGGCCGGTAGGATCAGGCGGAGGGGCTGAAGCTTTGTTTGGGGTATGTCGATCCAGATAACGCATGATGATGTCATCGGTGATGTCGCCGGACATTGTTGAAAAAGAGCCCTCAGCCAGAAGCGCTGTTCCCAGTAGCGCTTGCGAATATGCTCGAACTCCTGCTCAATATTGCGCGAAGAACGGCCCTTGGCGCGCCGGACGAAGTCGCTGACCGAGACGTGTGGGGGATTTCGACGAACATTTGGACGTGGTCGCTCGGACGCCATCTTCTGTCGGACGGCCAAGGCTTCGTCATCGGCCGCGCCTTGGCGAGGCGCCCGCATCAGGCGTTGCGCGCCATGCCTACCTTATAGCGAATCCCTATAAAAGCCTCCAAGAATAGCATTAGACTGGCATGTCGATTGCCCATAGCGAATTATTGACAAACTCGATTGGTATTCGTTCGCCTTTTGAGCGCATACAATATCAGTTCGTAAAAACGAAGAAATGAGGAGGGGATTTTGAGCGCTAGTACGCAAAATGGCCACGATATAGTATCCGTTCGCACTATAGCCAATGATATCAGCGCCGCGTTTCCCCTGATTTGCTCTGCCATGCGCAAGAGCTTTGGTATTGGCGGAAGCGTCACGCCATCCCGTGCCACAATGGCCATCTCCATTGCCGCCGCTACGCTGTCGGTTGCCGATCCCCTTTTTGCGCAGGCCAAGACCGGCGAGGCCGCTGGCGGTATCGAGGAGATCGTCGTTACCGCCCAGAAGCGCTCGGAACGCCTCCAGGATGTTCCCATCGCCATCACCGCGATCACGAGCAGCCAGATCACCGCGCAACATGCCGGCAGCTCCTATGACCTGACCGCCGTGGTGCCGGCACTGAATTTCGGCAAGGTGGTCGCCTTCGCCACCCCCTATATCCGTGGGATCGGCACATCGAGCGTGACGGCGGGGGACGAGCCCAGCGTGGCGACCTATGTCGACGGTGTTTACATGGGGTCCACCCTGACGGCCGCGCTGCCGTTTAACAATATCGATCAGATCGAAGTGCTGAAAGGGCCCCAGGGCACATTATACGGCCGCAACGCGATGGGCGGCCTGATCAGCATCAAGACGAAAGCGCCCTCGGACGTCCTGACCGGTTCCGGTAGCGTCACCGTTTCGAACTACTCGACGATAGAGACGGACGGCTACCTGTCCGCCCCGCTTGGACAGGGCGTCGCCGCGAGCATCGCCGTCAATTTTCGTAACCAGGACAAGGGTTATTTCCATAACGATTTCCTCGGCAATGACGTCGGCAAGGACGAATCTTTTTCGGTTCGCTCGAAATGGTTGTTCACCTTGTCCGAAGCGACGTCGATCACTCTGGCTGCCGATTACGCCAAGTCGCACCAGACCGTCGGTGCCGCCGCGTCGAATTATCCCGGGAGCATTCCCGCAGCCTCGCTGCCGCCGGCGAACGGGCAGTTCACGGATCGTCCGCGTCACATAACGACCTTCTTCAATCCGCGCTTCAATGTGAAGACCTATGGCGGATCGGCAACGCTACGCAGCGATATCGGCTTTGCGGACCTAGTCTCCATAACGAGCTATCGCAGGACGGTTCTCCATGAGACGCTGTCTGGCAACGGCACGAGCGCGGACGGCGCGGCTGCGGTCACGACGCCAGAGATCGGAACCGTGGCGCTGGCGTCGCTATATTATACGGTTCGCCAGAACACCCCCTATTTCGCGACGCAGGAACTGCAAATACTGTCGAAGGACAACGGTAAGCTGAAATGGATTCTGGGCGCCTTCGGGCAGCTCAGCAAAGACGAATATGCGCCGCTGCGCGTGGGTTTCACCTTCGGGCAGCCGATATTGTATCAACTTTCCTCAACCAAGACGAAGGCCCTCGGGCTCTATGGCCAGGCGACCTATGAGTTGACGCCGGCCTTTTCGCTGACCGGCGGCCTCCGTTACAATCTGGAGCATCGCAGCGCGGCGGGATCGCTCTTCCTGAGCCCGACCCCCGTCGGCGCTCCCGCGGCCGTGATGTCCAAAGGCAAGACATTCCGCGGCATTTCCTATCACGCGTCGGCGCAATATCGGTTCAGCCCCGAACTGATGGTTTATGCCTCGACCAGCAAGGGCTTCAAGAGCGGTGTCTTCAATATCACCAATGTCGATGCATCACCTGCTGTTAAGCCGGAAACATTGTATGCCTATGAAGCCGGCTTCAAGAGCAACCCCGCGGGCATCGCCCGGATCAACGGCTCGGTATATTACTATAAATACAAGAGCCTCCAGCAGCAGGTATCGCAATCCAATGGCCTCGTCGCGCTGGAGAACGCTGGCGGCGCGGACTTGCAAGGTGCCGAACTTGAAGGCGAATTGCGTCCGATGCGCGGATTGACGCTGCGTTCGGGCATTTCCTACGAGCATTCGAAGTACACGAAATTCGCCAATGCCTCGGTATTCGCCAACGCTCCGGGCGGCGGCTTTCTGGCTCTCAGCGAGGACGTGTCGGGCAATCCGTTAGTCCGGGCGCCTAAGCTCACATTTAATGCCGGCGGTACATTGGACGTTCCGCTCCCCGAGAATTTCGGAAAGCTCTCCTTGAACGGGAATCTCTACCATACGAGCAGGTTTCCATGGGAGCCGGGCAACCGCTACCGGCAAGATGGCTACACCACGATCGACGCGTCCCTCGGCTGGACGGACGAATCGTCTAACTTCCGCGCGAACCTGTGGGTGAGGAACCTCACCGACAAGGTCTATTATCAGGGTTCCCTGCCGTCGCAGCGGTTTATCTGGGTGTCCAACGCGCCACCGCGGACATTCGGCCTGACCCTCGGATTCACATACTAGGGCTCCGACGCGCGCGACTGGCCACGATCGGCACCCCTGGCACCCCTGACAGAGCGAAGGGTTCCTCTCCTGCCCTCACCGCTCTCCTGAAGGCCGCTGGGGCATGATCCAGCCCTTTACGCCTCCTGACTTCTTCCTCGCCTAGCCAGCGGCGGTTGCGCCGCCCCTGTGACGCAGAAGGCGGCACGAAACGAAGGTGCATCGGCCATAAGCCGGCGATAGCCGTAAGACCGTATGTCCGCCTCGTGGCTGAGGTTGGTTCGTCCTACGCTGGTGATCCGAGGGTCGCTCGGGTGGGCCGAGCCTATCCTCACACGAGGAGAACGAACCGTGGGACAGCTTACAGAAGTTTTCATCGGAATCGATGTCGCAAAAGCGCGGAATGCCATCGCGGTTGCTGATGGCGAGCGCCGCGGTGAGGTGCGTTTCGTTGGCGAGGTCGATGCTTCACTGGATGCAATGCGACGGATCCTTCAGCGGATCGCAGGGAAATACGATGTCGTGCATTGCTGCTATGAGGCTGGACCGACCGGATACGGGCTTTATCGCCTGATCACCGAGCTCGGCCATTCGTGCATGGTAGTGGCGCCCTCGTTGATTCCGAAGCGGGCGGGCGACCGGGTGAAGACGGACCGTCGCGATGCGGCAATGCTCGCTCGTCTGCTCGCGCCGGCGATCTGACAGCGGTATGGGTTCCCGATGCAGGTCATGAAGCGATGCGCGATCTCGTACGAGCCCGTGCCGCTTCGGTTGAGGCCCAACGCGTTCACCGGCAACAGGTCGGCGCGTTCATGCTGAAGCATGGTCGCATCTTTCCATGCAAGACGACGTGGGGCGCCCGCCACTTCCGATGGCTTCAGGAGCAGCGCTTCGATCATCCCGCTCATCAGATCGCCCTGCAGGAACTGGTCGATGCGGTCCGGGTCGCGAAGGAACGGATAAAACGCATCGAAGCTGCGATCGAGGAGTTCATGGAAAGCTGGTCGCTGGCGCCTGTCGTTCGCGCGCTTCAGGCCCTTCGCGGCGTCGAACTCATCGTTGCAGTGACGTTCGTGACTGAGATCGGCGATACGCCAGCAAGGACCAGGCCGAGACCAGCGTCCTGTTCGAACTGATTGCGGAGCGCTATGAACGCCGCTCGCTGATTGTTACTTGCAACCAGCCATTTTCCGACTGGAACCTGCTTTTTCCAAATGCCGCCATGACGGTCGCCGCCATCGACCGGCTCGTTCACCATGCCACTATTCTCGAGTTCAACACCGAAAGTTACCGCCGCCGTTCCGCCGCCGCACGCGCCACCACATGATTGTCGTCGATGGTTGTCGTTGTCGCAGGCACCCCGATACGGCATGGTCACCGCCATGTTCGAACCCCATGACTTCTTCGTTCGCGCCAAGGTCCACATCATCGGCATCGCGCCCCCTGTCCGGCGCACCCTCGAACTGCCGATGGACCTTAACCTCGCCCAGCTCCACGAAGTCCTTCAGGCCAGCATTGGCTGGACCGACAGTCATCTCCACCAGTTCAATATCGGCGGCCTGACCTACGGCGCCCCCGAGTTCGACCAGGACGGTGTCATGGATCAGCAGACCTTCGAGGCCAGCAGCGTTCGCCTCGTCGATTTCGACTATCCCTATGAGGCACCCATCCTTGTCTTTTACCTCTATGACTTCGGCGACAGCTGGGAGCATATTCTCGAGTTGACCCGCCACCCGCGCGAAGCCGGCGTCAAATATCCCCGCTGCACCGCCGGTTTACGGTCCGCGCCTCCCGAGGATGTCGGCGGCACATCGGGATATTCTGACTTTCTTGAAGCGTGGCACGATCCCCAACACGAAGATCACAAAGACATGCGCCGCTGGGCCGGACGAAGCTTCAATCCAGAACGCTTCAATCTCGATGTCACTAACAAGGCAATCGCACGTGCCATCCGGCGATCACGCGGCAGCTATCGTTTCCGGCATGAAGAATAACCGGCCATCTCGATTGTCGTTACCCGGTTATCAAAATTGTCGTTGCACACGCAAGATAGAGTTTCAGATCGGTGACGAATCTATCAAAGCGATCATGGTGCACCCAATGGCCCGCTCGCTCATAGCTGGTAACGCTGGCGTTCCTGAAATAGTCGGCACGGCCATCTAGGCCCGGATGCCGCGCGAAGCTGCTTGCGCCGTGAACGAGCCAAACAGGACAGTTGATCTCTTGCCATAGTTCGTGAAGCTCATCGTCGGTGATGCCCATCGGGAGCGAGGACCGCACATAGTTGTCGAACTTCCAGGAATATGTGCCATCCTCGTTGCGATTCATGCCGTGGATCATGAGGTGGCGGGCCCGGTCAGCCTCGAGATGCGGATTTTCCTCGGTCATCCGCACGAAGGCCTGATCCATCGTAGCGTAGCGACGCGGTGTCCGGGCGCTGAGTGCACGCCGTTCATCGATCCAGTCTCGCCAGACTTCGGCAGGCGGATTGGCTGCTCTTTCCTCAAGGGGGGATATGCCCAGCCCTTCGATGACGGCGAGTCGGCGGACACGATCCGGATACAGACCTGCATAGCGTAGCGAAATGGCACCACCGAGCGAATGAGCGACGATCGAAACCGGTCCGTCGCTTGTTTGATGGATAAGCTGCGCGAGGTCGGACACGTAGTAGGGCATGGAATAACTTCCGTCTGGTGACCAGGCACTGTCTCCATGACCTCGCAAATCCGGGCAGATAACGTGCCAGTCCGAACGAAGCTCCTGTGCGATCCAATCCCAGTTGTGGGCGTGGTCTCTTCCGCCGTGGACGAGAATGACCAACGGGGCATCAGGATTGCCCCAATCAAGATAATGAAGCGCCAGGCGCTGCGATACGAAACGGTG
Source organism: Sphingomonas paeninsulae (assembly GCF_003660165.1). Taxonomy (NCBI): domain Bacteria; kingdom Pseudomonadati; phylum Pseudomonadota; class Alphaproteobacteria; order Sphingomonadales; family Sphingomonadaceae; genus Sphingomonas; species Sphingomonas paeninsulae. The sequence goes on from NZ_CP032828.1 coordinate 237,344, forward strand.
GGATGTCGGTCCAAGATCGTTCATGCGGTCTGCCTGCGGTCGTTGACGTTGATGGCTGAGGTCATCCACTGTCACCGGTGACGCACAAGTGACAGTACTCATGCTCCGCATCCAGTATTGTAGCTGATAGTTGTCGTCGTAATAAGCTTGCAGTCCGTGTAGCAGGGGACAGTCGGGAAGTAGGATGTGCAGCGGTCGAACGGTTTGATTGTCCCAACGTTTCGCTCGCGCTGACCGCCGACAAAAGCGTCGTGGCGGATCCGCGTTGCGAACGAGTCAGATGTGGGGGATCCTCGAAAATACAACAGAGCAATCCATTCGATTTCAGGCCGCCAACTCTATTCGGCATAAACATCAGCAGCCCACTTGGCGTCCGCTTGCCATGAGCACCGCAACGCGATCAGGCAATTAGACTGCGCGCTACGAGCAGCTTCATGACCTCGCTGGTACCTCCATAGATTTTTTGCGCGCGCACGTCGCCGTAGAGCCGAGCAATTCCATATTCTTCCATGAAACCATACCCGCCGTGTAGCTGCAAGCATTCGTCGACGATCTCGTTAATTGCCTGAGAACAATGCAGCTTGCACATCGCTGCTGTGGCGATATCAAGCTGATCGAGTACAAGGCGATCTAGACATGAATCGACAAAAGATCTCATACTTTCAAGTTTGGTCTTCGCTTCAGCAAGCTTAAATTGCGTATTTTGAAGGTCGAACAGTGTACCACCGAAGGCTTTACGAGCCGTCACGTGCGCAATGGTCTGATCCAGTGCATATTCCGCCAAACCAACACATCGGATCGCAATTGAAAGCCGTTCCCAAGGAAGTTGGGTCATTAGCTGCCGAAACCCTTGTCCTTCCTCTTGTCCGAGCAGGTTTTCCTGCGGTACGAACACGTCCTCAAAAAACAATTCGGACGTATCAGCGGCCTGTAAGCCTATCTTTTTCAACGGCTTCCCGCGGAGAAAGCCATCGGCGCCTTTTACTTCGACCATCAACAAAGAAATACCCCGGCTGCCCCCAGCCAGATCGGTTTTTGCTGCAACACAGACCAGATCTGCAGACTGCCCATTAGAGATAAATGTTTTTTGGCCGTTCAAGACGTATCCGCCCTGAACGGCATTCGCCACTGTCTTTAACTGCTTCAGGTCGGAACCCGCACCGGGTTCCGTCATGGCAATCGCTGCGACGGTCTGGCCACTACCCAGACCAGGGAGCCACCGGGCCTTTTGCTCCTCGGTTCCGTATGCCAGAATATAATGGCTTACGTAATTTTGGACGCTGATACCCCATGCAGCGTCGCCAGCGCGCCCTTGCTCAAGCAGTATCGCTGCCATGAACGCCTTACTGCCGCCGCCGCCAAATTCCTCCGGCATGGACGCTCCAAGCAGTCCAAGCTCTCCAGCTTTGTACCACAAGTTCCGGTCGATGCAGCCCTGTGCACGCCACCCCTCAAGATGGGGCACAAACTCCCGCTCGAAAAACCGTCGTGCAATGTCTTGAAAAGCCACGACATCGTCCGTCATCCAACGAGCACGATAGGGCTCTAATGTCATAACAAAATCTCCGCCCGGGTCAGTCGAGCCACCAAAATGCTTAATGAGCGTCCGGAATACCGTCACACCCAGTCATCCTAGTTAGACTCGTGCAGCGCCGATACGGCACTATTTTGTCCCTCGCAAACAGATTCGTCCGCTCATTCGTTTTCAGTGAGATAAGTTCTTGTGACCAACCTGGCAAATTTCGTATCATATGATCAGCCTGTTAAGCAGCGCGGACAGCGCTAACCTGAATCAGGACGTAAATTGCAAATAGCCTGCGGTCGACCGCTTCTCGATAGCCGAATGACAACAGCCTTGCCACGAAGACGCATCCCTCCCCCATGACGTTAAATGCTGGCGGAGGCGGCATCGAAAGCTTCGGCGTCGCTGGACTAACAGACTTCCACCACCTCCAAATAATGCGCGTTGCGGCCGAAACTTTATCGCGCGGTTACTGGACTTGGCGCCTTCCGCTGTACAGTGTGATGAGGCCCTTCAAAATGCACCATGCGTTTCGGCGGGCGCGATCAACGCCAGGACTCAATTGGCACCTTAAGCCCGATCACCTATAACCGGAAACGGTATGGCGGTTAGTCGTATGTCGCCTGGGCTCACATTCACGACGTGTACTAGCTTAAAACGCTCCCCGCTGGTCTCGATAGTTCATTTATACAATCAAACGCTTTCTGGATAGTTTTGGGGACGCAGGGCCGCGGATAACCTGAAACTGTCAGCGACCGACGACCGGAACCCTACAAAGCACTTGCCACCCGCCATCCGATTGACTAGATAGATAGCGTAGTTGGATAAGTGATTTTGGCGCCTGCTCGGAGAAGTAGGATAGGGGAGATTAGGATGAAGACGATTTTGTTGGCATCAGTTGCGGCTGTTGGAATTTCGACCAGTGCGGCCGCTCAAGACTCGGCGGTGGCAGGAACTCCCGTCGCGTCCGAAAGCCAGGTAGCTGACATAATCGTGACCGCCCGGCGGCGTGACGAAAGCCTGTCGAAGGTGCCAATCTCGATCGCCGTCTTATCGAGCGGAGCGCTCGAGACACAGGGGATACGGTCCGAACAAGATCTGCAGACGGCTGTGCCTGGTCTCCTCATACAACAATCGGGCAGTAGTAACTCGATTAATTACTCAATCCGTGGGCAGACAGTAGACCAATTTACTGGCTCGCCGCCAGCCGTGCTTCCATACATAAACGAATTTCAGGTCGATCCCGGCGCTGCCAGTTCCTTCTTCGATCTGGCAAATGTCCAGGTTCTCAAGGGGCCTCAGGGTACTTTGTTTGGTCGAAACACAACTGGCGGCGCCGTATTGTATACAACGGTACAGCCCACCGATAAATTAAATGGGTTCATATCCACCAGGATCGCGAATTTCGACGGACGACAAGTCACTTTTGGTCTGACGTTGCCGGTGGCACCGTTTGCGTCACTCCGATTGGCCGGCAACTACGGAGATGGTGGCGGGTACGTCAAAAATCTGGGGGCTTACGACGGTGTGCTCGGCGCAGGCGGTAACTTCGTACCACGCTCAGACCGTCTAGGGAATGACCGTAACAAGGCGATCCGCGCCACCCTTCTTTTGACCCCGACAGATGGCATCAAGAATACGACAATAGTTCAGGTTACATCCGACAAGGGGACAAGCGTTCCTGGCCTTCTGTATACATCCTGCGGATGCTCGCTTGATGCACCATTCGTAGCAGGCCAAACAGGACCGTTCTCAGGGCTGCCAGCTTACCTGGCCTGGCAGAAACGAACGAATACGGAAACATATTCCAACAGCACCTGGAAGTTTAAATCCAAGAGCCATTTTGTAAGTAATAACACCGAGATCAATCTGGGCGACAACTTGGTACTAAAGAATATTGTTGGCACGGCATACTATAACAAAAATTTTGAGGCGGATATCGACGCAACGCCTTGGCATATCTACGAGGCGGCCCAAGGATATCCTGCCAATCACATGGAGCATCGCCAATTCTCCGAGGAGCTTCAACTGCAAGGCAAGGCGTTCGACGGCAAGCTGCAATATGTGGCTGGGGTTTACTACTCCTACCTGCGCGATACCCAGGACGATCATCTTGTGGTGTACGGCGCAATACCCAGTCCCAGCATATATACCCTTAAGGATCAGTCCTACGCTGCCTTCGCGCAAGCAGCCTACAGTATTAGCAATCAGGTGCATTTAACCGGTGGGTTTCGGTACACTAAAGATGAAATCAAGGGTTTCGAATTACCGGGCAGCCAGTTCGCCCCAGGCGGAGCCGCATATTCTCCAACATATGACCAGAAACAATCGACCTCTTTTTCCAAACCTAGTTGGAACGTCAGTCTCGATTATCAGATAAAGCCGTCTTTGCTTCTCTACGTGACACAGCGAGGAAGCTGGCGCGCCGGTGGCTTTAATTTTTCAGCTCCGCCGGTCTCCACAGCGGGTAAGTTTGGTGGAAATCTCTTTCTTCCCGAAACCGCGAAGGATGTGGAGCTCGGTGCAAAATTCAACGGCAATATAAATGGAATGCGAGTTACGACCAATTTTTCGATTTATCGCCAATGGATCAACAATGTGCAACGTGCCACATTTATCTCCGTCCCCTTCCCTGCGGTGGTGACGAGCAACGTACCTAAAGCGCAGGTAACAGGGCAAGAGTTTGACTTCACGGTTTCGCCAGCGTCATGGTTGCACGTCGGCGGGCAGCTGTCGCACGTCAACGCCAAATTTACTGACCCCCTCGTGATCGCGTTCGGCCAGTCAATCCCTTACGGACCGTATGGCTTCTCGCCCAAGTGGTCTGGGTCCGCATTTTCTGAGATATCCCAGGAAATTGGTGATGGCAGCTCCGTTGCCTTGCGCGGCGACGTGTTCGCGCAATCCTCATTCTATTTCTCGAACGAGGCCAACACGTTTCTTCCAGGCACGAAAGTTGCAGGGTACGCCCTTGTTAATGGCAGGTTGAGTTGGAACAACATTCGGGGAACCGGCCTAGCTCTTGCTGTCTATGGAAAGAACCTTCTGGATAAGCGATATTTCGTCGGAGGCCTGGCTACAGGCGTCACTTTGGGGACCAACTCTGTCAATCCAGGAGTGCCACGTAGCTATGGGCTAGAACTGAAGTATGCATTTTGAACCGTCAGATACCCTTTCTTGTGACGACCTCGACAGGTTTAGGATCACGGAGTGCCATGCATTCAGAACGATCGGCTCCGGTCGTGCCCTTTGACACTGCGCCATCTATGACTTTTGAGTTTACCCGGCTGAATCGCGCTTTCTGCCGATCCAGATGCAAAGCTCTTCGAACGTCTGTTGTGCGAAGAGTGGTGCATCAATCCAAGAGGCTTATGGTTGCAAACCGCAAGGAGCGGATGGCGGGTTTGCCGCTTCGCCCGGTGCTATCTTTAAGGGTTCTCAAGAATGACTAGCGGAAGCGCGGATATGCCGGCCTGGATGGACGACGACCTCGTGATTTTTCGAGATGCCGTCGATCGCTTCATCGAGCGGGAATGCTTACCTCATCTTGAGGAATGGGATGCTGCCGGTGCGGTCCCACGCGAGATTTGGCGCAAGGCCGGTGAGGCGGGGCTGCTGATGGCGAGCGCACCCGCCGAGTATGGCGGCGGCGGAGCAAGCTTTGCCTATGATGTGGTCATCACCGAGCGGCTCAGTCGGTTCGGCGCTCACGGTTTTTCGATTCCGGTTCAAAACTGCATTTTCGCCCCCTATCTGGTTCACATTGGATCGGAGGAGCAAAAAAGGAAATGGATTCCGCGTTTTGCGTCAGGGGAATGGATTGGTGCAATCGCCATGTCCGAGCCAGGAGCAGGTTCAGATCTCAAGGCGCTCCGCTGTACCGCGGTTCGGGATGGTGACAGCTATATCATCAACGGGCAAAAAATATTCACAACGCTAGGAATGCAGGCCGATCTCCTGATGGTGGCGTGTCGCACAGGGGAGCAGGGAAGCGGCGGCATTTCGCTCTTTTTCGTCGAGACCAACGATTGTCCTGGATTCACCCGTGGACGCAAGCTCGATAAGATTGGGTTGAATGCCCATGCGACAGCTGAACTGTTTTTCGCAGACGTTCGAATCCCCGCGTCGAATTTGGTGGGAGAAGTCGAAGGTCAAGGCTTCACACAAATGATGTTCAATCTCGCTCAAGAACGGTTGATCGTCGCAATTGAGTCATCAGCAATGATCGAACGCGCCGTTGCTGAAACAGTCGCCTACGTCAAGGATCGCAAGGCTTTCGGCAAGACAGTGATGGATTTTCAGAACACCCAATTTGTTCTAGCCGACTGCAAAACCGAGAGCGTTGTCGGCAAAGCGTTTGTCAATCAATGTATCGAGGAGCATCTGCAGGGAACGCTGGATCCTGTGACCGCTGCGATGGCAAAGCTGTGGCTTAGCGAGACGCAGGGCAAGGTGATCGATCGCTGCCTGCAACTGTTCGGTGGTTATGGGTACATAAACGAGTATCCAATCGCCCACATGTACCGGGACTCGCGCGTGTCGCGAATCTACGGCGGAACGAGCGAAATCATGAGGTTGATTGTAGCGCGCTCGCTTCAGGCCAACGGCTAAGAGGATTAGAAATGAGCGATGTCATCAAGATGGAATTGGCTGCGGACGGTATATGCCGGATCGTCATGAATCGTCCGGAGCGCGGAAACGCCCAGAATAATGAACTGCTCTACGCGCTTGATGCTGCGCTGACGGAGGCGTCACGTGACGTATCGGTGCGGGTCATAATCTTGGCAGGCGAAGGGAAACATTTCAGCACCGGTCACGATCTCGGCGAGTTCGATCCGCTGCTCGAAGGCATTGACACGGTCGGCGTATGGGGCGGCTTCTCTATGCCGGCAATGGAAGGCTATATGGCCTTCGAGGAAGAAGCTTATTTCGGTCTCTGCTGGCGCTGGCGCAACATTCCCAAGCCTATCATCGCCGAAGTTCAGGGTAGGGTAATCGCCGGCGGCCTGATGCTGGCTTGGATCTGCGATCTCATCGTGGCAAGCGAGGATGCGACCTTTGCCGACCCAGTGGTGGCGGCAGGCCACAATGGCGTCGAATATTTCGCGCATCCATGGGAAGTCGGCGCACGGAAAGCCAAGGAGATGCTGTTCACCGGCCAGGGCATTTCCGCGTGGGCTGCAGAACGGTTGGGCATGGTGAACCGGGTGGTATCACTCGACCGTCTGACGGATGAAACGCTTGAGCTAGCCAAAATAATTGCCGAAAAACCCGTCATGGGCGTTCGGCTTGCCAAAATGTCTGTGAACCAAACGCAGGATGAGCAAGGCTTCTACAACGCGCTTCGCGCGGCAATGGGTCTGCAACATCTTTCACATGCGCAATCGTTTGCGGTGCACGGAAGCTCAGCCGATGAATCCGCCGCAGCGTTGATCCGCAAGACCTTAAAACTGCCCTTACTGCCTTGACATGCGAACGGCTGCTTTAAATGGACCCCGTCAAACGCTGACGGTGGACTTTGTCCTTAATCTAAAAACGCGTCGGCGCCAAACGAAAGTCGGGTTCGCTAGTGCGGCGTTAGCGCAAGCGATCCGCATCTGGAGGAAGCGTTCAAATTCCGTGCACGCCGTTCGTGATTTAGGACCGAGAGAATACTTCACCCCTCAAGTGAACGATGATCTCGGAATAGCCCTACCAGTTTTGACGCGACGGGAGGTGGCGTGGGATTTTCAGAATCTATCACCAGCACCGACGCAAAAATGCAATTTTAGCTGAGTTTGGAGTGAAAGATATGGACGTGGTCAGCAGATGCGAACGGACACAGACACCGGCCAATGTCGACATTGAGGCGTTGCGGGAAAGGTATCGCCAAGAGCGCGACAAGCGCGTGAGGCCGGAAGGCGACAACCAGTATATTGAGGTCTCGGAAGATTTTTCTGAATTCTTCGAAGTTGATCCATATTCGCCGGCGGTCGTACGCGATGCCATTGAAGAAGATACCGAGGTCGCCATTCTCGGCGGAGGATTTGCGGGCTTAATTGCGGGCGCGCGCCTTAAACAGGCTGGTATAAAGGATATCCGCATCATCGAGATGGGCGGAGACTTTGGTGGTACCTGGTATTGGAACCGTTACCCAGGCGTCCAATGTGATGTCGATGCGTATTGCTATCTGCCGCTTCTCGAGGAAGTAGGCTACATTCCGAAGGAGCGATATTCTTATGGCTCCGAGATTTTCGAACATTGTCGGCGGATTGGCCATCATTTCGGTCTTTATGACGGAGCCATGTTTGGGACGATGGCGCTGTCGCTGCGATGGGACGAACTGATTCAGCGCTGGCGGATAAAGACCAATCACGGCGATGACATCCGTGCCCGCTTCTTGGTAATGGCATCCGGTCGCTACAATCGACCTAAGTTGCCAGGCATCCCAGGCATCAAAGACTTCAAGAACCGCATTTTTCATACCGCGCGCTGGGATTATGAGTATACTGGCGGCGATGCTACCGGCGAGCTGCATAAGCTCGCAGACAAGCGAGTTGCGATAATCGGCACTGGCGCCACCGCCGTGCAGGTCGTTCCTTTCCTTGGTCAATATGCTAAGCATCTTCATGTTTTTCAGCGGACGCCCTCGTCGGTCGACGCGCGCGGCAACCGGAACACCGATCCAGACTGGGTGAAGACGCTGAAGCCAGGCTGGCAGGCCGAGCGACAGAAAAACTTCAACGCTGCCATATACGAAATGCTATCCCCAAATATGCCGGATATTGTTTGTGACGGGTGGACCGAACTCAATCGTAACATCCAAGCCGTTTTCGCCGATTCAGGCAACGCAGCGCCGTCATTAGATGAATACATGACGGTGCGCGAGCCGGAAGATTACAAAGTCATGGAGCGCATCCGCCAGCGTATTGGCTCCATCGTGGATGATCCCGAAACAGCGGAAAAGCTCAAGCCCTATTATCGATTCTTGTGCAAGCGACCCTGTTGGAACGATAACTATCTACCGACCTTCAATCGCCCTAACGTAACGCTGGTCGATGTTTCAGGATCGAGGGGTGTCGAACGGTTGACCGAAGACGGGATCGTCGCCAATGGGGTTGAATATAAAATCGACTGCCTCGTTTTGGCGAGCGGATTCGAAATTGCGACTGGGCTGAAGCGTCGGATTGGGATCGAAACGATCGAAGGTCGCGGCGGTCTGTCGCTCTACGACCATTGGGCGGGTGGCCCCAAGACTTTGCATGGCTTATCGACGCACGGCTTTCCTAATCTCTTCTTTGCAGGTTGGACCCAGGGCGGTGTATCGGCCAACGTCTCCGAGATGTACGACAATCAGGCGCGGCATTTCGCTTACATTATTAAGGAAACGCGCGCGCGCGGCGCAACGACTGTTCAACCGTCACAGGAAGCTCAGGATGCCTGGGTGGAGACGATGCAAGCAACTGAAGTCTCAAATAAAGATTTTCTCAGTCAGTGCACGCCGGGATACTTCAATAGCGAGGGCAGCAAGGTAATTAAAGACTCCCCGCTTGGTGAAGTTTACGGCCCCGGCTACCAAGCCTTCGTCCATCTTATAGAAACCTGGCGCAACAATGGCGATCTAAATGGGCTCATTCTCGAGAAATGAGCTCGGAAACGGTGAATTTTCCTATTCTTCTCAAGTCAAGAGTGGACCAAACCCATGACACCTTCAATTGAACATTTTGATATTATAATTCGCGGCGGCACTGTTATAGACGGCACCGGCAGGGAGCCTTTTGCAGCCGACGTCGGAATCCGCGACGGGCGCATCGCCACCGTAGGCGTGGTCAGCGGTACCGCAGGCGAGGAAATCGATGCGAAGGGCTGTATTGTAACGCCAGGTTTTATTGACGTGCACACTCATTATGACGGCCAGGCTATCTGGTCTGAGCGGATGCTGCCATCGTCAGCTCATGGGGTTACGACCGTGGTCATGGGCAATTGCGGCGTCGGCTTTGCGCCCTGTCGCCCGGGCGACCGCGATCTGCTGGTGAGCGCCATGGAAGGCGTCGAGGACATTCCTGAAGTGGTGATGACTGAAGGCTTGGACTGGAGCTGGGAATCCTTTCCTGAATTCCTTGATGTTGTGGACAGCAAGCCACATGACATCGACATAGCCGCATATCTCCCGCATTCTGCACTGCGCGTTTTCGTAATGGGGGAGCGCGGCGCCAACCGCGAAGATGCTACAGACGCCGACATCGAGCAGATGAAAAAGATAGTCGCCGAGGCCATGGCGGTTGGCGCGATGGGTTTTGCGACCTCGCGTGTGTCGATCCATCGCAGCATCGACGGTACGAATATCCCAAGCTTCGAAGCGAGTGAGCGTGAGCTCAGCGCTATCGCAGGTGAGGTTAGTAAGGCCGGCGGAATTGTTCAGCTCGTGCCCGAACTTCTCGAAGGCTCCGATCCGCAGGAGATTCGCAGACGGTTTGACCTGCTGCGCCGCATTTCCAGTCAACACTCGGTCTGCGTCAGTTTCACGCTCGCGCAGACAGACGACGCTCCCGATTACCTCACCAAAATTGGCGATTGGGTGGAGGAAGCCAATGCGAACGACGGCGCTACGCTCCGGCCGCAGATCTTTCCGCGGCCGGTGGGGATGATCATCGGCTTCGACCTATCCGCGACCCCTTTCGTGCTGTGTCCGACATACAAGTTGCTTGCGCATCTGCCGCTCGCCGAACGGATCGCCGAACTCCGCAAACCCGAAGTGCGCCAGAAAATCATCACCGAGGCCCCCGACGATCCGACATTGCCCACGATCGCAATAGCACGCACTTTCGAGCGCATGTTCGAAATGAGCGATCAGCCAAATTACGAACCCAATATGAACGACAGCGTTGCGGCAAGGGCGCGGCGAGAGGGACGAACGCCTGAAGAAGTGGCCTATGACCTTCTGATTGCGGACGACGGCCACGCGATGCTTTATGTGGCGCTGAGCAACTACGCAAAAGGATCGCTGGACGAGATTGGAGAGGCATTTATGCGCCCCGCATCGGTAATTGCGCTAGGCGACGGAGGGGCTCATTATGGCCTGATATGCGATGCCAGCTATACGACGTTCATGCTGACCCACTGGACGCGTGATCGGAAGGGAGCACGGCTTTCTCTTGCGAAGACAATCAAGGCCTTAAGCTCAATTCCGTCCGAGCTGATGGGCTTTTCTGACAGGGGCATTCTTGCGGAAGGCTTTAAAGCCGATGTCAACGTCATCGATTATGAAAAATTGGCGCTGTATCGCCCCGAAGTTCATTATGATCTCCCGGCAGGCGGGCGCCGTCTCAATCAGAAAGCTAGTGGCTATCGCGCGACAATTGTAAGCGGCGAGGTCATTGTTCGCTCTGATGCGCATACGGGCGCCCTGCCCGGTCGGCTTGTGCGCCATGCGCCGAGTGCTGAACTCCAGCCGGCATAGCGCCGGCGGGAACCTGTTTGTCGGGCCGCTTGGTAGCTCTGTCGCTTGCTACCAAGTTCAAGGGGATGCCATTGCGTGATCTTCAAAATGCTTGGCAAGCGCAGATTCGCGTCGAACTCCGCACTGCACTCCTATTGAGCTACCTGATGTGGTTGATTCGCAGATCGCTTAATATGTTGTAAAATTTAATAGACAGGTGCGCGGAGTTCTATAAACAGGTAGGATACGCCACTACAGTTTTTGCGAGAGAGGCAATCATGAGTGATAAATCGGCAGCAGCGTCCCCTGAAGAGACTATTGCTGATCTCTCGCGAAGATTGGCGGTCGTCGAGGATATCGAGGCGATTAAACAAATAACCTACAAGTATTGCACGGCGGCAGACAAATATGATGGCCGGCCAGGTGACTATGGTGCCAACGTAGCGGATTGTTTTACGAGTGATGGTGCTTGGGATGGCGGCGTCCTCGGTCGGTTTGAAGATCGCAAAGGACTAACGGGGTTTTGGGATTCCGAATTCCAAACGCGGATGACTCAAATGGCGTCGCACATGGCAATGAACCCGATCATCGCGGTAAACGGAGATGACGCGACAGGTGACTTTCATCTCTTGGCGCAACTGACTTTCAACGGCGAAGCGTTGTGGACCGCAGGTCGATATCACAACAGCTACCGGCGAACGGCCGACGGTTGGCGAATCAAGGAAATGAAATACGATCCCTGGATGTGGAGCAGGCACCTTGAGGGCTGGGCTCGAGAGCGTTTTCTCGAAGGTACATCAAGTTTAAAAGGTGATTGACGTCGAACGAAATTAGTTCGGCGGAGCAGAAACAGATTGAGCGGGGTACTGAGGAACGGTGCGCCGAGACCGTAAGTTGAAAGGTAATTCCTGTGGACAATCCGAAAATTACGATGGCTCAAGCGGATGTACCCTATGAGTCGTTCCACCCCGATCACGCGGTATACGCTGAAAAGCATGTGCCCGGGGCAAAGCGGAATGATGAGAAACGCTCATACGTCGATTTTGGGACAGAGCGACACGACGATAAGGAGCGCTATACGTCCTCTAAAGTGATGGCGCTCGAATGGGAAAAGATTTGGACCAAGACTTGGCTTCTCTGCGGTCATGAGAGCGATCTGCCGGAGGTCGGCTCATTCATGAAGATAGACTTTGGACCGGAATCTATTCTGGTTGTGCGCCAAAAGGACGAGAGCCTTAGGGCTATCTACAACGTCTGCCAGCATCGCGGCATGCAGCTAGAAAGCCGGGACTTCGGCACAAATGTCAAATTCAATTGCCCGTTCCACCTTTGGCAGTATGATCTTTCGGGAAAATGCATCAAGGTCACAGACCGTGAAAGTTTTCGCACTGAAGCCCTCGATCATAGTCTCGACATCGAGCAAGTTCGGGTGGAGACGTGGAAGGGCTGGGTTTTTATCTCAATGGACAGAGATGCTATCCCTTTACTTGATTATTTGGGTGAGGATCTTGTCACACGGCTTGAGGCATATCCTTTTGAGCACATGAAAAGAATGTCCGATAAGCGTCAAGAGTGGGATGCTAATTGGAAACTTGCCTTGGAAGCATTTATCGAAGGCTACCATCTACAGGGTTTGCATCCCGAGCTTATTCCCTTAGCTGATACTTATCGCATCCAACAGGACATTTTCCCAAATGGGCATAGCGTCGCGATATCGCGCTTTCTTATGCCGAGCGAGCAGTATGCTCATCGTCTAAAGGCGAAGATGACCGGCGAGCATCAGTTGTTTATGAGAGAAGCCGGCGTAGATCCTGCGACGTTTCAGGGGGCCCGGCCGATGTGCGAGAGATCATCATCAAGTCGAAGAGAACACATGCTGAAGCATCGGGCTATGATTTTAGCAAGTTAGACGATGAGCAGCTCATTGACGATTGGGTAGTCAAGTTTTTTCCGTCATGCACGTTCAATACGCATCCAGAAGGCGTCCTCGTTCAACGCTTTTTGCCCCATCCCACCGATCCGGAAAAGGTGGTTTATATCAGCCAGATCTGGGCTTTGCCGGATCGGGAACTGCCTAGTTACATGGGCGTCCCCAGCGACGCTGACCGATCCGGTAAGACGATAAGACGGCCGTCCTATCTCGAGAAGGGCGATCTGGAATCGTTAGGACCCGTGATAAGCCAAGATGCAACAACCATGCCTAAAATACAAAAGCGGCTACGATCGAAAGGCTACAAAGGTGCAATCTATTCAGAGCAGGAGATCGTTATTCGACAGTTTTATGCGGAATATGACCGTCACCTAAACGCATAAACTGACAAGCCATCGCGAAGACTGTGGACTGAACTAGGATCCACTTGGCTTTGTCGGCTCAGATAATCTCAGGGTGACCCGTTAGCACGGATTACCGCCTCTCGATCTTGGTAGACGCAGAGGTGCTTCTGGATGACGTCCGCTTAATGCGCCGCGATGCGCATGGCGGCGTCCGCGCCCGCCTCTTCGATAGGATTAGGACCATGCTTGCAGGCAAAACGATCATTATCACAGGCTCTGGGTCAGGGATTGGGCGCGCGGCGGCACTCCTTTTTGCGGAAGCTGGCGCTCGGCTTTTGCTGGCCGATCAAAATGAGAGTGGGGTCCAGGAGACCGCGGCGATGGTCACCGACGCGGGCGGCAAGGCGCTTGCCCGCAAAATCGACGTGAGCAAAGAGGTCGAGGTCGTTGCACTCGTGGAAGCGACCCTCGAAACCTATGGGCGCCTCGACGGCGCCTTCAACAATGCCGGCGTACAGATGATTAATAAGCTGGTCGAGGATCTGACGATCGAGGATTGGCACCGCGTCAACGACATCAACGCAACCGGCGTCTTTCTCTGCATGAAGCATCAGATCAAGGCGATGCGAAAGACGGGGGGCGGGGCCATCGTCAATACCGCGTCCGCCAACGCGTCGGTTGCACAGCCCTATTCAGGCGAGTATGTCGCCTCAAAGCACGCCGTGGTTGGTATTACGCGCGGCGCCGCGACGGAGGCCCTCGAGACCGGAGTGCGGGTCAACGCCGTTCTTCCCGGCATGATCAACACGCCGATGATCGCGGGTCTGCTCGAGAGCCCTGAATTCCGGCCGCGCTACGCCGCCGCCCTCGCGCGACACCCGATCGGTCGCTTTGGCGAGCCTGAGGACGTGGCCTACGTCGCACGCTTCCTCCTGTCAGACCAATCCGCCTTCGTGAACGGTGCCGCGATCGCGGTCGACGGGGGCTACACGGCTTGCTGACGGACGACATCAGGAGATGAGATATGATCAAGATGCTCTGCCGGGTGCCCCAATGGTGGGACCACTCACCCCGCGCCAATGTTGGAAATTCGTCCGCTACTGCAAGGGAATGGGCTCGCACATGGTAACGCGCTGATCGGCCGCCCGTTAGCTCCTGCCTTGACGCGGGCGCAGAAATAAATTTGGCATTAGGAGAGATGATTTGGAGAACGTCAGAGCTTTTGGGAATGGTGTGCTCCGGTCAGAGGGCGTAGTTGTTGATAACGATAACGTTGTTATCGGTGGGGGCCGGAATGGTACTCTTTATCAAGCAACGCCCGATGGAATGGTCACAGAGTTCTGCACGCTGCCTAGCGGATCCATTCCCAATGGCATTACAATGGATCGGCAGGGGAATATCATCTACTGCGATTTGGGCAAGCGTGCGATCATCAAGGTTGATCGGCTTGGAAGGCCCACAATGTTCGCGGACCGGGCCGGCGATATAGCTTTAACGCTTCCAAATTTTGCGACCTTCGATGAAGATGGAAATTTGTATGTTTCCATCTCTTCCGAATTGACCATAGAAACAGTATTCGATGAAATTATAAATCCCAAGCCCACCGGCTCATTGGTCAGGTTCAGACCCGACGGCCGAAGCGAGATCGTAGCCACCGGCCTATGGTTTGCCAATGGGCTCGCTATCAATCCTCAGGAGTCTGCGGTTTATGTTCTTCAATCCACACGCGGCGATTGCTTGCGTATTGCCATAAATAAGGATGGATCGTTTGGAAGTCCGGAGATTTACGCCAGCGGTTTTCCGTCGCATCCAGACGGAATGGCGTTCGCGCAGGACGGTACCTTATATGTCACACTTACCGGATATGGCAATGGTGGTGCGTTTAAGGCGGCCGATCAACAATTGATTACCATCGACTCTAATGGAATCTGGGCTCCGTTCATCGATGGTCCTATTGGTATTGACGGTAGCGAACTTCACGTTCCCACAAATTGCGCTTTCGGAGGCCCCGATATGCAGGACCTGTATATTGCCAACGTCGATGGCGACCATTTCAGCCATGTACGCACCGGCGTTTCGGGACACCCTCTCTATCATCAGCGCTAAGAAGACGTATTATTGCCGTGGCGGTGCGATGATATGTTGCTGATGCGGATCAATGCTGATCGAACCATGTTTGCCGCTGCTGAGAGCACATAAAGAAGGCTCCGTAGAGCCCTAATCGCCTCGCACCGTTGGGTTATTTCCTGAGGTGCGCGATAATAACAGTGCCCACGGACGATTGCCCAGGCGTTTGCCGCAAGAATCGGAGTTACATATATGATTCGCACGTCGACAAAGTTGCGCAATCTACTTGGCCAAGGCTTGGTTGTCGCACCTGGTTGTTTTGACCCGCTCTCTGCGCGCCTCGCGCAATTGGCCGGATTCGACGCGGCTTATCTGACGGGACTTGGAGTTGAAGCGTCACAGCTCGGCGCGCCCGATCTGGGGCTGTTGTCGATGAGCGAACTGGTAAGTCATGCCGCGCGTATGACGGCCGCAGTCGAAATACCAATCATTGCCGACATCGACACGGGTTTTGGCGGTGTTCTGAACATACAGCGCACAATTCGTGAAATGGAGCGCGCTGGCGTTGCTGGGATCCATCTCGAAGATCAGTCACTACCGAAACGCTGCCCTCTATTGGCGGGGCGTAAAATCGTTTCCCGCACCGAAGCGCTTGATCGTCTCAAAGCGGCACTCGACGCCCGCACTGATCAAGATTTCCTGATTATCGCAAGGTCGGACGCCGACACCATTTCGTTCGACGAGCTTGTCGAGCGCTGCAATCTCTACCTTGAGGCCGGTGCAGATATGGTAATGCCAATTACGATCTCAATCGAAGGTCAATCTTACTTCAGCCTGTCGCCTGGCGACCAAATGTCTTGGATCAGACAACTGTGCCGCTCGATCAACGGACCGATCATTGGGATGGGAGCGAGCCCACCCATCGGATATACCGCTGCGGACATGGGCGAGGCCGGATACGCTCTGATCATGTCATCGGCAAGCGCGCTGAGTGCGGCCGCGAATGCGATGGCAGCTCTCTTTCGTGAAATGAAGCTTACTGGGACGGATGCCGGCTTTTTCGCAGCAAACCCCGGGCCCTACCACGACCCGCTAGAGTTGATGCGCGCCGTGCGGCTCGATGAATATTTGCTTGCAGAGCAAAAGTATACGCCTCCCACTGCTGATCCGTCGACAAGCGGTAGCATTTTATTAGATTCGCACTCTAATTCGCAGATTTTCGGGAAAACGTAACCGATTGGTTTCGGCCGCCCGGTTCCGGCATGCTTGCCAAAGCCGGCAATTTCCCTCCGACCAACCATCATGACGAAAGCACGAACATGCTGAAGCAGGAAAATACCGGCGCGTTGAAAGATATTCGCGTCATCGAATTGGGCCAGCTGATCGCCGGCCCATTTTGCGGCCAGTTGCTGGGCGATATGGGTGCCGAGGTCATTAAGGTGGAGCCGCCAGGCCAGGGCGATCCGATGCGTGACTGGGGCCTTGGCGAGAAGAAATTGTGGTGGGAGATCATCGGACGTAACAAGAAATCGGTCTCGGCCAATCTGCGCGAGGCCGACGGGCAGGACATCGTCCGCAGGTTGGTCGCCCATGCGGACATCCTTATCGAGAATTTCAAGCCCGGTACGATGGAGAAATGGGGGCTCGGCCCCGATGTTCTGCAAGCGATAAATCCGCGGCTAATCATCGTGCGTGTGTCCGGCTACGGCCAGACCGGACCTTATGCGAGCCGCGCCGGCTATGGTGGGATCGGTGAAGCGATGGGTGGATGGCGCCATATCGTTGGCGACCCCGATCGTCCGCCATCGCGCATGGGCGTCTCGATCGGCGACAGCCTAGCGGCAACCTATGCCTGTATGGGCGCATTGGCCGCGTTGCATGCGCGGGAAGATAGCGGCAAGGGCCAGATCGTCGACAGCGCGCTGTATGAATCGGTGTTGCAAGTAATGGAATCGATGGTGCCTGAATATATGGTGTCGGGGATTGAGCGGAAACGAAGCGGATCTGTCCTTTCCGGGATCGCACCGTCGAACGTCTATCCCTGCAGCGATGGCGAGTATTTGATCGGCGCCAATCAGGATGGCGTGTTCGCCCGCCTCTGCAATGCCATGGGCCGGCCGGAACTGGCAACGGATGATCGTTATGCTAACCATATGGCGCGGGGACGGCACCAGCGCGAGCTGGACGTCCTGATCGCCGATTGGACGCGAACCCTGTCCATCGCCGATGTCGAAGCCGCAATGATCGAACATTCGGTGCCCGCCGGCAAGATCTACCGTGCGATGGAGATGCTCGACGACCCTCATTTCGCGGCGCGTGAGGCTTTGGTCGAGGTCGACAGCCCCCGCTGGGGCAGCTTTAAGATGCAGAACAGCTTTCCGCTGCTATCCGGCACACCGAGCGGCATTCGCAGCTTGGCGCCGGCCGAGATTGGGCAGGATAATGATACCATTTACGGCGAGCTGCTGGGGATGGATGCGGACGAACTCGCGCGGTTGAGGGAAAGCGGAGCCATCTAGAGCCACGAACTCCTTCCGGATCGGCTGGCCATGTTGACCTAATAATCAAATGGCCAACCGCAGCAATCAGCGCCGAAATCGGTAAGCTGTGACTGGATTGTGTCACCGCATAACCTCAATCCAGTTCATCACGATCCGGCAATAACGTCAGCTGAGTTTTCCATCCAAATTTAGCAACCCGCTCTTCACCATTTTTGTCGTTCATTCGGTGTATGCCTGCCAAAGCATTTGGATATCGGCTCAAACCTTAATGATTTGACTTCTTTTTGAATGGGTAAACCTCACCGTCAGGCTTATTTACGACTGTAGATGAGATGAAACGTTCAGCGTGAAAAAGAGAGTCACCAAAAAGTTTGTCAGTGAGGCACATGCGAAGAAAATGCTGTCCGACTTGAAATTCGCTTGTGACACCCAGACCGCCGTGTAGTTGAATCCCCAGTTCGCCAACCCTACGCACGGGCGCTCCCAACTGCATTTTCAGCGCCGAAGCCGCTGTTGACAGGTCTGCACCCGATGCCTCTGCTGCGATTGCTGCAAACACCAAAGACCGCGTCAGTTCTAGCGTCATTTTCATATCCGCCAACCGATGACGGAGCACTTGGAATTGCGAAAGCGGCCCACCAAACTGTTGACGGGTTTTTAAGTGCTCCACCGTAGCTTCGATAACAGCGCGCATACTTCCCAACGCCATCGCGCCGAGCGCAACGATTGATCGATTGAAGGCGTGTTCGATAATTGCAGTGATCTGCGTGTCAGCGATTAGCCTAGCCGGGCAATTATTCATAACAATATCAGCGGATGCCCAACCATCAGCCAAACGAGATACTGTCAATTGAACGTCACTGCTTTCGATCAAGAAAAGAGCCGGGACACCTCCGACGGGTTCAGCCACGACAAGAAGTTGCTCACCACCGCTTGCGCCGTGAACGGCGGATTTTGTACCATTCAGTCGGTAGTTTCCATCAGAGATTGCCGCTGTTGTCTTTACACTGTTCCCGATAGGCTGAACTGGCGCCTCTAAAAGTGCAAGTGCGAACCGTTTTTCGCCTGCCAGTAACGAGGTCAGTTCCGCAGTTCGCCCTGTCGAGGCAAGAATGTCTGCGCATAACACGGCGTTGGCGATCAACGGTTCTACAACCAAAGCTGCCCCCAACGGTTCGAGCAAGGCGAGTATATCGCCCGTGCTTCCCCCAATTCCACCGTTCTTTTCTGACAAACCGATTGCGAGCCAGCCCATCTCAACAAATTGCATCCAAATTGTCTCGTCCACCATTGGACCAGCGGCAATTCGCTTGCGACGGCTGGTATAATCATAGTGGTCTTCGACAAAGCGCAGCGCGCTCGCGCGTATCAAACGCTGTTCTTCGGAAAAACCGAAATCCATAATCATGAATCCAAAAGGGCGCGTGACAGCAAATTACGTTGGATCTCGTCGGAACCCGCGTAGATCGTAGCTGCACGCCGGAAACCTAGATACGACAATGCGGCAGCGGCATCCCTGGCAAATGGATGTGCAGGCGACAACATGATTGGTCCAAGGACATCAACCGCCAACTGCGCAACGGCTTGCTGCAACTCGGATCCGCGCACCTTCAGAATGGAAGCCATCTCATTTGCAGGACAGGACGGATCACCGGCGAGCACACGAAGAATCGACCAGCGCAATGCCTCCAGTTCGATAGCAATGTCCGCAAATCGCCGCTGGAACCACCCTGATTCGACAACCGGCGAGGATTCCACGCCAACTAGACTAGCCAGCGTAGCAATTGTATCAAGATCACGTCGAAGCTCCGGGACTTTTGCGCCGCCTGTACGTTCATGCTCCAGCATGTAGCGGGCATAGTCCCAGCCAGCGCCTTCGCAGCCGACTAAATTACCCAAAGGTACGAGAACGTCATCGAAAAATACCGTATTGACGTGATGCTGACCGTCAATCGTTTCAATAGGAGAGACCGCTATCCCCGGGGAGCGCATATCAATCAGAATCATAGATATTCCCTGCCGCGGCTTCGTCCCCGTCGAGGTGCGGACCAAAGCAAACATCCAGTCGGCATAATGGGCATGAGTGGTCCAGATTTTCTGACCAGTCACAACATATGCATCATTTTCTAAGCGAGCGGATGTAGTTAGCGCGGCGAGGTCTGAGCCTGCCCCCGGCTCGGAAAAGCCTTGGCACCAAGTAATCGTGCCGTTTGCCGTTCCCTTAAGAAACGAAGCACGTTGAGCATCGTTTCCAAAAGCAATTAGCGTCGGGCCTGCAAGCCGATGCCCTTGTGACGGGACGATTGGAGCGCCAGCTCGAGTGCACTCCATCTCAAATAAGAACCTTCGCACTGCCGACCAGCCCGTCCCGCCATGCTCGACCGGCCAATAAGGCACACACCACCCGCGGACGTCCAGCGCGGCCAGCCACCTACGCACCCTATCCTCGGCTGCATGTTCCCAGGCTGCGGTACCGCTGACCAGAATTCCAGTGCCAGCAAGACCTGTCAAAAATTGCTGCACTTCGGCAAGGAAGCGCTGGTCGTCAGTATTGATCGTGAAATCCAATTGCTTGCTTCCCGTTGTTTGATCTGGTGACAGCCACCCCGGTGTAAAAAATCAGGAGTGTCGTCGATGCCTGATGGTATCAATCCTTGCCAGCAGCCTTTGCCTTATCAATCGAGCCCATGAGTCCCTTCTCGCGAATGGCTAGGTATTGATGAGACATGTGACTCAACTGATGCGTATCGAAATGCGCACTTAGCATCGCGCGGAAGCCCTGCATGTCCATCTGGCGATTGAGCGATCGCTTAGTCAGCATAACGCTGAACGTACCCGCATTCTCCGCAATCCGCTCAGCCAGCTTGAGGGTCGCGGCTTCCAGTTCTGCGCGCGGAACCACGCGATTGACCATCCCCCATTGTTCGCCCTGTGCCGCAGTAACTCGCTCTCCGGTAAATAACATCTCTTTAGCTTTCCTCATCCCCAACACCCAAGGATGAATCAGCACCTCGACAGCTGCTGTCGACAGACTATGGACGACAGGATCTTGGAAATAAGCGTCATCAGCTGCCACCATAAGATCGCACATATTTGCAACCATGAACCCCCCCGCGATGCACGCGCCTTGTACTTGCGCAATAGTTGGCTTCGGGAAATCCCATATGTTTAAGCAATAACCAAGATAGTTTTTAACCTCGTATTCCCATCGCTGCTCGACCGAATACTGAGACCTACCCTGCCCTTCCTTGAGATCATGGCCTGCCGAAAAATGGTCGCCGGTTGCCGCTAAAATCACAACGCGAATAGATTCATCAGCTGCGCACTCGATGAGGGCTGCGTCAAGCTCGCTAAGTAAGGTTGTGTTTTCCGCATTCCGCTGGCGCGGCCGGTTATGAGAGATCCGTGCTACATGTCCGAGCCTCTCGAACAAGATATCATTGTATTCTGGCATAGACATTTCCAATCATTTCTTGGCACTCGCGATCTGCGAGGCCGCCTGGTGATACCGTTCGATCCGAGCCTCAGTTTTCCAAGTCTCGCCATCCAGGCAGTCTATTTCGCTCGATGTTTCACCGTTATGTTGGTTGACCCGATCAGGCACATTGATACCCGAAACGGCAGACATGTGCACTTTTGTTTCGACCCTCGATTGATGGAGCCTCGTTCGAAGCACCCCCGGATAGATTTTTCACACATCGATTACTGAGTGTGGTAAGGTATATATGTTCGAGGCGCAATGGGCTATATTTGTTGATGGTTGGGGCTCACGTGGCAAGCCGTTCGACGGATCAGAGGTAGGTTGAGCGATGTACTGAGAAACGATGCGTTGAGACCTCCAACATAAAGGAAATTTCTGTGGACAATTCGATAACACGATGGATCGATCGAATGTACACCATGAGCCGCTCCACCCCGATCGCGCGTTATACGCTGAAAAGCATGTGCCCGGCCGAAGGTGAATGATCAGAAACCCACATACGTAAATTTTGCGACAGAGCGACACGACGATAAGGAGCGCTATACATCCTCTAAGGTGGTGGCGCTCGAATGGAAAAAGATTTGGACCAAGACATGGCTTCTCTGCGGCCATGAGAGCGATCAGCCGGAGGTCAACTCATCATGAAGGTAGACTTTGGACCGGAATGTATTCTGAAGATGGAGACCATCGCGTGAGCCGCTCCAAGAGTTTAAGTGAGCAAGATAACCCGGCGAGGTAAGACGACGGGGTGTGCACACCAATGCAACTGATCGGCTGGACCTCCTGCGCAGTAGAGCTAAAACCCAAGCTGATGCAAGGTAATTTGACTCCGAATAAAGCTAAGCCTTAAGGACATTACTTGATGATTCAATATTCTGACCATAACCCGGTTCAGCAGGCGCTCGATCATCTCGAGATTCTCAATCTCTATGCAACCTATACTTATGCGGTCGATGAAATGGACATCGATGGCTTTGTCGAGTGCTTCACTTCGGATGCCACGATTGACTTGTCCAGCTTTGTGATCGCACGGCGCAGGTTCGGCGATGCAGTATTCGACCAATTCCTCGACGAACACGGTGTCGCGCGCGGACGCGAAAACTTGCGTAAGCTCGTGTCGACTGAACTGGGCTTCCACCATGCCTCGACTAACATCCGGATCGAATTTCCAGAGCCAGACAGCGCACGCGGCACCGCCTATTTCGTAGTGTTTACCAAGGATGAGGGCAGGATCGAGCATTATGGGCGCTATGAGGATGACCTTATGCGCTGCGAAGACGGCAAGTGGCGGTTTACGTCGCGCGTAGACGTGGCGATTTTCGAGCGCGATCGCGCCTTGTAGCACAAATTTCCGGCCTAGCCGTTTTCCGGACTCGCTTTCGCGCGGGTGAGCTTGTGCCGATGCGGCCAACCGTAGTCGGTCGGCTGGATGCGGGCTGATCAAGGGAACATGTTTCCAGGTAGCGGTGCAGCCGCGAGGATTACGTCTATGAAAGCCGAGGCACTGGTTCGAAACAAAGGGAGAGAGGCATATTTAAAGTCGTAGCGCTCCTAAAGCGCAAAGAGGGGATGTCTAGGCAGTTAATCATCGGTTATTATGAAATCGACGCATGCCAAGATCGGCGAGAAATACCCCACCGGCAACGCCATGAAGTATATCCGGCGTTTCTGCGTCCCCTGCCCCATCCGCTGGCGGCTCACGTGGAGACCACGGTGGACGACAGCACTATGACGCAATCATGGAAATGTGGTTCGATAATAAGGCGCAGTGGGCGGCGACGATGAATCTCTTCGCGGACCCCGGGGCTGCTAGACTCGTGATCGATGACAAATAGCAGTCATTTCAGCGCGTTGGCGATCAGGCCGCTGCTGATCCACAACCGTGCGCTACGGATGCCGGTCGGTTTCGATGAGAAAAGATTTTATCTCCCGTCCCGGTCGATTTCGAGATCCTCGGCTCTCACGATTTCACTTTAGATCATTGCCACGCCGCCGATAAGCTATGCGAGGTACTCACCAACCCAGACGCGAACGACCAGGGCGTCTATGTCAGACAAGCCCACTGCTACGCAGTCTATCAGCCCAACCCGCCATCGCAGCGGGCGCCTCTACGCTCGCTTCAATCCAGGCATATGTGTGGACCATGCGCTGTCTCGGCTGCCTGCCCGTCTTACGCTTACAAGTGCCGCGCCTGCGAAAACTCGCGGCTGCGGTGGCGGCACTGGCAATGTCGACCACCTCTGAATTCGTCGCTCTACCGTCGCCCAGGCCGAGGCGCGCTGCGTCGTCCGCACCGATGATGCGGCCAAAGGCAGGGTTTCATCATCACGTGGCGGCTTTCTCCAACAGCATCGGCTTGAGGAGAGCCTGCATCCAGGCCGGCAGTGTTGAGATACCATCGGCCAGATCGTCACGCAGCGACTTGTCTTATCTGGGATCAGACAACAGCGCGTCTCACCGGAACCCGCCAAGCCCAAATCGTTGGCAAGCCCCGGGGAACGATAGGTCAAACCATCAAAAACGAAACTTACCCTGCACCAAAATTTCGCGTGGCCTCTCTACCTGCGCAACCCAACTCTGTGGATTACCGCCGGGCATGTCTTGCGCCTCAGTAATATATATCTTGTTGGTGAGATTACGGCCAATTAACGAAAGCTCCCACGTTTCGTCCCGCGTATACAGCCTGGCGGCCGCGTTCAGGAGAAAGAAACCATCTTGTTTTGGTATCGGCGACAACACCGGATCGGTGAAGTAGGAGCTGGAGTAACGCGTATCGGCGCTAAGGCCCAGCATCAATGACCGGCTGATCGGCGTGTCGTAAGTTGCTCCGACACTGGCGACCCAATCGGGGGCGCGCGCCAGAGGTTTACCTGCGAGATCCTGCGTGACACCACCGACACAGCCTTGGGCGGCAGTCTGTTGTTGGTAGCAGGCTGAGGTCGGAAAGCTTACATAGCGGGCACGGTTGTAGGCAAGCGCGCTTCGCAGCGTGAGGTCGTGCGTCGCACGCCATTCGGCTGACGCTTCGACGCCTTTCGTTCGTGCCTTTCCGGCGTTTTTAATAAAGTAAGAAAAGGTCGTGTTTTCGAACGAGCTGAGCTGCAGATTGCTGAACGTGTAATAGTATCCGGTTAGCTCGATCCGTAGCGTTCGATCAAAAAGCTCAGCCTTGTAGCCTGCCTCGCCGCCTTTTGCCTTTTCTGGATTAAATTCGATATTCGCGGTTGTGTAGTTTTGGGCAAGAACCGCAGGATTGGCGAAGCCCCCAGCCTTATAGCCTGATTTATAAGCAATATATAGTGTCGAATCCTTGGTTGGATGCCAAGCGAGAGAGGCTTCTGGCGACCAGTTGGAATCTTTCTGTTTACCGATGATAGATTGTCCCGCAGGCAGAAGATCAATGATGGCGGGAGAGAACAACGGATTCACATAATCATTGCGTGTGTTCACCGATCGTCTGTCGGAACTAAACCGCACGCCGCCGGAAAGCTCAAGATTGTCAAGGATAGCCCATCGCAGTTGGCCGAACCCCGAATAGGTGGTTCCTTTGTTCACCGACGGATGGAGATAACTCAGATATCTACCGGTAGCTGGATCTTGGCCGACGAAAAAAAGCATCGAGTTCGCCGTGTTGCGCCGCTTATATTGCTCGTAATAACCCCCCAGCATGAAGTTCAGCGGGCCATCGAAGTTACTGGAGGCGCGCAACTCCTGCGTGTAGGTCTTATTGTTCTCTCCTGGGCTAGCAAAAATGTCCGGGAAGCTGGTGAAAGTGAAATTATCAAAAGCGATATATTTCAATTGGGTAAAACTTGAAACCGATGTCAGCGTAACATCGTTCAGCTTATAATTCATCGTCAATCCGCCGATGAAGACGTCGGTCCGGGTAAATTGACTGCCGTCCTGCGAGGCGAGCGGCCAGTTCTGAACAAGCTTGGGGCTAGCGCCGCCAATACTTCCGATGCGGTTCAGGCGACAGTCACCGGTGGGATCCGCCTGACCATATGTTGCCGGCACGCCGGCGCATAAGGTCTCCTCACCGCTGGTGTCCGAATCTCCGCGTTGTTTGCCGGCCAAGATGCGTAGCGTTGCGTCGAATTCGGGAGTGGGCTCATACTCCACTGTCAGGCGCCCAGTCACCTGATGCCCGTTTGGCGCGCGCTTGGACGATGCTCCCGGCAACGGGAAGCCAGGGCCGGCAATCGGCCAAACCGTTGCGGTCGATCTGTTGCGGACCCACCCCGCGATTTCACTAGTGCGCACGGCGAGCCGGGCCTTCAAGTTGCTGGTGATCGGCCCCGAGATGTAGGCCTCGACATAACGTTCATCAGCCACGAACTCATACCCGGCCATTATGCCAGCGTGAAAGCTATCGGTCGGACCAGAAGATTGCAAAGAAATCACACCGGCCGGCGAGTTTTTACCAAAGAACAACGCTTGTGGTCCCTTGAGCACCTCCACTTGAGCAATATCGAACATGCTGAAAATTGCGAGCCGCCCGCGGCTCTGCTGAACGCCATCAAGGTTGATCGGGACGCTACTCTCAAGTCCGACCTCGGCCGTTGAGGATCCGATGCCTCGGATAGTGAACCCCGTACCCTGCCCCCCTCCAGAAGGAGAGGTCACAATGACCTGTGGCGCGAGCTGACTGATCTTGCTCAAATCGCTTGCTGCGTAGCGATTAAGATCAGCTGCCCCAAGCGCGGTGACGGCGACGGGCACAGAGATGAGCGTCTCCGTTCGTTTACGTGCCGTGACAATGATATCGGTCAGCCCGCGATCGTCCCCGGTGGGAACAGACTGAGCATAACAAGCAACGCTCGGAGTCACGACCATTAGGACCGCAAATATCCGCGATGTGGTCAAAAGTGTCTTACGATGGAATAATACGTGCTTCATATGCGCCCCCCCCCCCCCTGTGGTCACGATTTTTTTGCCAGCGGCTATCTTCGAGTCTGCTGGTCGGACGCGAGCATAACGCACACGACAGACATATGCAACTTCGTTTAATAGCGTTAGCCGGTCATGCGAGCGTGGAGACTGAATGGGTGGCGCCATAGCGAGTTTCCCATAACTTTAGGCGGAATAGATCGCGCGTTTCTGACTACCTACCAAGCGTCGATTGGGTCAGCAGCCACTCGCAGCCCTGATGATATACGAAGTTTTATAAGTCTGGCGCACCGGAATAAAGACGCCTAACCCTCAGTTCGATCGTGCAACGGCATCGGTGGCGCGCATAACAGCTGGGAGAAGTTGATTTATGCCTTTGGGACAAAACGCCGAGCGCGGAGCGACGACCATGGATGAGGAATGGTCGTCGTTGTCATCCATGGTTCGTTTGCCAAAGACTGCGGAGGTCGTGGCCGGACGGATCCGCAAACGCATCATTCGAGGCGAGCTGAGCGATGGCGATTTCCTGCCGCCGGAAAATCAGCTGATGGCATCGTTCGCCGTGTCCAGGCCGACGCTACGGGAAGCTCTACGCATTCTTGAATCGGAGAATTTCATCAGCGTGATGCGCGGATCGCGCAGCGGCGCCAGGATCCATCGGCCACCGGTCGAAAATGCGGCAAGATACGCAGGATTTCTCCTGCAAATTGAAGGCACCACCGTTGCCGACGTCTATGAAGCTCGTCTTGCGATCGAACCTTACGTCGTTGGTAAGCTGGCGCGGTTGCAACCCGAAGGAGCAACGCAGCTTTTGCGCATGGAGGTAGAGCGACTGCGCAAAATGGTTCATGACGGCCGCTATCTCGAATTCATGGTTGCCATCGCCGACTTTCATAGGCTCCTCGTCGAGGTCAGCGGATTGAACACTCTATTGCTTCTTACAAGAATCCTGCAAGAAACAGTCGCCCGTTATCAAGTCAAGTTTTTCGAGATACATGAGATGTCAGATGAACTTCAACAACGGCGCGCATTTTCCGGACTTCGATCGTTTGACAAGGTTATTTCGTTAATTGACGCGGGGAAGGCGGTTGAAGCGGAAGCGCACTGGCACCTCCATCTGGTGAACGCAAATCTGTATTGGGTGCCCACGAGCCTCAAAGCAAAAGTCGTCGACGTACTTGACTAACTTGCCATCGCGTTGGTCCTAATTGCATAGACTGAGACAATCATCCAAGCCAAGCGGCATCTGCTGCCTCAGCATGTCAAGGATCCAGGGTGCGCGAATTGGCGACTTTCCTATGCTATGGAGAATGCATAATGACCGTTGTATCAGCGGCTCAAGAAAGTGAAGTTATACTACTTTGGCAGGTTGAAGGAACCGACTGGAATCTTCTTTGATTCTCATGTGTCAGTGTAGGCTGACGGATCACGTGCGGTGGCGGTGGACGAGAACTGGAGGATCGATCTGGAGCGATGGCTACAGCCGTTTTTAGTGGGGCTATCGCATCCAGCGCGGCGGCGGATGTGCCCATTGGTCTGTTCGGTCCTGGAGACCGCAAGAGCGTGCAGCCGATGGCAGCCTGTAGCGGCGAAGTCGGCTATGACCAACTTCATCGTTTTGTCGCGGCGGGCATGTGGGACAGCGCTCCTTTGGAGGCGGTTCTGTTGGCAAAAGCCAGCCGTCTGGTCGGCGGCGATGATGCATTTCTGGTCATCGACGACACAGCACTTCCGAAGAAAGGGCGCCACTCGGTGGGTGTCGCACCCCAATACGCGTCTTCGCTCGGTAAGACGTAGAACAGCCAGTCGCTGGTGTCGGTGACACTGGCATCCGGCGAAGTGCCGGTGATGGTAGGTCTCCGGTTGTTTTTGCCGGAAAGCCGGACAAGCGACCCGGATCGCATAACGCGCGCCCGGATACCGGTTGAACGACAGGTCGCTTTGTCGAAGCCCGAAATTGCAATCGAGGAGATCGACCGCGTCATCGCGTCTGGCGTTCGCTTCGGTTGCGTGCTTGCCGACGCGGGCTACGGATCCAGCGCACCCTTCTGCCATGCGCTGAGCGAGCGAGGTCTTCTTTGGGCGGTTGGCATGTCCCGGCGGCAGATGGTCTATCCAGTTGATGTCGTCATGATCTTCCCAACAGAGAAAGCCCGTAAGCCGCGAAAGCACCACATCCCGGATAAGTCGCCGGTCTCAGCCGAGGAGATGTTGGCCGGCGAAACGTGGCGGAAGCTAAGCTGGCGGCGTGGCACGAAGGGGCCGCTCGTCTGCCATTTTGCCGCCCGGCGCGTCCGCGTCGCCGACGGCCACAAACACCGTATTTTCGACAAGGGCGTCTCCAGAAAGCCTAGTGACAAAGTCCGAATTATAGGTGAGCGCAGATCGACCGGAGAGCGAAAATACTACATCTCGAACCTGCCTACTAATGCCTCGCTCAAAACATTGGCCGCCGCGGTCAAAGCCCGGTGGATTTGTGAGCAAGCCCATCAACAACTCAAAGAGGAACTCGGCCTCGATCATTTCGAAGGACGGTCCTGGACGGGATTACAACGACATAGCCTGATGACGAAGATTGCCTACGCCTTCCTCCAGTCCCGCCGCCTCAAGGCAGCGGGACGGAAAAAAAAGAGTCTCGGGCCCACCGCCGCAACCCAGCATGCCGGCGGTCAGGCAAGCCATTCTTGACCTCTCCGCACGACCGCCCCCGCGACGATGCCCTCCTTGCGAAAGGACTCTCGCGCCACGTGTTAAGCCTAATGTGCCGGAGAAGTGTTAGGTGCCGCACACATCATAACGCGATCGGAATCGAATTACTGTATTTTGAAGCGAATTGATGCGCCTATAACTCGCCCCTTTTCTAAAACCTGAAAAGGACCGCCGAAGGATGCCGGCAGGAAAATGCCGACCGTCGCGTTGCGGTGATTGGAGAGATTTTTACCATAGACGCTGACCGTCCATCGATCTCCAACCGTCAATCCGACTGAACCATCCAGCGACACGTAATTTGACGTGTAGCCTAAGTTATTGTCCAAAAATGCCTGCCGGTCCTTGTAACCGTAATTGACACGCGCGTAGCCGGTACCAATCGCCCCGAACTCGTGCTCATAGGTCGCGCCGCCCCCCAGCTGAAAGGTGAGACGCGCGTGAGATCCAGATGCCTATCTACATCGTTGATCACGCCATCGCCGCTGAGATCGGCGGTGAGCTTGTCATAATGTGCATCGACGATACCAACATACCCCGTCAGGGTTAAACCTTTCAACGGGCGCACGGTCGCCTCTGCCTCCGCACCCTGATAAGTGGCGTTGCCAACGTTGTCGGTGATTTGCCCGGTCCCGATGACTGGATCGACGAGGACGCGATCGCGCTGCAGATTGTGAATCTTTGAATGGAAAATTGCTAAATTCAGTCTGACGCGGCCTTGGTCGAGGTCGGTCTTCACGCCAAGTTCAAGCGCATACTGCTTCTCGTCTTGATACGGACCAGGGGGAATGCCGATCTTAGTGTTTCGAAAGCTGAAGCCACCACCGCGCAGACCAATCGACCAAGAACCATAAACCTGGGTGTCGCCGTCTGGCTTCCATTGAAACCCCACTTTTGGCGTAAAGCCATTTGAAGTGTTTTTGCCCGAGAAGTCATAATTACACATGAGGGTGCTGTGCACGGAAGCGAAGACACATGGCGGGCTTGTCGTCCCAATCGCGCCCCCGCCAAGCGTTGCGATACCCACGCGTTTCATTTCCTTGGTGTAGCGGGCGCCAAGATTGATCGTGAACGTATCGCTGAGATGCCAGTCAACCGCGCCGAAAATGCCATATGTGTGCTGCTTTTGGGTGCCGCCGTCGTTCAAGTACGTTGTGTAGACAAGCGGATTTGCGAGTGTACCCTGCTCTCGGGCCTCAAGAAACTGAATATTTTGAGTAAAATAGTAAGCACCGGTAGTGAGGTCAATTGCTCCAAATTTATTCGAATATCTCAGTTCATCGCTGAATTGACTCTGCTTGGTTCCCACAACGGCTTGAAAAAGGTGTGCCTTTAGGGAGTCAACTTCATAGCTCGACTCATAATCGACCGAGCGCCAGCCGGCGATATTGGTGAGGGTTCCGCTTCCGAGTTTAATGCTCGAGTCGACTGAAACACTGTTCCACTTACTCCAGGCGTAACTATCGCCACTATTCTCCATCTTAAAGCCGCTAGGGTATTTGGTGATGTTCTGGACTGGAATTCCTTGGTCGGAATCGAGATCGCCATGCTCGTAGCGCGCAGTTATGTCGATGGCATCATTCGGCGTAAATCGGAGCGCCAGCCGACCGACCCAAGTGCGCGAGCCGCCGATCGGATCTCCGCTAATCGCATCCTTGAACCATCCCTCATCCTTATTATAGTATCCGGCAACCTTAATCGCCAAAACGTCCTTGATGATCGGGCCGGAAATGACGGCTGAACCAGTGTAATTCAGGCCCGTTTCGATGGAGGCATTCGCGTCGACGTACAGGCTATTCTTGGGCGCGGTTGTCCGGACCAATATCGCCCCGCCAGTCACGTTTTTGCCGAAAAGTACGCCCTGCGGACCACGTAGCACCTCAATAGCTTCGGTATCGAAAAGGTCCGTGATCGCCCCAACGGTGAGGCCGACATATACGCCGTCAACGAACAAACCGACTTGCGGATCGACCGATGCAATCTGGCTGGTTGTACCGAGGCCACGCACGGCAAAGTTCATCGTACCCGGAGCGCTGGATGCATTGCCGAGCTGTACATTGGGTACTGAAACACTGAGGCTGTTAACGTTGCGAAGCTGAGAGCGCTCCAACTGCTGCTGGCCAAACGCCGTGATCGAGAGCGGCACCTGCTGCGCCGTGGTACCGACTTGCTTGGTCGCTGTTACGATGATGTCATTTTCTGCGCCCGCAGGACTTTCTGCCGCCGCTGCCTTTATATTCTGTGCATGGACATTCGTTGCAAGTCCCGTGGCGATAAGAAGCGCACAGACCCGACGATAATTGCTGCTCATAAAATCCTCCCCACCCTGTTATAAACATCGCGATTCAATCGCTTTTTAGTTTTCTTTGAATTTTACCTGACGTTGCATGTTTACTTGTTTTTGCGTTGGGACATCCGTCGCAGTACGGAACGGCGCCAGTTATAAGCGCCCAGCACCGCATTCAGACATCAATTACTAGGTGAGTTTAGGTATATATGTTAGTATTGCAAATTGCAACATGCTTTATTTGTTGAAAGCCGATAAACCGCCCGATAAGCTGAACAGAAGTAGCTGAGCAATCGATCACGCTTTGCGAAGCACGGCTGTCAGCAAGAGGCGAGCACAATGAAATTTAATGGAGCAGGCGCCCGTGCGCTCATTGGCGAGTTGCCGTACTTGCGTTTCGAAGCGCACTTTTTTACGAGAAATCTCGACGGCCTGACAATTTCCGAAACAAATCTGGCGCTCGACGACGTTCGGTCCGTGGCAGCATCCGCGAGATGCGACGGTGCAGGTCCTTTTGTGAGCCATGAAGACCACGCAACTGACTTTCTGTTGTTCGGAACCAAAACGAAACAGCTTTCATTGGCCGTGGGTCGCGGGTGATGACCAAACGCGAGGAATTAGCGGCGAACTGGCCAGTTGTGCTTGCTGCCTTCGTCGGAGTTATGACTGGCGCGTGGGCCTTTCCCGTGTTTATTTTGGGGCCGCTCATCAAACCGTTCGAGGCTGAATTTGCGTGGTCTCGAACAGGCATCGTTGCCTGCACAAGCTTCCTTGCAGCGGGTTTGGTGATCGCAACTCCGATCGCCGGCAGATTGGCCGATCGGATTGGCGTCCGCGTCGTGGCCTTGACGTCGATGGTGATGCTCGTGCTGTGCTTCGGCGTTATGTCGATGATTGGTGGTGCGCTCTGGCACCTTCAATTGCTCTATTTTTTCATGGGATTGCTGGGGGCGGGCTGCGGTGGCGTTGCATATACCCGTGCTATCGGAGGATGGTTTCGTAAAGCAAGGGGACTTGCCTTGGGTATTACGCTGACGGGAACTGGAGTTGCCAGTGCAGTAGCCCCCAACCTCGTTGAGTTTGTAAATGCAGCCGCGGGTTGGCGTTGGGTCTGCATCATAGTCGCAGGCATCACGCTGTTGGTGGGCCTTCCGATCGTATTCTTCGGCCTAAGGGAGCCCTTGCGTGTCGGCCAAGTTATTGAAACTGATGATAGTAATTGCCCTGTGAGTCTGATCGGTGCTACTCGCGCTGAGGCTTTGCGAGATCCCCGATTTTATATTCTCGCCGCCACGATAGGCATCTTCGGCCTCGTTATCAGTAGTCTGCTGGTTCATACGGTTCCTATGCTAATCGACATGGGCATGACACCCACGCGCGCAGCACAAATCGCCTCATTCAGCGGTATTTCGATAATCATCGGCCGGCTTTCAATCGGGTGGATGCTGGACCGCTATTCGCCAACGGCGGTCGGCATCGTAATATTTGTTCTGGGGTCAGTCGGTTGCCTGCTTTTCGTCCTGCTTGGAGCCGGAGCAGCTCTCATTACGGTTGCGGCAATTGGTTTTTTGGTCGGCGCCGAGATCGATCTTCTTTCTTTTATGGTACTGCGCTATTTTGGACTGCTTAACTATGGTGCGATTTATGGCATTCTCTTCGGCGTCTATAGCGGTGCAGGAATCATGGCACCGCTAGTTGCTGGCGGGCTGATCTGGTGGGGCGGTTACAACGCTCTATTTATAGGTGCTGCTTCGACGTTTCTGACAGCTGCCTTCTTATTCTTTGTGCTTGGCTTTATGCCGACTGGAAAGAATTGGGAGCTTTGAGACATGATTTCGAAAATTTGCGAGTTCACATCCATCGGCAGTAGCGTCGTTTATGCGTGGCCGAAAGCCGACCGACATTCTGCACCTCTCGGCAGAATCATGAATGGGCGCCTCACCATTTAGCCTAACCGCACTTAATATAAATATAAGCGAGAAACGGCTTGGCTTGGAATCAAGCGCTCGCCGCCTCTTCAAGCGCCCCAATTTCGAACTCATCAAGGTCTGGATCTTCATCCATTTCCGCAAAGAAACTTGCTGGCCCGAGAGAATAGTAAATCGGGACGCCCTCATCATCGAGAAAATAGCTCTGGCAACCTCCCGTGGCGAATATCGTTTCGCGGCCGCGTTCACGGTAGATGGCAATAATATTATCCGTAACGTCGGGTCGCGGAGAAATCGCAATCCGCTCCGTGCGTATCAGCTCGATGCATTTCATCACGAAGTTAGCCTGACGTTCGGAAATAAGGACGAGAGAAAGGTTGCTGACAGGGCTGAACGGACCTTCAAGCATGAAAAAGTTTGGCATATGCGGCACCGCGATCGTTCGATATGCAGTCGGTCGCTTGGCCCAGAGCTCTTCCAGCGTGTGCCCGCCCCGGCCGGTCATCGTCATCGGGCGGAGATATGCGAGCGGGTCGAAGCCGGTCGCATAAGCGAGAACATCAATTGAGTGAAGTTGGCCATCTTCGGTCACAATGCCGTCCGGGACAATCTTCTCTATCGCTGCGGTTACCAATTTGGCATCGGGGCGCTGAATCGCTTCATAGAAGCGAGGCGAAGTTACGAGCCGCTTACACCCGACTTCATAATTCGGGGTCAGCTTGCTACGAAGATCAGGATCGCGCACGGTAGCAAGATGGCCTTCGCAATTATTGACGAGCATGGCGCGAAGGCCCTCATCTTCTCCCATAATGCCACCGCAGACAAGTGCTTCGAGCTGTTGCCTCTTTACCTCGTAATGCCACTTAAGCAGGAAAGGATAGCGTCTGAGTCTCGCCTTGGTGCGTTCAGAATAACGGGCGTTCGCTACGTAGGCGACCCATTGCGGCGTGCGCTGAAACATCGAAATATTCGACACCTTACCAGCCAGCTCTGTGACGATTTGAACCGCGGTTGACCCCGTGCCAATTACGCCGACGGATTTTTCTCCCAAGTCGATTGAGTGGTCCCACTTGGTCGTATGGAAGCTTGCTCCAGCGAAGGTTTCCTTGCCCGGAATTTCTGGCATTATCGGAATATGCAAGACGCCCACCGCGGAAACGAGAACATCGGCGCTGTCGCTTTCACCGTTCGACAAAGACACGCGCCACACGCCATCAATCCATTTTGCATCAGTAACCGCAGTATTAAGGCGAACATGAGGCGTAATGCCGAACTTCTCCGCTGAGCGCTTGAAATAGTCGTGGATTTCGGCCCCAGGGGAGAATTCCCGCGTCCAGGTTGGATTGAGGTCGAAGGAGTAACAATAATGGAGTGATGGCACGTCGCAATGAAGGCCGGGATAGCTATTTTCTCGCCAGGTGCCGCCAACCGCATCGCCTTTTTCGTAAACAGTGAAATTGGTGATACCCGCTTCCTTGAGACGGATTCCCATCAAGATACCCGACATCCCTGCTCCGATTATCACAACGCGTATTGGCAACTTTTCAATCGCGTGCACAGCCATAATTGAGTATCCGATCGATAAAGACTAACTAGGTTAGATAGCGATTTTTCCAGACGCCGCAACGTAGGAGGGGATGGCCACAGCCAGAATTGAATTCTTACGCGGCATGTACGCGCGTATTTAGCATCCTAGATCATTTGATGACGCGATTGCTTTCTTCTGCACGAAGGTGCTGACGAATTACAAAGGGAGACAATCTGGTGCGCGAGCGAATCGCGGTCAGCGGGCAATGGCCGGATCGCGTATTGCGGACGCTTCCAGAAGATAGGAAGACACTTTCGATCCAAGCGACGAGCGGTGCGACGTTTGAAGTTGGGTAGACATGTGGGATGCAACGTGATTTGACTGATGGTAACGGATCACTCAAATTATATTGTATAACTAATCATGATCATTTCTGGCGCCCGTCGGGGGCGCGCCGGCCCCCAAATGGTTGGCATCAGACCAATTATAAAGACAAGCAGGATCGGTGATCCGGCCCCCAAAATGCTCATGCAGTTGAGCATATTTTAATGCAACGCTTTCAGATCGGTGTGCCTCGCGTGACCGGGATAAGAGCGCCGCTGATTGATCGTGCCGCAATTGATCCCAGAAACAGGATAACGTCTGCGATCGCGCGTGGCTGCACCCACTGATTGGTATCGGCGTCGGGCATGTTGACCCGGTTGGTCGGCGTGTCGATAATACTGGGCAGCACCGCATTCACAGTTATGTCACTACCGGCCAATTCGGCGGCTAGCGCTTCGGTCAGACGGTGTACTCCCGCCTTCGACGCAGCATAAGCACCCATCCCCGTCGCCGCCTGAATCGCCGCGCCCGCGCCAATATTGATAATGCGGCCGGCCGCGCTTTTCCGGAGTGTCGGCAGCGCCGCTTGGATGATGGTGACAGTGGAACGCAAATTCATCGCGAACATCTGTTCCCAACTGGCGATGCTGCCACCTTCAACGGTTTCCCAGGTAAAGCCGCCCGCAATGTTTACAAGCACATCGATACCGCCAAACGTTTCGGCGACCTCCGTAACGGCTTTTTCCGCAGCCGCATCGTCCGTTAGGTCAATGCATGCCAAATCAATACCGCCATCGATGCAATCCGGCGGAGATGGTGCGAAGTCGATCCGTGCGACCCTGTCGCCTTGGGCTGCGAATGCGGCAGCCACGTCCCGACCAAGAGCGCCGAAACCGCCCGTCACAATTATATTGCGTCCGCTCATGTGGCTTTGTCCCCATTTCCGCATCCCGTTATCGGCACAAACGGCGATAGCATCAAAGGCAGATAGGTAGCTACCTGTTACGATATAAGCTTGAAAGAAAACTTACTAATGATCATATCGTGCGCAACTGGCTACGAACGGGAACAATGGACGCGGCGCTCAGCCATGGTTTCGCACCGGCATTTCTTTTGAGATTCCCAAGCAAGGATATCATTAAAATTCTGCAGGCCCTTTTCTTCGTTACGCAAAGCACAAGGAGAATCAGTTGATGTTGACCGTCCTATTGATCGGCAGGATCAAGCCCGGTCGGGAGCTTGAGTTCGAGAAGAAGATTGCTGACTTGTTTCGCTTGGTTTCCGAAGAACCGGGATGTCATGGAGTGACCTGGGGTCTCACCGAGGTTCCGGGTCAATATGCACTCATCGAGCGATACGCCGATTCGGCTGCCCTGTTAGCGCATCGTACCTCTTCGCACATGAAGGAACATGGACCGTCGCTTTCTGAACTGTTTGATGGTAGCCCGACGATCGTCCGTTTTATCGAGAATGGCGACCTGCTTGCTTGAAACTGCGGCACGTTCCGCCTTTGGATCGGCTATCTCCAGCGTTGGTATCCGCCTGAAATCATGTGTACGTTAGGAGCGCCCGACATCCTTTAATATCTGCGGTGCACGTGTAGGCCCCGCGTAACGAGCGATACGGATGTTAGGTCTCTGAGTTCGAGCAGTCTGTGGATCTTAGCGATCAACGCGTTGTAGCGGCCACGTGGGGCGGGTTTGCTGCCTTTCTCGGCGCGAAAGTCGAGTAATTCGCCACCGTTTCAGGTCTTGCCCGGCAGTACGCAGCAATGACCTTACCCGGCGATAGAGTACCGCCCAGATGACCAGAGCTGTGAGGTCCTCCGTCGGCGCCTGCTCGTCGTCGGCCCCGCGCGGCGCTTTGCGCTGCGTCGATCAATGTTGCCCGAGCACCCGGCATACCCGCCGCTCTGACGCCGACAGTATCTGCCGCACATGATCGATACAGCGTCGCCGCCGCGCAGGGCTTAGAAGTTTCGCCGTGCGGCCTCGTGCAGGATAAGCTTGTCCAATGTCAGATCCGAGATCGCCCGGCGTAGCCGCCCATTCTCCTTCTCGCGATCCTTCATTCGCCGCCCCTGATTAGGCTTCAGGGCCACTATATTCTTGCGCCACCGATAGTATGGCTGCTCGCTGACCGCGATCCGGCGACAGGCCTCAGCAGTTGACGCACCCTGTGCCAGCACGATCTCCGCCTCACGCCGTTTGTGATAATCTTCTCCGGCTTGTGCTTCTTGAATGGCATTCCATGTCTACTTCTCAATCCAAAACAATAGAGATTTTGGACCAATCAGAAGGGGGCAGATCACGATATGTTTACCCCTTTTTGTTGTCCCAAATCAATAAGACATTGCCGCGATGGGAACAGCCCATGTCAACAGATGACAAAAAAGCCCAAAGAAAACTGGACGACGGATTTCTTTCATCTCCATGTTCCGGCTTTAGACATAGTTACCCGAATGATGACTCCCCGTGGACCGGCACCTCACAACGACGTTGTTGATCCGCTTAGCATGTCATTTTGCCTTTAGCCGGAAACTGACCAGTCTGCATCCGAGCTCATGCAGATTGGTTTAACTACTTTTCGGCTTTGAAACCTATTTGGTCGTGACGATGCGGGATCGATCGGTTGCGGCGTCGATCGGCACCCCTCGCTTCTTTCCGTTTCAGTTTCTATTTATGCATTGTCGGCGGCCCATCCATTCTTCAACATGTCGCGAAGTACACACCGCGTACCCGGGTCTGCCGTGCGGGCTCCGCCTGCCCAAGCCACAGCCAAGGCGCCCAGGAATATGTCATGTCCGGTCAAACCCTGGCGTGCAACGCCTTGCTTCTGCGCGGCCTGCAGAATTCTTTCGGTGGCATCGATCAAGGTCTGGCAGGTGGGAGCAAGCGGTGAGCTCGCGCGCGACCAGGCAGCGCGTAGCGTCTCGGACAGTCCGTCATAGACCAGCATCCAGTCCCCGAGGGCATCGATCCACCTGCTAAGCGCCTCACCGGCATCGCGCTCTTCGGCTTCGATGGTCGCCTGTTGCTGCTGCAATTCCGCATGATGCTGGTCTAGCAGCGTGGCCAGCAGTGCGTCCTTGTTGGCAAAATGCCGGTAGAGAGTTCCCGACCCGACGCCGGCCTGCTTGGCGATTCCATCCATCGACATCTCCGCGCCGGCGCTGGCGAAAACGTGTCGCGCTACCGCCAGGATATGTGTTCGATTGTGCTGAGCGTCCTTTCGGGTTCGCCGATTGCTGGATAATGCAGTCACCATAACCTTCGACCCTTGAAAACCGGGGAGTGCCTCCGTATCTGTTTTGAAAGCGGAGAGCTTCCCCATATAGGACGCTCGGCGAATAGGACCAGTAGCCGCCGCGCCGTAGCGTGACGCTGTAAGCGAGGAAGCACGATGGACCGCCAGATGATTATCGGCATGCATTTCGGGAATGGCTATGGCTCACAACCCGGCGCATGGCGGATGCCGGGAGTCGACCCCACGGGCTATACCAGTTTCGACAATCAGGTCCGCTACGCGCAAGCTGCCGAGCGTGGCAAGTTTCAGTTTCTATTCGTGCCCGACTTTCCGGCATTGAAAGGCGATATCGAGACCGAGGCTCCACAGATCACCATCGATCCGATGATGACGCTCGCCGCGGTCGCGCGGGGGACCGAACGGATCGGGATGGTCGCAACCGGTTCCACCACGTTTAACGAACCCTATAATCTCGCGCGCCAGTTCAAGGCGCTCGACCTGATGAGCCATGGCCGGGCGGGATGGAACGCGGTCCCGACCAGCGATCCCGCGATCGCAGCAAACTATGGACGCGATGTGCCGCGGCGTGCCGAGAAGTATCAGCGCCTTCACGAGTCCATTCAGATCGTCCAGGCGCTATGGGGCAGCTGGGAACAGGACGCATGGGTGCACGATGCGTCATCCGGGAGGTTCGCCGACCCGGCAAAGATCCGCCCGATCAATTTGCGGGGTCAGTATGTCGGCTCCAGCGGTCCGCTGCCGCTTCCGCCGTCCGAGCAAGGCCAGCCAGTGATCTTTCAGGCGGGCGGTGGCGATCAGGGGATGGAAGTTGCCGGTCGCTACGCCAGCGGCGTCATTGGCGCGGTTTACACGATCGAGGACGCTCGCGCCCAACGTACCGCGCTGCGCAACGCCGCCGAACGCGCGGGTCGCGACCCGGATGAGATCAAATTCTTTCCCGGCCTAATGACTACGATCGCGCCCGACCGGCGTGCCGGCTTGGATCGCCGGATCGCTGTGAGCGGGCATACGTTTCCGCAGCGTGTGGGATATCTTGGGCAGATGCTAGGGTTGCGCCTCGACGCGAACTGGCTCGACGAGCCATTGTCGCAAGCGCTGCTCGCCACGGCCCGTCCGTGGCCTCAGGATCCGCGATCGGCCCATGCGTTAAAGATCGCGCGTGAGGGTTGGAGCCTGCGTGATGTCTTGGCGCATGGCGTGATCGACTACCACCCCGTGATCGCGGGGCCAGCCGACGAGGCCGCCGATCACATGCAGGCTTGGTTCGAGGCCGGGGCGGCAGACGGGTTCTGGATATCGCCGGACGTCTATGAGGATGGCATCGATACGTTTGTCGACGGCGTCGTCCCGATCCTCCAGGAACGCGGGCTGTTCCATCGCGACTATGCGGGAACGACCCTGCGCGATCATCTCGATGCGCCTAGCCAGTATGGGCTTGATCCGCGCATCGCCGACTGAAGCCAAGTCATAAGGTTCGAGCAGGAATAACCATGAAGATAAGCATCATTGGCGCAGGTCACAGCGGCGGAAGGATCGTAAGCAAGCTTGCTGCCGCAGGACATGCGATCGAGCTGGTGACTGATAAGGGGCCGGACGGCATCCGCGAGTAGGCAGAAAGATCGGTGCGATACCGGTAACGATCGAGGACGCCATAAAAGATGTCGAAGCCATCATAGTATCGATCCCCTTCGTCAAGATCCCAGACTTGCAGGCTTTTGCCAGCGTGCAAGCGGATGTCGTGGTGATCGACACGTCCAGCTATTATCCGCAATTTGGCGTTCAGATCGCCGACGTCGATGCAGGCATGACGGAAAGCGTCTGGAAGATGGAGCAGCTCGGGTACCCGGGTGGTCAAGACGTTAAATGCAGCACGCGCCCATACCTTGACGGACAATGGCAAACCCGATGGTGACGGATCGCGATGCCGGTTTTCGGTGACGATGCGCGCGCCAAAGCGATCGCGAGTGGACTGGTCGAGGCGACTGGGTTCGATGTGCTGGACGCAGGTGATCTTGCAGGCCTCTGGCGGCGCCAGCCGGGCACGCCTGCCTATTGCACCGAGCTGACGCGGAACGCACTTCTGGTTGCGCTGACGTCGCGGATAAGGACCGTTCAGCGGACGACCGCGACGAAGCAATGAAAGGGTTCATGAGCGCAAGCAATCCGTTGAGCCAAAAAACGGTGATCGCTCTCAATCGCGAAATCACCGCAATGCTGGTCGTTAGCCAGCTTCCAGAGCATCACCGCCAGACGTTTATAATTACGTCTTCTGTCACGCGA
The DNA here is from genome assembly GCF_003660165.1 of Sphingomonas paeninsulae. Lineage (NCBI taxonomy): Bacteria > Pseudomonadati > Pseudomonadota > Alphaproteobacteria > Sphingomonadales > Sphingomonadaceae > Sphingomonas > Sphingomonas paeninsulae. Next base: position 277,817 of record NZ_CP032828.1, read on the forward strand.
CTAATTTTCCCATAAATAATGGCATACCCTGTTCTGTTGGTTTCTGCCTCAGCGCACTGCGGCAAGCAGAAGAGATGATCGCCAGCAATTTCGGCCAGCCGTTTTTGCCATGTAAAGAGCTTTGTCGGCGGATGCCAGAAGAGCGCTGGGCATTTCTGCCGAGCCCCCGTCGCAAGCCAATGCCGTCGCAACCCCAACACTCACGGTCACGATTCCCCCGACGGATGGTCCATGCGGTATCGCGAGCCTTTCGACGACAGCGCGAACACGCTCGGCGATTGTGGCAGCCACGAAGGAGTCGGATCTGGGTAAGATAATAGCCAATTCTTCACCTCCGTATCTTGCCACTAAAACGTCCACACAATCGCTGTCCGAGCCCGAGCAAAGCGCAGCACCAATGCTTCGCAGACAATCATCGCCAGTTTGATGGCCATAAGCATCGTTAAACTTTTTAAAAAAATCTATGTCGATCAGAAGAAGCGACATCTGCGATTTTTCCTGAACGGTGCGATGCCATTCCGCGACTAATGCCTCATCAAAAGCACGTCGATTCGCGAGTCCGGTTAGCCCATCCTTCATGGCCATCGCCCGGAGCTCATCTTCGAGCGCCTTACGGTCGGATACGTCGCGCATGGTGACTGCACGGTCGCCGGGTGCACCATTTGCAGCATCGCCCATCAACCGGGAATTCAGCTCGATCCAGATCAATGAGCCGTCGCCACGAATAACCCGGATCGTCGCTGTAATGGCGTTGCCTTCACCGTTAATGACGCTGCGCGTTGCCGCAGCGATAATCGGAAGATCATCTGGGAATACAAATTCAGCAATATGGTGCCCTATTGTGTCTTCGACAGAACGCAGAAAAAGCTTTTTGCAAGATGGCGAGATATAAATAAAACGCATGTCGGCCCCAACCCAAGCAATCGCGTCCATGCATTGTGCGGCCAGAAGCTCGAGGTTAGGCAAGGCAGAGGGCTCTTGGGAAGACGATGTGTCCAAAGTTGCAGAGTCCTTTGCCATCACCAAACAGGGTTTAATGGCTCTGCGCTAAGACTGGCTAATTAAGCGTGTGGATCACATCCATATTGGATGAGTCTTATCCGAAGGAATTGCTGACGCGCGGCGTCCGATGTTCGTTCACGCAAGTGGTTTGGAACAGTCCTCCGGGTCCTAATGCCAAATTGGTAACTCAGCGCAAAAACCGCACGTCGCGAACGCCAAGGGTAGCGTGATTACCTAACTGTGTTTCGCCATCAGACACCCAGCAGTACCTGGTTTGGCCGCCGGATTACGATTGTAGGCAAGTGACATCCGTGGCGATTTCCAGCCCAGCGCAACCATGATCCCGGCGAGATCCTCGCAACTGGCGAACAGTTCCTGATTGAGCCCGACGCGGGTCGAGCGCGTACTGACGTTTTTGAGCAACCGAACCGGATCGTCTTTTGTAAGATCATCCAACGCGCCGCAGTCAAAGGCCCACTGCATTATCGAGCGATAAGTCGGCACAACGGACGCGGGTGAAGTGCCCTCTCCCACATCATAACCGATGCGCGCCGTCACGGCAGCCTGACAGCGTATCACGCAGGTTTTACGTCTCACGTCCGAAAACGCTCTCAATCTTTCTGCCGCGCACCGCCGCCCTCGCCTTGTAACGCCGGACGTTCACGCGCCGGAACACCAGTCTCGCGTTGATGTTGCCGGCTTCCAGCCAGGCGGCGATCGCCTGAACGGTGCGCGGGCTAGTGGAAGATCAGTGCCTTGTTGACGACGATCGTCGCGCGGCAACCATCTTCACGATGGCCCACGACAGATCGGCGACCGATCCTGCCAGCTCAAGCGCGCTCGTTTGCCATTCTGTCAGAGCGCTTTCAGTGATCGGCGCGGCGTCATTCATAGGCGATCTTATAGCGCACCTATAAAAAGCCGTCGAACGTCGACGTGTGATATGTCGAATTATTGCATGTCCACCTTCGATCGCCCGGAAGTCCGTACCGTTACCCAAATCTGGGATTGCAATGGGATTGCAACCACCCCTTTTTGGATTTTTTCAGGGACTATTTGCGCCCCCTTTTCCACGGTTTCCCCTGTACGAGTGAGCGCTTTCCTGGCCCTCCGAAGGCAGGGGTCACAGGTTCGAATCCTGTCGGGTGCACCATTCTTTTCAATGACTTAGCGAGAAACGAGTTTAGCGCAAGTTGATGCGGGTAGCACCGGGGTAGCACGCTCGTAAATTTTGATGATTGAATGGCTTTACTCTGGCGTCGGCAAAAACGCTGGCAATTTAGTCTCTCGCTACCACCTGTTTGAGAAGCGAAGCCACCAGCGCGGCATAAAGCGGAGCCTGGGCAACCGCTAGCCGGCTTGGGCGATGGCCCGGCGTTTATGGTGCTGCCTCACGTCCTTATATGAGTCGAAGAGAGCGGCAACCAGCGGCCCCTTAAACTCAACCGACCAATCGCACCCTTCCGCTCGATCGATCAAGCGTTGCAATATCCAAATTCGATCCTCTTTGGTTTCGGCGGGGATACGATAAAGCTGGCGCTCGGCGGTATTGACGGCGGCCTGTAATTCGCGCTGTCCGCCAATCACTTCGTTGCCTACCAACTCTTCTAAAGTATCTATCTTGGCAGAGACGTACCTAAAACTTGAATTCATGTTGTTCCCACTCTTCCACCGGCGAGCACATCTTCACCGTGAGTTCCAAGTATACTTATATCGATCCCGTTACAAGTCTCTCTGACAAGTCAGTCTCTGCATTTAGAAATACATTGGCAAATTCCGTCAGATCAGCGGAAATATTCTGTTTCCAAGTTTCCGTTGTCGATGGCAACGTTTGTTGCGGTGGAGAAATTCTAACAAAAGATAATCATCAATATATCCGTCGATTACTTGCGCTAAGACCAGTTGATTTGACGGATAAAACTTTATTTTAGGCACCGTAATTCGCGCTCCGTTTTGCGCGACGAATGCCTAAATTCTCAGTGCTCGACTCACTCAAGCACGAATCGGCGGCCTAAATGCGGAAGCGAACCCGCGGTGATTGATCGGGTTACGCCGCCTCAATTCGCGCGATCGTAGCTTCGAGATCATCGCGAGCCGCCTTCTCCTGAACAACCCGGATGGCGAAGGCATCGGAAGAGGCGCCACTGGCAATTGCGGCCGACAACGTAGCCGAGGACGCACCGTAGGCCGTGGCGAGCTGGTTGAGCATTGTTACCCGGTCGACAGGTGCTGCGACCACAGCGGCGGTTGGAGCAGGCGCGATGACAGGTTTCAGTGTCTCTGATCGAGGCGGGTCCGCAGCGGCCGCCGACGGACCATGTAAAAGCTCGGTGAGGGTCTTCGCCATTAAATCTGGCCTTTCAGTTCTGGAGTAATCCAATATCCATGGCCGTGTTCAATGAGAGGAGCCCTGCCCTCTCCGGAATATGGCTTCGGGTAAGTGGTTGCGTAGAGCATGGCTGCCGCGATGACTTGATCATCCGTCCTAAAATCGAGTGAAATCGCCTCAATGGCCGTAAGCGTTTCGGGACTAAGCGAAGACAATGGAGGTGTGGGGGTCAGATTCCAGCCGAAGCTGCCGAGCAATGCCTCAGCGGATCGCAGCGAAGGAAATTTTTCCACCCGATACGATTTCAAAGTCTGTCGAAGCACGCCTGAGCGTGATTCCAGGACGTCATACGTTGTCGCGGTTGCCATCATCAGCGAAAAAACTAATTTTGCTATCGGGTGAGCGTGCCTAGGAATTGTGATTTTCGACCGCCGTGGCGGCTTGGGCGCGGCTTTTTCCATGCCGCAATAATGCGGTTTTGGTAGCCTTTCGACGGGACGGGTTCGGTGGACGCGTTAGCGGCCCATGTTTGAGCGTGAGTGGCGGTGAATCTGAAGCCTGCTCCCAAAAGCGCCTGGGACAGCGGCGTCAGAAGTGTATTCCTGACACAAGCAATTAGGAAACCCTTAGCCTGCAGCTACTATATGACGATTATGGATAGAAGGCCTAAGCCGCAGATTGCACGCCCGCGTAGCCCATTTCAACACGTTGCCGGCCGCCTTGTCTGAGCACAGGATCGGTGATGAGACTTACCCGTTAAATGATATTGCAGCGAGACCATGGATTTTGGAGCAGAGCAATGACGATTGGGTTTGTGCTGACGCTATTTGAAGATGACGAAGAAACGCGGCGGGCTCACCAGCTTAGGCCAAACGACCTTGTGGCATGGGCCGACATCTCAGAAACCCGCGAACACCGCGCTTCGCGGGTGCATCGCATCGCCCAGTACCTTGCCACGGAAATGGTCTGCTTTCTCGACGAGCGTGACGGCCTCAAGGTCGGACCCTATCCGATGTATGAGCGTGGTAACCTTCAATGATCAGCTTTAGCGTCAATTCAAAGCTCAATAAAGAATCACGCTCTGAAGTATGGACTGGTATCCTTTTATTTGGATTGGGCATCCTGTTTGGCGGGGCAATTGAGAGCGACAGAAAAGAGAAGGTCGCGCTGGACTGAGCCGTCGATACCGTCCGGCAATGCGAGGCATCTTATCGGCTCGATGGCTATGAAAGCGTAGCCGATTGCCTGCGGGGTTCTATTGAACAAGCTGACGAAGAAAGAAAAGATGAGGCGCGCGCAGAGGGTCACGATCCACGGAAATGAAGTTTATCCGCTATCCATGTGCGCCAAAGGGCTTCGATTAGTCAGTGGGCGCGATAATAATGCCCTTATCGAAGATCTGAGGGAAGTCGTTCGTTTCCATGCACGGCAGCGGTAAGACGGACGCCAATGAGTCGGCAAGGACCATGCGAGATGAGTGAACCGTTCGGCCAATGGCTATTGAAGCAGCACCTGAGAGAAGGTTGGGTCGGGGATCTGGCGCGAGCGGGGAAGTCTGACCCGAAGTTTCCGAAATCAGGATCGCCAGAGGATGTCCGCGCGCGACTGCGCGAACTGATGGCCGAGGGAGACATGTTTGAAGCTGTCGATGACGCTGAGACTGACTGGCTGAGTTATTGAAAGCGGCAGCTTCCGCCCCAATAGCGGTCGTAAAACTCCATAGGCGGCCTGATTCATATTTACCGCCGGACTACGGCCCAAAGCGGTGCCGCAGCTTGGTCCCCACGAAGACGGCAAATGTGGCAGGAAGGCCGCCAATAAGGCATCCGGCCCCAACCCAAAACGCGAGCATCACTAGCATCACGACGAACATCCCAAGATCCTGCCAAGAAGCTATCCTCCAAGGTTCCATGAATATCACCCCAAGCCCATAAGAGAGGGTGAACTGCGCTCGAAAGCTGGGCGCTTGCTTTGACAACACGGCAGCGCCAACGATCCAACAAGCGGTGATAAGCGCAGCGAGCGGGATCAGGATGAAGCTGGAGAGGTCCATAGCAAGTGGGTAGCGTCAGCTTTGACAGTTCACCAGCACCAAAGCTGTCAGACTGCTCACCACCACTTTTCACCGTTCCTGCTTGGCGCACATTTAATGTCGGCAAGCGCCCCAAGGTCAGACATTCAGCCTGAATTGGCCCACGCCCGTCAGCGGTCGTTGGCCGACCTGACGGGAAACACCGGATTTTAGTCGTGCGCTAATGGCAATGCTTGGTGGGGAGCGGACGTTCGGCGTGTTCCGCTGCTCACACCCGCCACCCCAGACCATCAACACAGGAAAAAGAGCAAACGCAAATACGCCAGTCGCAAACGGGTAAAAGTCATAGAACCAACGCGCTCTACGCGACAGAACGACAGAACCTATCAGTAACAGCAGAAATAGCGCTGGTATCCCGGCATAGAGGACTATTTGCCCTGAGACGGGATAGCCGGGAACGTTCTGGGCTTTGATTCCGAAAAGACCATCAACTCCCGCAAATAGTAGAAAACCCCATGCGGATGCAATCAAGGTTGTTGGAAGATCGGACCAGCGCATGGTTCTGTGTCGAGCAATTCACGAAGGTCCGCAAGTGGGCGGAAGCTGCCATAACGGGAAACACCCGTTTGTCGTCGCAGCGCGTGCAAACAATTTCACAGATCGGATTTGATAGTCCATCCTGCCAGAAGGTTTGTTCCCGGGGGCGTGATGTTCGATCCAATTGGAGCTTTTAAAAAGCAGTTTGTCCCGTCCGGTGACGGCTATATTTATTATCCGTCCAAAAAAAGTGGCGGAAAACTCATTACGGCTACCGAGTTTGAGAAGCTAGTTGCCGACTGGACAATCATCGCTGGGCGAAAAGGTCAGTGGAAGGCCGTCGGCGTTATTGTTCTCGTTATTATGCTTTGGACCGCTGTTTCACAGTATTTCGACTTTTCGAGATTAACCGATCAAATACTTACTTATGGAATCGTAACTGCATTATCAGCGAAGCTGTTGTGGGCTAACTTCGCTCCCCGGCGTCTAGTTAGAAACAGAGATATAGTCGTTCCGCCACGCCGTTCATCTGAAGCGCGCCAGCAAGCTCGAAGCCTATTGAACTGGCCTTTCGTAATTTTCGGCACTCTTATCAGCGGCGGTATTTTTTTTAGTCACCTAAGCAATAGAGAGAACACGTTGCCATGGTGGGCATGGATTGTTGGTAGCGGAATCTTTTTCGCCTTATACCTGTGGATTAGTCTTCAAAAATTCAGAGACATAAACCATTGATGGCAAGATGCTCGGGCAACCAGAGGTGACGCCAAACACATGTTTGTCGCCGTCAGTGTCTGAAATTTGGTGTATTCCGGATCGGCAGCTTTCGGCCAACGTGAAGCGGGCATTGTAAACCGGGACTGTCTGCGCAACCTTCCTTTAAATGGTGATAGTAGGGGGTTTTATATGAACTTTGAGCCGGCACCATTTCGTAGAAATCGCATGCGAGCGATCTGTCCAAAGCCCATCACATCGATGATGCTTCTGATGACTTCAACTCTAGCGATGGCAGGGTGCCACGTACAGCCATTGGCAGAACGTTGGAATTCGTCGCGCATTTCTGCCTATGAACCTTTTAAAGCCGACATCAGCGGCTTTCCAAGCACTTCGGATAAGGCAAAACTTGTGCCGATCGCTGCATATATGCGCGAACGACTGATCTATCACCATGTCGATGCTCCGCACGCCAATGCCATCTTATGGCAATTCCATTTCTTTGCACCGGTCAAATTTCTAGAAGACGACTGCACAACATACATCGATTTATTGCACCAACAGACATACAAAAATGAAGACAAGCAAATAGGAAAAATGGCTGATTCGGCGAAAGACGTTTTTGACCGCTACGATCAATCAATACCATATTCGCAACTGGCAAGTGGAGCTTATGATAACACTCACAAAACGATAAACTCCAACACTCGCCAAGTGTTGCCCATGTTTGAAGATTTCAGGAACACCATACCACTTAACGTAAGTTTTGAGTTTCCGTTACATTTTAACAGTAAAGACGAGGAGCGTTATTTCGAAGAAAGCCGCATAATAGGCGATGAGATAAGAAATAATATCTATCGTCGTTTTCCGGAAAGCATGATGAGCTATCATATCCGAAACTTTATAATGAATGTATATAATGTGGGAATAAATGTGGACGGAAGAAATGCCGGTATAGCTACATCTGGCAGATTACAGGCTGCAAAATACGCACGAGGGTACTTTGGATATATTGAATATCTTTATCAAACCAACTCCGGCAAATCCTCCTGTAAAACATGATTATCGAAGTTACCTTGCACCATACTCAGCTTGATGATGACCATCCAATCCGCTGCAGCGTACCAGTAAGCGTAGAGCGCGGCACCTTGAACATGCGGCTAACCGATGCCTTGCTGGCTCCGCCAGCGAGCGCGGAGGTAATCTGATCCATCAAGGCCCCGTCGATCGTCGGGCGACGGCCACCGCGCCGTCCCCGCCTCTTTGCTGCAGCAAGTCCCGCCAGTACCCGCTCACGTGTCAGCGCCCGCTCGTACTGGGCCAGCGCGCCGAAGATCGAGAACAGCAACTCGCCGTGCGGTGTCGTCGTATCCATGTGCTCGGTAAGCGACCGGAAAAATACGCCCCGGTCCTTCAGGTCGGTGACGATCGTCAGCAGATGAGGCAACGACCGGCCCACCTAAACGTTGCCGGATCTGTCTCTGGTGTGACCCTTTTGAAGAATGATTTCTCTGGTGTCGGTAGCGACTATATATGGGGTTCGACCTACACTACTTTCGCGTCTTTCAACGCAGCTTCGGGTGGCACGTCAGTTGCCGTAAATCCCGGCATGTCCGCCCCAGCCTCGGTTGGCACCCTGCACACTTATGACGCAATTGCGTTAGCGGCAGGATTCGGGCCTCAACCGCTGCTTCTGCCATCTTGATTGGAGCGTCCACGGCTAGCTTCGGCGGAACTTCGGCGACTTATGACGCCTTCGGACGGGCTATCAACACCCCTCCAACTATCGGTGCCGGTGGCGGTTAATGGATCGATGCAAAGTGGCACAACCATAATGCTCCAGACTACTTCACGCCTGCAACATCACCGACTATCGACAGGTTATGAACGCGCCAAAGCTAAACTATAATCCCGCACTCGACGGCATTCGCGCCTTGGCTGCATCGGCAGTTCTCCTAGTCCATCTTAACCCCGCCTTTTTGCCAGGCGGTTGGATTGGCGTGGATGTTTTCTTTGTACTGAGCGGCTTTTTAATCACGCGGATATTGCAGCTTGAAATTGGGACAACGGGCAGCATCGACCTAAAGCGGTTTTATATCCGTCGTGCCATCCGCCTAGTGCCTGCTTTGTTGGCGATGGTGATGGTCGTCGTCATCGTCGCGAAGCTGATGGAAAAACAGATCATCACAGAGGCGATCCTATCGCTAACCTACACAATGAATTGGGCGCAGGCATTTGATATCGGACTGCCCGTCAAATATCTTGACCACACGTGGTCACTGGCCGTTGAAGAACAATTCTATCTTGTTTGGCCGATTGCCTTGTTGGCGCTGCGGTCGAAAAGGCCGTGGGCTTACGTTGCGGCACTGCTTGTAGCGTCGCTGTTTTGGCGTGGCGCGCTGATCCACAACGGCGCGACGTGGGCGCGGACCTATCATGGGTTCGATACCCACTCGGATACCTTGCTTATTGGGTCCTTGTTGGCGCTGTTCCCAATATCGCAGCGGGTGGTATCTGCGGCTCGATTGACCTCATGGATTCCCGCGACCCTATTGCTCATGTGTTGCTTTCCGATGTCGCCTGCTTGGACGAGCCGATTGAGTGGATCGAGCACGAGCGCGCGCACGCTTTCGCTGCGGATCAACAAACGTCCGAAGCGCTTGGTCCGCGTCCCGTAAAAGTCGCCGGTGCAAAAGGGTGTTGCGGCGAATATTGGGCCCAGTTCCATCGTGATGGTCGAGATCAAGGCGCGATCGGCAGCGCCATGAATGATTGTGAAACCATCTATATCAAGCTGCTCTTGCAATACGGCGAGGTCGTGTTCGACCGGTTCAATGCCGTGCGAGACCTGCATATCCATGTCAGGCAGCCTTTCTCATCGGCATCTCGGACCCATCCGATATGCCTGCGGCCGCAAGCTGCGCGATCGTATCGGCAGCGATATCGATACGCAGCGCACCGAGCATTGCTCCCTCGTGCTCTTTGAGAAGACCGAGCGGTCGGCACTGCCAGCCAAAGCTCATGATCTGCTGCATCCAGCCCCATTCGGCGATGCCGGTGTAGGTCGTAATCCCGTGCACAAGCGCGTGACGTGCGATTGCCGTCACCAGCTGGTCACGGACGATCCGGCGCGCGCTGGCGCGTAAACTCCGCGACAGGCAAAAGCGTGTGATTTCATACACGTCGGGACCCACCGGCATGTCGAAGTCACAAAGATCGGCAAACAACGTGTTCAGGAGTCCGGGCCGGACTGATGCGAGCAAACGTGCCGAACCGAGATGGCGGCCTTCGGTATCGGTCAGGATCAGATAGACGGCATGACGGTCGTCAAACTGATCGATCTCGAAACGCTCGGCGACGACAGGCAGTCTCCATTTGAGCAGGTCGATGAAAACCTGTTTGCGCGCTTCGAACATTGCCCGAAGCACCTCGCTCTGATGAATGTGATTGGATTCACTGACGGTAATCAACATGATGACCTCCCTTGTGGAGGCCTCAATCGAGCATGAAGCGCAATATCTTTGTATAGCTAGAAATAGCTATATCAGGTGCCGAAAATATCGCTGAAACTGATCGTGCCGTCGCGCAACGCCTGCACAACGACAAAGACGCGGCTCGAGGAACCAAAGTAATCGCGCAGCGCACGCATATGGCCCAACACCGTATTGCGGCTGATCTCCATGATCGTTGCGGTGTCCCCATCGGTCTTGCCTTTGCCCGACCAGATCAGACAGGCCAGCTGTCGTGCGGTAATCCGCGCGCGTCGGCGGATGGGGCGCATTAGCAATATGCGGCGCACGCACTCAAAGGCTTCACCGCAGACAAGACGCGCGAATTGGACGGCAGCGTCATCGAGAACGTTTCCACACGCCATGGCAAATGAAATCGAACCCGACAGTTCACCGAGCACATTTGCCGGAACGGTAAAGCCCTCGCCAATGCCGCAACGCCGCGCCTGGGCAAAGACATCCTCATCGGTTGCCGTCATGTCGATCAGCCCCGGCACCGCGCTCCATCTGAAGCCTGCCGTTCTGAGCTGGCTGGCGCGGTGCACCGGGTCGCGGGTGCCCAGCCCAAGTGCATCAAACCAGAACGTATAGTCGTCGGGGTAATTATGCAGCCTGACAAATTTCGAGCCCGCCTTCCTGAAGTCGGCGTGCTGGGTCAGCGCAAAGTAGCGATACCCGCCAGCGATACAGGCCTTTGCCAGGATATCGCGAAGTTCGTCGAGCGTTCGTGCCGCCTCGAACGCAGCGATAAATTGCAGAGATGAGTTTTGTGCACACATCGCTCCATCGGTCGCCCGGTATTGCGTCTTCGAGCCGCAAGGGAGCGCCGCCTCCGTCGCGCAAAGCCTGATCGGTTCTCAAGCCGAAACCCAGCGCCGTTTAGTTTGTGTTGGTCGAACTTCATCCGTGAACGACTCGTGCATGATCAAATCAAATGATTGACAAATAATCAAACTATATTCCAAATATAGCGATGATATTAAATGAAAATGGCGAACCACGCGAAGTCTAAGCTTAGTGGAGCATCTGTTTTTGATAGTTTCAGCATCGCGGTTGGCGCCTGCTTAGCCCATGGTTGCGTTGCTCCCCGGTCTCCCCGACTGGCGCAACGCGGACGATTACGCACATCTCCGCGCTATGCCGCGATCGGCATTTGCATGGGAGTGGCTGCGGCGGTCGTCACGTTACCGCGACGCCTGGGTAAGGCGAGGCGGGCAAACTGGATCTGACGCCTCCTGCCCGCCTGAAAGCTTTGGCCTCGTTGACTATGAAAATCCTGCATTCAGCGCCGCAGTCGCGCGACCGCTGTGGACCCGGTCGATCGACCCGACGGTGCTGGTTGCCGACGTTCTCGACCGCGACCCCGAACCTGGCGACGCCTTCAATCTTTTGAATTTGGCATCACTGGCAAAACTGCACGTCGGCGTGAGCCGATGGGAACATCTCCTGCTAAGCGATGGCATCCATGGCATTCGCCTCGATATTGCCACCGGCAGCGTCGTTGGAAGTCCAACGCTCCTCGCTTATCGGATCCAAGGGCAAGCATCGGCAAAAGGTCCTGCCGAAACACTGCGGCAACTCACGGCGCTTGTCCAAAGGATGGCCTTTTCTGCAAATCTATTCCCGCAAGAACGACGCACCGCGCGATGGATTTTGGAACTACGTACCGCTGACGCTATCGCATCAGGTGCTAGCGCTCACGAAATCGCAGCTCACTTTTACCCAGCACTGACAGCCGAGCGACGTTGGCGCGTTGAAAGTTACGCTGCTCGCAGACGGGTTCAAAGGCTTGTTGCCCGTGCTCGGAACCAACATGTGGACGCGGACGTGCGAAAATGGTTCGTCCAAGATAGCATAGTCCATCCCTAGCCCTAGATCAACACCAAGGATCAGAATAGACATCGGTCCGTTCCTTTCTCTCTTCAGATACCGCCATCATAACGGATGCCGGCGAAAAGGGCGGGCCATCCCATAATCAACACCGACCACTCAGTGGGGGCCGATAACTCCTACATGTGTTTTCAACGGGATCGCGCTGTCGGCAAGCAACGCTGGAGCCACAGCGATCCCACCGGTAACAAGTGCCTTGCCCTGCACATAATCCTTCACCGCGTTCACACAGTCGAGTGCGATAACTTGCCCCCGGCGAAGGTAAACGACGGAAAACGACCGCGCCGCAATGTCGCCGCGCACCACAATATCGTCATAGCCGATGGACAGGCCGACAGTCTGCAAACGCAGATCATATTGGTTCGACCAGAACCACGGAACCGCGTGATACGGCTTTTGTTCGCCCATGATGTCCTTGGCGGCTGTGGTCGCCTGATCGTTGGCGTTCTGCACCGATTCGAGCCTGATCCAGCCACCTTCGGCAAAGCTGTTTTCGTGCCGCGCACAGTCACCGATCGCGTAAATGTCCGGCAGGCTGGTCTTGCACAGCGCGTCGACATCGACGCCGTTGCCACCCTTGGCTCCCGCCGCCAGCAAAGCTTCGACGGCGGGCACGATCCCAATACCGACAACGACGATTTCGGCAGGCAGGATTTCACCGTCCGCGAGTTTCACTCCGGTCACTTTGACGCCGTCGCCAACCAGTGAATCCACCGCGACACCAAGGTGGACGGTAACGCCATGTGCGCGGTGTTCGGCTTCATAGAATCGCGACAGTGGTTCGCCGGCAACGCGCGCCAGCACTCGATCCATCGCCTCCAGAACCGTCACCGACTTTTCGAATTTGGTCATGACTGCTGCGGCTTCGAGGCCGATGTAACCGCCGCCGATCACGACGACACGCGCAGCGTGCTGCAATTCCTGTTCGAGCTTGTCGACATCGGCGCGGGTGCGAATACCATGGACGCCTTCAAGGTCGAAACCATCGCAACTCAATTTGCGGGCATGGCCGCCGGTCGCCCAGATCAGTTTGCCATAACCGATTGTCGCACCGGCCCTGTCAGTAACCTGATGAGCAGCAGGATCGACCTTGTCGATGCGCCGTTCGGTCAGAATGTCGACATTGCGCTCTCCCCAAAAGGCAGCGGGGCGGATCATGATGCGTTCGAACGGCTTGTCGCCTGCCAGATATTCCTTCGACAATGGCGGACGCTCGTAGGGCAGATCGGCTTCTTCTGTAACCATCGCGATACTGCCGACAAAACCCGCCTGACGCAGCGCAATAGCAGCCTGTGCCCCGCCGTGTCCGGCTCCGACAATCAGGACGTCATAGAGTTTCCGCCGATCGGATTGATTGTTTTCAACCAGCATCACTTCCCCCACCCTGCGAAACATTCCCGAATTCTGTAGCTTGTGACTGAGCACTTGGCGCTCCTCGCACCATCAAATAGTTGATTGCCAATACCGTGATCGGGTCCAGACCAGATTCAGGTCTTGTCGCCCGCGCAAATATGCGTGTTTTCATCATAGGATCCCAAAAGCTATCGATATGGTCCGCTGTCGCCAATGCCGCCGGTTTCTCCCCCGCAATGGCGAAATTTCGGGCGATCTGGTTTGCCATATACACCAGCCTGTCTTCGGTCGACATTTGGCTCACTGTAGGTCGCCCGCCACAGCAATACGGCGTGAACGATCAGCCTGCGCCTGATAAGCTTCCTGCCAGTCGCTTGGCCCGTTCGACGCGCTTACCTGCACCGCTGTCACTTTGTATTCAGGACAATTCGTTGCCCAGTCCGAATAGTCGGTAGTAATGACATTGGCCTGTGTGGTCGGGTGGTGGAACGTGGTGTAAACCACGCCCGGCGCAACGCGTTCGGTCACCTTCACGCGCAACGTGGTTTCCCCAGCGCGGCTGCGCAAAGCGGTCCAGTCACCATCTTTTAGGCCGCGATTCTCGGCATCATGAGGGTGCATTTCGAGCAGATCCTCGGGGTGCCACGCGACGTTTTCGGTGCGGCGAGTCTGCGCACCGACATTATAATGGCTGAGTATTCTGCCCGTCGTCAGCAACAATGGGAAGCGAGGCCCCGTCTTTTCGTCGGTCGGCACATAATCGGTGACGACGAAATGCCCCTTGCCGCGCACGAAAGTGTCGATGTGCATGGTCGGCGTGCCGGTGGGCGCATCCGCTGTTGCGGGCCACTGGATCGAGCCATGCTCCTCCAGCGCCGCATAGTTCACATTGGCAAATGTCGGGGTGAGCGCTGCCACTTCGTCCATGATTTCCGACGGATGGCCGTAACTCCAGTTAAGACCCATTGCATTGGCGACAAGCTGTACGACTTCCCAGTCGGCATAGCCGTTCTTCGGGTCCATCACCTTGCGGACGCGCTGGACACGGCGTTCGGCATTTGTGAACGTGCCGTCCTTTTCGAGGAACGTCGATCCTGGCAGGAAGACATGCGCATAATTGGCTGTTTCGTTGAGGAATAGATCCTGCACGACGACGCACTCCATCGCAGCAAGTCCCGCGGCGACATGCTGCGTATTGGGGTCGGACTGGAGAATATCCTCGCCCTGAATAAACAGCGCCTTGAACGTCCCATCAGTCGCGGCATCGAGCATATTGGGAATACGCAGACCCGGTTCTGAATCCAGAGTTACGCCCCATGCCTCTTCGAACATCACGCGCGTCGCATCTTCGGAGACATGACGATAGCCCGGATATTCATGCGGAAAGCTTCCCATGTCGCAGGCACCCTGAACATTGTTCTGACCCCGCAGCGGGTTTACGCCAACGCCTTCGCGACCGACATTTCCAGTCGCCATGGCAAGGTTGGCAATCGCCATAACGGTGGATGACCCCTGCGAATGTTCGGTGACGCCAAGCCCGTAATAGATCGCGGCATTTCCACCGGTCGCATAGAGTCGCGCGGAAGCCCGTAAATCCGCGGCCGGAACGCGGGTGAGTGCCTCGATCGCTTCGGGCGAGCGTGCTGGCTCGGAAACGAACGCTGCCCAGTCCTGAAACTCGTCCCAGTCGCAGCGCGACCGGATATAGTCTTCATCGGCCAGCCCCTCGGTCACGATGACGTGCGCCATCGCGGTCAGCACAGCGACATTGGTTCCCGGTCGCAGCGGCAGATGATGCTCCGCCTCGACATGCGGCGTCCGGACGATGTCGGTGCGGCGTGGATCGATGACGATCAGGCGAGCACCGGCGCGCAGTCGCTGCTTCATGCGGCTCGCAAAAACGGGGTGCCCGTCGGTCGGGTTTGCACCAATGATCATGATCACATCGGCGTGATTGACACTGTCGAAATCCTGCGTGCCCGCCGACGTGCCAAAGGTGGTCTTCAATCCATAGCCCGTCGGCGAATGGCAAACCCGCGCGCAGGTATCGACGTTATTATTGCCAAAGCCCTGTCGAATGAGCTTTTGCACGAGAAACGTTTCTTCGTTGGTACAACGCGACGATGTGATGCCACCGACCGAGCGCACACCATAGCGAGCCTGAATACGGCGGAATTCGGACGCGGTGTAAGCGATGGCTTCGTCCCAGCTTACCTCGCGCCAAGGCTGGTCTACACTTTGCCGGATCATCGGGTTCAGGACGCGCTCGCTGTGATTGGCATAACCCCAGGCAAAACGCCCTTTCACGCAGCTATGCCCGTGATTTGCCTTGCCTTCTTTCCACGGCACCATGCGGACCAGCTCCTCGCCGCGCATTTCAGCGCGGAAGGTGCAGCCAACACCGCAATAGGCGCAGGTGGTGACCACGGCACGATCGGGCGTGCCAACTTCGATTACCTTTTTCTCTTGCAACGCCGAGGTTGGGCAGGCCTGCACACAGGCACCGCAGGAAACACATTCGGACGAAAGAAAGCTTTCACTCTGGCTCGCGCTGACGACCGATTCAAAACCGCGCGCCTCGATGGTCAGCGCAAAAGTCCCCTGAACCTCGTCACAAGCCCGCACACATCGCGAACAGACAATGCATTTGGTTGGGTCGAACGCAAAATAGGGATTGCTCTCGTCCTTGGGCGCATCGAGATGGTTTGCGCCATCATAGCCATACCGAACGTCGCGCAGACCAACCGCCCCCGCCATGTCCTGCAACTCGCAGTCGCCATTTGCGGGACAGGTCAGGCAATCGAGCGGATGGTCTGAAATATACAGCTCCATCACGCCCTTGCGGAGCTGCTTCAGCTTTTCGGTTTGAGTGCGCACCACCATGCCTGGCATCACCGGCGTCGTGCACGATGCGGGATATCCATTACGGCCTTCGACCTCGATCAGGCAAAGTCGGCAGGATCCAAAGGCTTCGAGCGTATCGGTGGCGCACAGCTTGGGGATCGTCGTGCCCATCAACGCCGCCGCGCGCATGACCGACGTGCCTTCGGGAACCTCGATAGTCTGGCCATCGATCGTCAGGGAAACCATGGTTTGCGCTAAAGCGGGTGCCGCCTTCGTGCCGAGATCGATTTCACCTAGCCAAGCCATAGTTGGTGTCCCGTAAATAATCGGCCGCAGATTGAACCGAAGAATTCGTGCG
This sequence comes from Sphingomonas paeninsulae, assembly GCF_003660165.1. Lineage (NCBI taxonomy): Bacteria > Pseudomonadati > Pseudomonadota > Alphaproteobacteria > Sphingomonadales > Sphingomonadaceae > Sphingomonas > Sphingomonas paeninsulae. The sequence continues at coordinate 294,382 of NZ_CP032828.1, forward strand.
CCTTGCGATCGACAGGGTGCCTGTTCATAAAAAACGTCCTTTCGGATCGTTCACAACAAGCATTGAATCCCGGCGCGCCAGCACGCCAAGCGTTAGGCCGCAGGATGCAGCACGCTCCACAGCAAGGCTGGTTGGAGCAGAAATGGTCACCAGCATCGAACACCCAGCCCGCACGGCTTTTTCGACAAGCTCATAACTGCAGCGCGCAGAAAGCAGAATGAACCCTTGGCCAGCATCGATATCAGCCTGGCGCATCGCCCCGATAAGCTTGTCGAGAGCATTGTGGCGTCCAACATCTTCTCGGACAAGCCTGATGTCACCGTCAGGTGTTGCAAATGCAGCGGCATGCGCAGCGCCGGTCATGCGGCTCAAAGGCTGAAAATCAGAAAGCTTTTCCAGCGCTTTGGCAATCGCCGACCGAGCGACGGTCGGCCCGGATGTAGCCGGTGGCAAGGGACGGAGCGCCTGCTCGATATTTTCGATGCCACATAATCCGCAACTGCTTTCCGCTATTCTGGTGCGCGCACGCGCAAGGACCCGTTCCATCGCGCATCCGGTCGAGAACAGACGAACAATCCAGCCGCCCTCGATCGGGTGAATATTCACCGCGCGGATCGAAGCCGGGCCGTCGATCAGCCCCTCGGTCATGAAAAACCCGATCGCAAAATCTTCAAGGTCCGTTGGCGTGGCCATCATCACGGCGTACCCGATACCGTCAAACTCGAGCGACACCGGTGTTTCCAGCGGAACAGCACGATCGGCGCAAACATCGGCATAACCAGCGAAGCTCAGCGCGCAGGCTTCCAACAGCTTGTGGCCCTGATTGGCATTCTGAATTTCTGGGTTCGCGCTGATCAGCATCACCCACCAATATGCCTTTTCCGAAAATCCTCAGGAAAGAGGTCAAGGGCGCTGAGAACGGGGTAAGGCGCAAAACCGCCTAACGCGCAAAGTGAGCCATGCTTCATCGTGTCGCAAAGATCGCGCAAAAGTTCGATCTCTTGCTCGGTACTGCGCTCTGTCTGCTTTGCATTGCGGATCTGCGGCAATTGCTCGACGCGATCACGCTCTCGCCCCCTGCGAGAATCCTGTCGATCGTTTCCACGCCACGGGTCGATCCAATCCGGCACGGAGTACACTTTCCGCAGCTTTCGACCGCACAGAATTCCATGGCGAAGCGGGCCATATGTGCCATGTCGACGGTATCGTCGAAGACGGTGACACCAGCATGGCCGATTAAACCGCCATTCTGTGCGAAAGTCTCGTAATCGAACGGCATATCGAAGCTCGATGGCGAGAAATATGCGCCAAGGGGACCACCGACCTGCACGGCTCGCACGGGGCGGCCGCTTGCCGTACCGCCACCAATATCATTGACAAGAAACCCCAGAGTGACACCAAAGCCGATCTCGAACAGGCCCCCGTTCCGTATGTTTCCCGCAAGTTGCACCGGCATAGTACCCCGGGAGCGTCCAAAGCCGACGTCCGCGTATTTTGCAGCGCCCTGGCTCATTATATACGGCACGGCGGCCAGGCTCAGGACATTGTTGATCACCGTTGGCGCACCGAAAAGGCCAACATGGGCCGGAAGCGGAGGCTTCGCTCTCACCTGTCCGCGCTTGCCCTCAATCGAGTCGAGCAATGCGGTTTCCTCACCGCACACATAGGCCCCCGCTCCTTCGCGAACCTCCAGAATAAACGGCGCGATCTTTGCTGACGACAAGGCGATTGCGCGTCTCATGACGTCGATGGCAAACGGATATTCGGAACGGATGTAGACAAAGCCATATTGCGCGCCGGTTGCGTGCGCGGCTATCGCCATACCCTCAATGAGGCAGAAAGGATCGCCTTCCATGAGCATCCGATCGGCAAATGTTCCGCTGTCTCCCTCATCGGCGTTGCAGACGATAAACTTCTCAGGGCCGCTGGCATCGAGAACGGTCTGCCACTTGATACCCGTCGGAAAACCGGCACCACCCCGCCCGCGGAGGCCCGATGCTTTGATAATATCGATGATTTGTTGCGGTGAAACGGACTGCGCTTTCTCGAGGCCGACCCACCCGCCGGAGGTTTCGTAATCCTCAAGGCTCAAGGGATCGCAGACGCCGACCCTTTGAAACGTGAACCTTTGCTGGCGGGCGAAGAAGTCCAATTCGGCAATGTCACCGAGACGATTTGGATGAGATCCGCTCAACACAGCGGCAACGTCACCCGGCGTTACCGGACCAAAGCCGATGCGGCTATCGACTGTTTCAACTTCGACCAGCGGCTCAATTCTGAACAACCCCCGACTGCCGGTGCGTATCACTTCCACATTTTCACGCGCGAAGGCGTCCGCCACTGCGTCTGCACCAAGGGCGACGGAGGCCATATCACCTGAAATATAAACGCGCGTCATACAGACACCATGTCAGCAATACGACTCACTGCAGCGTGATCGATGCGCGAAAACGGTTGCCCGTCGACCATTGCATTGGGTCCGGTGGCGCATAATCCCAGGCAATAAACAGCTTCCAGGCTGATATGCCCATCGTCGCGGGTATCACCCATCGCTACGCCCAGCTTTAAAGCCATAGCGGTTTCAATCGCAGCACTGCCTCGCGCCTGACACGCTTCGGCACGACAGAATTTCACAACATGTCTGCCCGCGGGTTGACGCCTGAAATCATGGTAGAAAGTAACAACACCGTGCACATCCGCGCGGCTCAGATTTAGGCCAGCCGCTATCATTGGCACCGCCTCGTCCGGGATAAATCCGATCTCCCGCTGAATTGCATGGAGAAGCGGAAGTAAGGCACCACGGCTTCCCGCGTGCGTCACGACCAGTTGTTCGACGATCATGCGATCGCTCAAGCTTAACGTCATAACATCAGACCTTTGTCGCTCTCCTCGCCATCATTGGCGTTAACCACCTCGCGAAACTCGATCGAATAGCTACATTCACAAAGCGGATTCTGAACCGAGCCGCGAACCCGGCGGTTATCAATGGCGGCAGGATTGCTCGCTTAATACAATCGCTCAGCGTGCCAACGCAAATGATCGGCCATAAAGGTTGATATGAAATAGTAGCTGTGATCATAACCCGGCTGCAACCTGAGCGTTAATGCGATACCGGCCTCGTTACAGGCTTCGGCAAGCAATGATGGCTTGAGCTGCACCGCCAAGAACTGATCGGCCTCTCCCTGATCCACCAGAATGTCGGGGAAGCGCGCACCATCGTAGATCAGCGCAACCGCATCGTGAAGGCGCCATGTTGCCCGATCGCCGCCCAGATATCCGGACAGCGCTTTTTCGCCCCACGGAACCTGCGAAGGCGCGACAATGGGCGAGAATGCGGAAACTGCGCGATAAACATCGGCGTTGCGCAGCGCGATCGTTAACGCGCCATGGCCACCCATCGAATGCCCCATGATCGACTGTCGCGTCCTGTCCGCTGGAAAATGCTGCGCAACAAACGCTGGGAGTTCGTCAGTGATATAACTCCACATCCGATAGTTTTTCGCAAATGGTTCCTGAGTCGCATCGACGTAAAAGCCCGCGCCCAGCCCGAAATCATAACCACCGTCAGCGTCGTCTGAGACACCATCCCCGCGCGGCGAAGTATCGGGTGCAACGAAGATCAGACCGAGTTCAGCACAGGCCGCTCGAAATTCGCCCTTCTCAGTGACGTTTGCCGACGTGCAGGTCAAACCCGAAAGATACCAGACAACCGGCAGCTTCGCACCCGGCTCATGCGATGGAACGAAGACCGAAAATGTCATGTCCGTGCCCGTGGCGGCAGACGCGTGTTTATACACCCCCTGCACGCCACCGTGGCTGGCATTTTCCGAAATGACTTCAATCGCCATCAGGCAGCTTTAGACTTTGCAACGCTGGTGGCGATCGCATCCATCAGCGGTGGCGACAGGCAATCATAGGGGCTGAGGCCCAGCTCTTCCAGGCGACCACGTACGGCACCCATCGCTGCAGGATCATAGCCCTGCTCAATGATCGACGATACAAATGCGGCGAAGCTTGGCGGCGTTGCGCCCTTTTCCTCGAACAATTCTGCATGAACAAAATCCAGCCCGTGAAACGGATGACTCTTGTTTTCGATACGTCCGATGAGATGTGTCCCGCAAACGGTGCAGGCATGGCGCTGAATGGCAGCGGACTCATCGACGATGGCAAGTTTTTCGCCGTTTTCCGTGATTGACACTGTATCGCGCGGCACAACTGCAATCACAGCGAACGTGGCACCCGCTGGCTTCCAGCATTTGGAACAACCGCAGGCATGGTTATGAAGAACATCGCTCTTCACCGCGACTTTCACTGCATTATCAGCGCAAAGACAGGCGAGCGTTCCGCCGGAAAAACTCCCCGACCCTGAAACAACGCCCTGGTCGACCGAAGGATGGATGAGAGGCTTTGTTGTCATTTTAATCTCCACAGTGTTCAGAAAAATATTAGAAGACCACGACGCTCCTGATGCTCTCCCCGGAGTGCATCAGGTCGAAACCCTTGTTGATCTCTTCCAGGGTCAGGACGTGGGTAATCATCGGGTCAATCTCGATCTTGCCGTTCATGTACCAGTCGACGATTTTGGGGACGTCGGTCCGCCCCTTGGCTCCGCCGAAGGCCGTGCCGCGCCAGTTACGGCCGGTGACAAGCTGGAACGGACGTGTGCTGATTTCCTTGCCCGCCTCTGCCACGCCGATGACGATACTCGTTCCCCAGCCACGGTGACAGGCTTCCAGCGCCTGACGCATCACCGTCGTGTTGCCTGTGCAATCAAACGTATAGTCAGCACCACCATCCGTCAGAGCGACAAGGTGTGCGACAATATCACTGACGTCCTTTGGATTGACGAAGTGGGTCATACCGAACTTGCGGCCCCATTCCTCGCGGTCGGGGTTAATATCGACACCGATGATCATGCCTGCGCCCGCCAGCCGTGCGCCCTGCAATACATTCAGGCCGATGCCGCCAAGGCCGAATACAATCACATTGTCGCCGACCTGAACCTTTGCGGTGTTGACCACAGCGCCCACGCCCGTCGTGACACCGCATCCGATGTAGCAACTCGTCTTGAACGGCGCATCGGTGCGGATCTTGGCGACCGCGATCTCCGGTAACACGGTGAAGTTCGAGAAGGTCGAACAGCCCATATAATGAAAGATCGACTGGCCTTTGTAGCTGAACCGACTGGTACCGTCTGGCATCACGCCTTTCCCTTGCGTCGCGCGGATCGCGGTACACAGGTTGGTTTTACCCGACAGGCATGATTTACACTGGCGACATTCGGGCGTGTAGAGCGGGATGACGTGATCGCCGACAGCAACGCTCGTCACGCCCGCGCCGATCTCACGCACAATGCCTGCGCCTTCGTGCCCGAGGATCGACGGAAAGATGCCCTCGCTGTCCAGACCGTCGAGCGTATAGGCATCGGTATGGCAAATGCCGGTCGCCATGATCTCGACCAGCACTTCGCCCGCGCGTGGCCCATCCAGATCGACTTCAACAATCTCAAGCGGCTTTTTGGCTTCGAATGCAACGGCGGCACGTGTCTTCATCTATAGTTCCAATCCAACGGACCGTTATCATAATGACAAACGTGCGATAAAGAACGATATAGGCAAT